>CAVOBC010000153.1:0-10236 GCA_963693635.1 Gammaproteobacteria bacterium | reverse complement strand
CCGGGCAGTTCGTGTGCGTTCTGCCTTCGTGTCCCACCAGTGAATCTCAACCGGCGGCAGGGTCAGGGTGCCAGCCTTGACCGGCAGTATGCCGTGGACTTCCTGGCGTGATGCCGTGATGCCATCGGGGGTGATCTCGTCGGTCGACGCCGGTGGGTCGACGTAGTTTTTCACGAGGTCACTGGACAGTCGAGGCAGCTCGGGCAGGAGGGAGGACGTGATGCCGGTCGCCTTGATAATCAGCGTGCGATTGAGTGGGTCGCCGACCGTCAGGGATGTGGGATCAGCGCTCCAGACTTCCTCCAACTCCAGTGAGGACGCGGGTAGCCATTGGCTACCCGGAAAACCTGCAGACCGCGGCTTTACCTCTATCAGATGTTGCTCCGATACGGCGCTCACTTTCTCCCGGTTGCCAAACCGTCCGCCGCGCGACCGCAGGCCGGTGAAGACCTCTCGGGGAATCATCATTTGGCCGGATTTCTGCGGGAAAATGGCATAGCGCCGCTCGAAGACCGAGTACGTGCGACCATTGATCACGGCACGCGACCGGCGCTCCTCCTCGAGCGTTTCGATGATCGCGTCGTCGAGTTGTGGCGCGGCGGGGAACTCGCCATTGATCGACTCGTACCAGAACAGTTTGACGGTATAGATGACCTGGGACTGTACCCACGCCTGCGTGCGGTCGACCGAGGTTTCGAAGAAAACGATTTGATTGCCCCGTGTGGGCGCATTCGTCACGTTCAGCGCGATCGGGCGCGTTGTCTGGTTTCCTGCCCTGATCGCAGGAATGGTCAACGGTCCCAGTCGTTTCGCACGCATCTCCACCAGCCAGGACCGGGTTGAGGACGTGCGGCCGTTGATGATGGAGAAGGCGCTGGACGGTGATATCTGAATGACCTGGAAGTCCTTGCTGAGTGGACGGAGGTCTGGCTGGATGTCGTCTTGCGGGTCGGTTAGCACGAGATCGAGCGTGACGAGATCCACTTCGGATATCTCCGTGCGGTTCACCTCTGCGGTAAAAAGTGCCGATGCGCTCTGGATTTGCAATATCAGCAAACTTGCCAGCAGCAGGGGTTTCAGTGTGTTACCAGTTTGCCGTTGCACCGCCACTTTCTCTGCTGCCTCCCAGTATTCCGCGCTTTGAACGATCTGCGTGTTGACGCCTGAATTTTTCCCGCAACAGGCCGCCGGGGTCATCGGGTACGCGGCGCAGCCATTGTTGCAGCGCTTGTTCCTCCTCAGTGTCGAGTTCTTCGCCGTCATCTGCGGTTTGTTGCTCCACCTGCTCCGGTTGCTGTTCGTCTTTTTCGCCTTGCTGCGGCTCGGCACTCTGTTGCTGATCGGATTCTGCGCCCTCTTGTTCGCCCGATTGCTGATCCGCCGACTGCTCTTGGTCCTGCTGTTCGTCGCTGTCGGAACTCTCCTGATTCTGCTGTTGCTCCTGCTCCTGATTCAGGAGATCTTCAACGAGCTTGCGGTTAAACGTGGCGTCCTCGTTGCTGGCGTCACGGGCAAGCGCATTGTCGTATGCATCGATTGCCTCCTGATAACGACCCTGGCGGGCGAGGGCGTTACCCAGATTATATCTGCCATTGCTCGTGTCGATGTTGGCGAACTGGCCAGCAGCGGCAGCAAAGTCGCCGCCGCGATAGCTTGCCGCACCCTTCCAGTCCGGGTCGTCAAAGAGTTCAGCCGCTGCGAGCGGATCCGCTTCGTAACGTTCGAGCGCCTGCTGTTCGCGGGTTTGCCAGAGATCGTCCCACGGATTGGCGTAGGTGTCCTGCCCCGTGCCGATCAGGACGATCGCGACGCACCAGATCCAGCCGCGACGAAACGCTAGCGCTGCGATGGGAATCAGCAGCAGGATCAGCCAGGGTCCCTCCTCAAACCAAACATCAAACTCGCGTTCTGTCTGGTGAAACTGGTCCTCGAGTAATGGGATCTCTGCCATCAGATACGCGAGGTCACCGTCATCGATGGTGAGCTGTGAGAAACGCCCGCCCGCAAGACCGGCGAACCGGAGCATGTCCGCCGTTGGCATCCGGGCGATCACGAGTTCGCCTGTCGATGGATGTTTAAGATATCCCTGTCCCGCGCCCGGTTGTGGGATTGGCGCCCCGTCGACCGTGCCGACGCCAAGTATCGACACGGGAAAGGCGCCACGCCAATTCTCAGCCATGGTCTGCGCTGCTGCCTGGTCACGGATTTCGTCAGTGACAACGAGAATGCGCCCGCTTTCCATCCCGGCGTCGACCAGCAGGTTGTGTGCAAGGTTGAGAGCGGGTGCCAGCCGCGAGCCGCTGCGCGGCATGAGCGCAGGTGTGAGGACAGGTAGCAGGGCATTGATCGTTTTGCTGTCGTCGGTCAGCGGCGAGACCGTGTGCGCATCGCCCGCGTAGGCAATCAGCCCGGTCATGCCCTCCGTGCGAGTCTCCAACAAATCGGCAATCTTGTGCCGGGCACGGACGAGCCGGCTTGGCCGCACGTCGGTTGCATACATGGACAGCGACAGATCAAGCAGTATCACCACCGCGTCTTCCCGTTCGTGCAGGATTCGCGGAATTTTCTCCCAGACGGGGCCTGCGAGTGCGAATACCGCAAGGCTCCAGGCGATTGGCAGAAGCCAAAGGGGGCGGCTGGCGGAGCGTTCGTTGATGGTGTCCAGCAGCAACGGGAGCAGGGCCGGGTCGATCGCGCGTGCCCAGTTGGATCCGGCTGCCTGCTGGGCGCGTAACATCGCGAACATGACGAGCGCCGGAATCAGCAGCCACAACCACTCGGGTCGCAGAAAGTGCAACTGCTCCGGCATCAGGATTGCTCCGGGTGCAGGTGCGCCGGACGGGACAGCAACCGGGCAACGGACGCGCGCGTGGACGGGTGCAGCAACGCCATTAGCAGTGTGGCGAGGAACGCGAACCCAAGTGGCCAATAGAACAGCGACTTGACCGGTCGGTCGACCTGGACTCCCTGATCGATTGGTTCGATCGTGTCGAGCACGTCGTAGATGGCCGCGAGCTCTGCGATGTTGCGAGCGCGCCGGTAGAGTCCACCGGTCGAGTCGGCGATCTCGGTCAGGGTTTCTTCGTCGAGCTCGGCGGACGGGTTGATCTTGCGATTGAAGAGCAGCCCCGGGACGACCAATTCGTCTGCACCAAAGCCAATCGTGTGGATACGGATGCCTTCCTGGGCCGCAAGTTTTGCGGCCTGGAGCGGCGACACCTCGCCAACGTTGTTCGCCCCGTCGGTCAGCAGCACGAGAACCCGGCTCTCTGCGGGGCGCGACTGCAAGCGTTTGACCGCAAGGCCGATGGCGTCACCGATGGCAGTCTTGCCGCCGGCAATTCCGAGCGGGGTGTCTGCCAACTGCAGCCTGACCGTTCGGCGGTCGAAGGTGAGCGGGGTTTGCAGGTAAGCACGGGAGCCGAACAGGATCAGACCCAAACGATCGCCGATGCGGCGTTCGACGAAGTCGCCGACGACCGTTTTCACGGCGACAAGCCGCGTGATCTGGCGACTGCCTTCGAACATGTCTTCTGTCCCCATCGACCCGGATATGTCGACGGCGAGCATCAGATCACGGCCCGTCAACGGCAACTCCACGGGCTCACCGATCCAGACCGGGCGTGCGCCTGCGGCAATAAGGGCGACCCAGGCGAGCAGCATGATCAGCTTCTTGAGCCAGGCCCGGCGGCGTGGACTGAAAGACGCGCTCTCGAAGCTGCGCGCTGTCGCATAGAAGGGAACGTAGAGCGCGGCTTCCTGATCGGTCGCGCGGGGCAGCAACCAATACGCGAGTAAGGGCAGGGGTAACGCAGCGAAAACCAGCGGCCAGTCGAATTCAAGCATCTGCTTTGCTCAATCGTGGTTCAGTCTGGGAATTGGCCTTGGCCTGAGCTGGGGATGGGGGTGCGGACGGGGCCTGGTGCGATTTGACCCATTGGGTTGCAATTAAGTGCAGGACCTCCGGGCGTTCCAGGCTGGGCTGCCCCTGGTACGGGCCATCGATCAGGACCTGCCCCTCGCCCATCGTGAAATCGCGACAGCGGCCGGTCTCATCGAGGAAAGCAGCCCAGGTCTCGCCGCTCAATTTCGCGACGTGGCTGCGGCCGAACGTGACGAGCGCGACGCGCTTCAGCAGGCTGCTGACTCCGGTCAGGTACGCTGTGGCGTCGAGCGATATGCTGAACTCTGCGAGCATTACGTCCAACATCCCGATGGCGCCGCGACGGTAACGTCGGCCGCGCCATCGCTTTGCAATCACCGTCGCAAGCGCAAGCAGGGATGCGATTGCGATGAGCGCGAGTAGCCACCATCCAGGTGCAGGCAGGAGTACCTCGGGTGGCGCGCCAAGATGCAGATCGCGCAGTTCCGCAAGGGGGTCAGCACCGGGCGCGCTGGCGGGTCCACCGGGCATTGGGGTCGTTCGTGCGAGATGCGGTGTTGTAGGGCCAGGTGCCTGCATACGGATCAGGCCTTTGACGCGGCTGTGGCGGCTCGATCACGTCCCGCCCGTGCTCGCACAAGATCATTCGACAGGGAATCTTCGAGTGTCTGCACCACGTCGTCGACCGTGCTGATGGAGACGAGCAGACTCTTGATGCGCAGAAAGTCGTCCTGCAGGTTGGCCAACCGGTCGCGGAATACCTGCTCATACTGGGTTCGATACTGGCGTGCAGTCGCGTTGATTTTCACCCGTTCGCTACCGTTGGTAATGGTGTAAAGGTCCGGGTTTGGCAGCATCTGCTCAAGCGGATCTGAAACGTGTATTCCGACCACGTCATTTTGCTGGGACAGTTGACGCAGGTGACGTCGTGCTTCGTTATCGAAGTCATGGAAATCGCTGACGATGTAGACGGTCGTGCCGTGCTTTATAACGCGGCGAATCTGCGCGATCGAGGTTGCCAATTCGCCGGCTACCGCGGTCCCGTCGCGGCTGAGACTGCCGTTGAGATCGGTGATGTCGTGCAGCAGACGGAGCACCGAGTGTTTGCTGCGGCGCGGTTTAACCTCGCGGTGCTCGCCATTGCCGAACACGACACCACCCACTCGATCGCCCCGGTTCAGTGATGCCCAGGCAATGCTCGCGGCGGTCTCGGCACACGTAACTGATTTGAATGCGGTGCGACTGCCGAAGAACATGGCCTGACTCTGGTCGGCAATGATCATGACCGGTAGTTCTTTTTCTTCCTGAAAGAGTTTCGTGTGGGTTTTGCCCGTGCGTGCACTGACCCGCCAATCGATGGTTCTGATATCGTCCCCAGGCTGGTACGCCCGGACCTCGGCAAAGTCGATGCCGCGTCCTCGAAACCGCGAACTGAGCAGGCCGGCAAGGGGGTTCTTTGACCGACTGACCGACGACAGGTCCAGCCGGCTGGCTCGATGCCGCAGTGCGATCAGGCTGTTAACGTCGGTATATGCGCCAGCCACAATCGCTCTCAGGCCGCTGCGACGCGCTGCACCAGCGACGAGATGACCTGGTCTGCATCTACACCCATAGCCTCTGCTTCGAAGCTGATGATGACGCGGTGGCGGAACACATCGTGCACGACCGCTTGTACGTCGTCAGGGCTGACGAAGTCCTTACCCATCAGGTAGGCGTTCGCGCGAGCACAGACGTCGAGCGCGATGGTTCCTCGCGGACTGACGCCGAAGTCGAGAAAGCCAGACATGTCTTCTCCGTACAGGCCTGGATTGCGCGTGGCCATCGTCAATTGGACCATGTACTCCTCGACGACCGGCGACATGTGCAGGGACAGGATTTCCTGGCGTGCCGAAAAGATTGCCTCCTGGGTGACGATGTCGGGCGGTGTCGAGACCACGCTCGCGGCCATCGATTCGTTGCGTACCAGGCGCAGGATGTCTCGCTCGGACGCCGCGTCCGGATAGTCGATAACGACATGCATGAGAAAACGGTCTAACTGGGCCTCGGGCAGCGGATAGGTACCTTCCTGCTCGATGGGGTTCTGGGTTGCCATCACCAGAAACAGCGGCGGCAATTTGAACGTTTGTCTGCCAACGGTTACCTGACGCTCGCCCATAGCTTCAAGCAGGGCAGACTGAACCTTGGCGGGCGCGCGATTGATCTCGTCCGCAAGGATCAGGTTGTGGAAAATCGGCCCTTGCTGGAATTCGAACGTGCCCTGCTCTGCGCGATAGATTTCTGTACCGGTGATGTCAGATGGCAGCAGGTCGGGCGTGAACTGGATGCGATGAAATTCGCCTTCGACGCCGAGACCGAGGGTCTTTATTGCTTTGGTTTTGGCCAGCCCTGGGGCACCTTCAACCAACAGATGTCCGTCTGACAGCACGGCGATCAGGAGGCGGTTGACCAATTTGTCCTGGCCGATGATCTGTGAAGACAGCCAGGTTTGAAGGCGGTGAATCAGCTCGCGATGTTGCATCGGTTCCGCGGAGGCGTCCTCTGTTGTTTGATTGAGAGTTTGATTGAGTGCTTGGTTGAGTGTTTGATCGGGTATTGGCAGCGTGTTGGTTGGGTTGCCTCGGGGGTGGGTCGCTGTCGGCGGCATATTCTAACTGTCCTTCCTTCAAGCCGCACGCGGATGCGTGGGATTGTATTACCGGATGGGACAAGCAAATGTCGACGGGGTTCCGAGCTCACGGCAACCCCATTCGGATAATTGTTCAACGCCGCAACCCGGCCTTTTTTAAAGACGTTCGCGCGGCTGAGACGCGCGAACGTCTCGGTCGATCCCCTGGCGTTGTTGCGAGCGTCGGCCGAGAGCTGTATTGAGAGCGTGCCGCGCGTCTTGCTGGGGAGTGGCGCAGCGCCGTGCCGAGAATTGCGCCGTGAATTGCGAGACCAACTGTTTAATAATTCGGGTCCGGAGTTTCGCCGGGATTCTCGTTGCGCCTACTCCTGCTCGTTGCTACTCCTGAATGAACAGCCCCAATATGAACAGCCCAATATGAACAGCCCAAGATGAGCAGCCCAAGATGAGCAGCCCAATATGAACAGGCAAGTGACCGGCAAGTTTGGACAGGCGACAAGACAGCCAGATGCGACGAGGTGGACGCTTTCCGCTCAATGAATGCGTCCGTCCCGTCAGAGCAAGCGCACGGATTAACTGACGTGCCTGACAAATCCCAAGGCAGTGGGTCTTGTGGTTGGCGCGCGTGATATCGATGAGTGATGTGACATGAACTATCAGGCAGCCCGTGATCTCTTGTTCCTGCTTCCCCCGGAGTTGTCACACGACGTCTCGTTGCGCTCGATCTCTCTTGCGGAGCGTTTGGGGGTGTCGTCGTTGCTGGGCGCGTCCAGCGTCTCGGCGCCCGTGCGCGCGATGGGCCTTACGTTCGCCAACGCGGTCGGCCTTGCGGCTGGTCTCGACAAAGACGGTCGCTGCATCGATGGACTCGGTGCCCTTGGCTTTGGCGCGCTTGAAATTGGAACTGTCACGCCAGTGCCCCAGGCCGGAAAGAGCAAGCCACGGCTCTTTCGATTGCCACGTCATGAGGCGTTGATCAACCGGATGGGATTCAACAATGCGGGTGTGCGGGCACTACTGGCGCGTGTTCACGGGGCGCGGTTTGAAGGCGTTCTCGGTATCAATATCGGAAAAAATCTGGCAACACCAGCGGAGGCGGCCGTCGACGACTACGTGTCCGGTCTGCGGGCCGTCTATCCGGTCGCGTCTTACATCACGATCAACATTTCGTCGCCGAATACGCCGGGGTTGCGCGACCTGCAGGGCTTGGACGCCCTGAGGCGTTTGCTGCACGCGCTCAAAGAGTCGCGTGAATCGCTCATTGGCGCCCATGGACGATCAGTGCCGCTGGTTGTGAAGATGGCACCGGATCTGACCGCGGATGCGATCGGCGAGTTGTGCGGTGAGTTGCTCGCGTTCGATATCGATGGCGTTATCTGCGGCAACACCACGTTGAACCGTTTCGGCGTCGTGGGAGACCCGGTCGCAGACGAAGCGGGCGGGCTGTCGGGGGCACCGCTCTTTGCACATGCCAATGCCGCACTACGTGCCACGGTTGCTGCGGTCGGCACACGGATGACGGTAATCGGGGTCGGCGGTATTAACTCTGCGGAGGATGCGGCTGAGAAGGTGCGATTGGGTGCAGACCTCGTTCAGCTTTACACGGGATTCATCTACCACGGACCTGAATTGATTGGCGATGCGGCGCGGGCGATTGCCGGACTGAATGTACCGGCCTGATTCACGTTTGGCGGCGAAAAAACGGTTTGAATCACCGTGGTGCAGGTATCGCACCCGAGTGACGCAAGGCGCTGAATTGGCGCGCTTTTTTGGTGCGTCAGCGTAGGAATCGGGGTTGTTGCACGATGACGGCATCGAGTAGAGTTGCCCTCAATTGGTTCGCTTGAACTTGGTGACATGCCCTGCGGTTGTGCAGCGGGGCGAAGGCGTAGATCTGGCGAACCGGGCGAGACTCTGGCCCGAATCTACTCGGATTTCGTTGCTGCCTGGACGTGCACCTGTGGCAACACTTTGGGGGTGTCGAAACCCTCGTCTGCGACAAGGAGCACGTTCGCGGGCGTCTCGGTTCGCAAGCTGTTAGTCCAGGAAGGCTCAGGCTGTTAGTCCAGGGAAGCTCAGGGCTGTTAGTCCAGGAAAGCTCAGGCTGTTAGTCCAGGGAAGCTCAGGGCTGTTTGTCCGGGAAAGCTCAGGGCTGTTCGTCAAAGAATGCTACCAGTCATTTGAAGGGGAAAATAATGAAGAAAAAAAGTGCTGTTCGGATGTTAACCGGCCTGGCCACCCTGGCCTCGCCATACGCTTTCGGTGCGGATGCCATCGACAGTGGTGATACCGCGTGGATTCTGGCATCGACGGCGCTCGTGCTGTTCATGACGATTCCGGGTCTGTCGTTGTTCTATGGGGGACTCGTCCGGGTCAAGAATGTGCTCAGTGTGCTGATGCAGTGTTTTGTTATCACCTGCCTTGTGTCAATTCTGTGGTTGGTCGCGGGCTATTCGCTTGCGTTCGGGGAAGGTAACTTCTTTATCGGCGGCTTCGATAATCTTTTCATGCAGGCGGTCAAGGTAGACACGGTCAGCGGAACTATTCCCGAAAGTTTGTTTGCAACCTTCCAGATGACCTTCGCGATCATCACCCCGGCACTGATCGTTGGCGCTTTTGCAGAACGGATGCGCTTCTCATCCATGCTCGTATTCTCGGGAATCTGGTTGATGGTGGTGTACGTACCAGTCACACATTGGGTCTGGGGCGGCGGCTGGCTGAGTGAGATGGGGATCATGGACTACGCCGGTGGCCTGGTTGTGCATGTCACGGCGGGGGTTTCCGCGCTGGTATGTGCGCTGATACTCGGCACGCGAAAGGGCTTCCCGGGGACCGCGATGCCGCCGCACAACATGACGATGGCCATCATGGGTGCCGGCATGCTCTGGGTGGGCTGGTTCGGGTTCAATGCGGGCAGTGCTCTCGGCGCCAATGGCGACGCCGGGATGGCGATGCTGGCTACGCACATGTCTGCGGCTGCTGGCGCATTCACCTGGATGGTGTGTGAATGGGTCAAGTTCGGCAAACCCAGTGCGCTTGGCGCAGTCACGGGTATGGTCGCCGGTCTCGGCACGATCACGCCCGCGTCTGGCTTCATTGGACCGGCCGGCGGGATGCTCATTGGCCTCATCGCCGGCTTTGTCTGCTTCAACGCGACGAATTTCATGAAGCAGAAGCTCGGTGTAGATGACTCATTGGATGTTTTCCCGGTACACGGAGTTGGCGGGGCGCTCGGGACGCTGCTCGCGGCAGTCTTTGCCAGTACCTCCCTTGGGGTGTTTTCGGGCAAGGGATACGCCGAGGGGATGGACATGGGCAGCCAGCTCAGCGTCCAGGCGATTGGTGTCGGCGCCACCGTGCTTTACGCGGCGGTCTGCACGGCGGTCATTCTGTTCGCCGTCCGCGCGATGCTCGGGCTGCGGGTGGATGAGGACATCGAGACCGAAGGTCTGGACGTCAATCAGCACAACGAACGGGGCTACGATCTCTAGCAGTTGAAAAAGTGCTTTCCTGCACTTTTTTAGAGTCGCCGGCCTCAGCCCGCTCGCGACAAATCAACGACTTAACAATGGCGTTTTGCGGCCGATACTATTCATGGCTCGCGAAGCGAACGTGCAATCCATGTATCGGTCTATCAGGCTGCTTTTTCAGCAGCCTGATAGATTTCACGTGCGCTTTGCGAGGCCAGTGATCGGCTAACGCTAACCGGCCGGGTGTCGCGCTCGCT
>CAVOBC010000152.1:0-10343 GCA_963693635.1 Gammaproteobacteria bacterium | reverse complement strand
GTCGCAACTATCGGCCAGTTACCGGCGGGCCATCGAGGAAAACGCTTGCTCGTCTTCTGCTCCGTGCGCGGTTGTTGGCGCGTAATTGCGCTTTCAGACGCGGCTCCCGTCTTCCCAAACTCACCTCGTTCGGAGCGGGAAACTTACTCACAGTGACCATCAGGCGTCAAGTCGAACCAGCGGGCAGACACC
This sequence comes from Gammaproteobacteria bacterium, assembly GCA_963693635.1. Taxonomy (GTDB): domain Bacteria; phylum Pseudomonadota; class Gammaproteobacteria; order Pseudomonadales; family Azotimanducaceae; genus CAVOBC01. The sequence goes on along the minus strand of CAVOBC010000152.1, from coordinate 10,151 downwards.
GCTTGTGAGCGATGCTTGCGCCGTGATAGTTTCTCAGCCGCTTTCGCGGCGCTTGCCAGGATGACTCGCGAAACTGGTTCTGGAATGATAATGCCTCCTCAATACGAACTTATCTCATGTCACGACCTGTCAGAATCGAGTACCCGGGCGCATATTATCTGGTCACCAGCAAGGGCAATCGAGGGCAGGAAACCTACGTAGACGAGGAAGACAGAAAGGTCTTCCTCAACGTTGTTGCGATGGTAGTCGAACGCTTCGGTTGGGTGCTCCACGCTTACGCGATGATGTCTGACCACTATCATCTGGTGGTCAGTGTGCCAGCAGCCAATCTCTCTCGTGGCATGCGGCAACTGAACGGTGTCTACACCCAACACTTCAACCGCAAGCACGGACTTGAAGGTTCCCTGTTCCACGGGCGTTTCCGCAGCATTCTGTTTGAACAGGACGGCTACCTGCAGGAGATCTGTCGCCATGTCGTTATGAATCCAGTGCGATCTGGCGATGGTACCTCCGCTGAAAAGTGTCGATGGACGTCGCATCGGGCGGCATCGGGGTTAATCAAGATGCCCGCATTTCTGGATTGCACGGAACTCGTCGCCAGCTTCGGCCGCAGACCCGTTGACGCCATACGCAAGTACCGGGCGTTCGTCAAAGCGGGGCTCGGTGGTCAGTCCCCCCTTGATGATCGGGAGCACCAGGTGTTGCTGGGGAGTGACGAGTTTGTCGCGCGCCTGCAACCGGTCCTTGACGGCACCAAGGCAGCGAAGATCGGACCGCGCCGGGTCGGGCGCAAACGGACGCTAAAATCAATGTTCAAGCCGGCCGCAGGCAAGGACCGTGCGGTTCGCAATGAGATCATTCTGCGAGCACACGTGGAGTATGGCTATACGCTCTCGGAGATCGGTGAGCATCTTGGCTTGCACTACACCACAGTGAGCAAAGTCATCAACGCGGCGGGGCGTGGCTAGCGGCTCGTAACCCGAAGCGCGTGCTGCGGCGTTTGCCGGATCAAGACGGGCGCGTTTTTGAATGGCCCTGTGCAGAATGTGCTTTGCCGTAATAATCGACTTGAAATTTACGGTAGTGTCTAAAATGGAAGCTTGCAGAAATGTTCCAACGGAAGCGCGATTTTCGGCCTCAACGCCTGGTGTCGGGCGGCTTTCAATCACCGGGGCCCCACTGTATCCTTCAGCGCCTAATGACCAGCAGGGTTGGGCGAACCCTGGCCAGCACTCCTCTGCTGTGCCTCGTCGCCGATTCGTGACTAAGAAATACCAGCTAGACAAAGAACACAAACAAGACAAGCGCAGTGCGCACAAGCAGGTGAAGACGTGAGAATCAAGGCGCTACAACGAAAGCAAGAAGAAGAAATTGACCTGACCCCGATGCTCGACGTCGTGTTCATCATGTTGATTTTCTTCATTGTCACGGCAACCTTTGTCAAAGAGATCGGGCTGGACGTCAACTCGCCCGACAAGAACCAGAATATTAAGGATGCCGACAAGAAGAGTATTGTCGTGCAGGTAACGAGCCGGGATCGGATCAAGATTCGCGGGCGGGACATCGACTTTCGTGCGGTACGAGCCAACATCGAGCGACTCCACGCAGAGACCCCGGAAGCCCCGGTTGTCGTCCAGCCCCATCCCGAGAGCACGACGGAAATCATGATTCACGTTATGGATGCCGCGCGCCAGGCGGGCGTCTACAACGTGTCTATAGCGGCCGGATAGCCCGCGCCATCGTTTCCCCGGCAGGTCGTCGTTCCCACGGGACTGATGGGCATGCACCGATCTGATCTGCGGTTTCGTCCGCTTTCTGATCGGCGCGGTCCCATGATCGAAGTCACTCCCGGCCCATGAAGCTCGGCATCAATATCCGCAACATGGGCCCGCAGTCCACCCGCGAGACCCTGGGTGCCTGCGCAGTCGCTGCCGATGACGCGGGCCTTGATTCCCTGTGGATTACCGACCACATTGCCATACCACCCGATGATGCTGAGGGTTCGCTCGGTCGTTACCTGGACCCGCTCGTCACACTTGCCTGGCTCGCCGGCCAAACATCGCGCATCAAGCTCGGCACGGCTGTTCTGATCCTGCCCTATCGACCGGCATTGCCGACCGCGAAGTTGGTCGCAACGCTGCAGGAACTGTCTGGCGAACGCCTGATGCTCGGTGTTGGCATCGGCTGGATGGAGGCCGAGTTCCGCGCGGTGGGACGCTCGCTCGCGCGCCGGGGCGCAGACTCTGACGAGATCCTGAGATTCCTCGGCGAGTGCTTCGCGAACGATGAAGTGACCCTTAATGGCCAGACTTTTCTGTTCAAGCCCCGTCCGATACGTCCGCCGATTTTGATCGGCGGACGTGCACCGCACGCAATCACACGTGCGCTGCGTTATGGCGACGGCTGGTTGCCGATGGGCCCGCTTGCGAAGCTGCGCCCCGGCATCGACGCCTACCGCCAACAGGCGGCTGACGCTGGCAAGGCTCCACCCCAGATCGTGACGTTTGCCGGACTTCCGCTTGACGCATCCGCGCGCTGCCGGGAGATCCTGGACGAATACCGGGACGCCGGCGTCACCACGCTCGTCGTCGGGGGTGGCCGCTACGAGTCAGCAGAAGAACACATCGATACAATCGCCGGAGTCGCAGAGTACCTGTCGTACCTGACCGGTTGATTGCACCTAATCAGATTCGCCGCTGTTGTCTTGCTGGTTCGGCCCGGCGGGCCGCGCGCGACAGACGCAGGAGATGGGCATGGAACTCATTCTGATCCGGCATGGCTTGCCGATGCAGGTTGCGACGCAGGACGGCACGCCCGCCGACCCGCCATTGTCGGCACTCGGTCGGGAACAGGCGACGCGTGTCGCTGATTGGGTTCGGGACGAGCAGTTTGATCGGCTTTATTCGAGCCCCATGTTGAGGGCAAGGGAGACGGCAAACCCAATAGCCGAGATCACGGATATGCCGATCGAGGTCGTTGACGGGGTCGCCGAGTATGACCGTGATGCAGACGAGTACATCCCGATTGAGGTGCTGAAGGCCGATTATCCCGAGCGCTGGTTAGCGATGGTCGGCGCCGGCGTCGACGAAGCGGGTTTTATCCAGTTTGTGCAAGGGGTGGTCGCCTCAATCTCAGAAGTCGTCGCCGCGAATGCAGGCAAGCGCATCGCCGTCGCGTGCCATGGCGGCGTTATCAATGCGTGGACAGCCCATGTACTTGGCATTGAACCACGCCTGTTCTTCAACCCTGGGTACACCAGCATCAACCGCTACATGGTGGCGCGATCAGGTGAGCGTTCGATTGTCAGTTTGAACGAGTGCGCACATCTGCGCGACATGCCGGGGTCCGCAGACGGGCCACAGGGTGGGTAAGATGCAATCCGTTCGCACAGGTGGATCAATAGTCCATCGAGGGAGTTCGTATGCGTGGACTAGATGGACAACGTGCGATCGTCACCGGAGGCGGCAGTGGCATCGGACGCGAGGTGTGCCAACGTCTCGCCGCTGAGGGTGTCAGCGTCGCGATCCTCGACCGCAACATTGACGCTGCCGAGTCAGTCGAGCAGGAACTCCGGCAATCCGGCGGGCGGCGACCGACCGCATGGCAGGTAGACATCAGCGACCGCGCGCAGGTTGACGCTGCAGCAGCAGGCATCGTGGCAGACGGCCCGGTTCAAATCCTTATCAACAATGCCGGATGGGACGAGGCGAAGCCGTTTCTCGAGACGAGCCCGGCACTCTGGCAACAACTGATCGCGATCAACTACGTCGGCCCGATGAACATGATGCAGGCACTCCTGCCGCAGATGGTTGATGCGGGCGGCGGTCGAGTGGTCAATGTCGCATCGGATGCCGGCCGCGTAGGATCTTCTGGTGAAGCGGTATACGCCGGTTGCAAAGCTGGCGTCATCGCGATGGGAAAGAGCGTTGCCCGCGAACTCGCGCGCAGCGGGGTGAGTATTAATGCGGTCTGCCCGGGTCCCACCGACACGCCGCTCCTTGCCGATTTCGCCGGCGAGGGCGAGTACGGTGATCGGTTGCGGGCGGGGCTCACCCGCGCGATACCGATGCGGCGACTCGGTGAGGCCGCCGATGTCGCGGGAGTCATCACGTTCCTTGCGAGCGACGACGCGAAGTTTATTACCGGCCAAACCATCAGCGTCTCTGGCGGTTTGACGATGCACGGGTAGGACTCGGGTTTGGAATGGCTGGTCCTGATCGGGGTCCTTGGCGGCATCGTCTATGTACTGCATAGACTGCGGCAGCGCGAAATTGCTCGCCTGCAGGACGCGGAGATGCAGACGCTTGCGGCTGACTACGATGTCGAGTTGTCCGATGACGTGGCGCCACGGGATGCCACCCGCGCGGACGTGCAGGCGTCGGGCGGGCCCGTCGCGACAAGTCGTGATGCGGGGGGCCGAATGCCGGTGACCTGGGGTCCGTTTACGCGGCCAAGAGTACCGCGTTTGATGATTGTCATAGAGCGCTCTTTCTTACGCTGCGAAAAGTCGCAGGTCACTTCGCGATTCTGCCCCGGGGCGCGACTGACAGATTTTGTGCGAGCCTCGACCCCGGCCGGGGAGAGAGCCCTTGCCGGTGTGAGTATTTCGTTTCTACTTTGCGATGCCAACAACCTTGCTGTTGTGGGACTAGTCACTGTGAGCGGCGGATCAGCGCCTGAAGGTGAGCAACTGGGTACACTCGACGCCATCTGTGACGATATTGGTATGCCACTGTTCGAACTTCCTATGCTGCCATCGTATTCGACACTTGAGGTGAACGAGGTGTTGGCGCCATTGGGTATCGGCCCGGCGTTGCCCGCGCTGTGGTGGCCCGACCACACGCCGGCAGCCGGAAGTCGGGCAGCACGCGGGCCGTACGCTTTGGGTTTGCAATAACTACCCCCGCTGCAGGGGCGCGAAACCGGCCTGAGGCATCTGGAGACCTCCCCGTGTGGAGGCCACGTTCCGAGAAGGCTTCGTGGGGGGAGGTCACGTTTGGGGAAGGTCACGTCTGGGAAAGGTCACGTCTGGGAAAGGTCACGTCGGTCGCGCGAGTTCCTCGCTGATGCGCTCCTGCACCAAGGCCATGAGTTCCCTTGGCGATTTCCTCGAGACTTCGTCGACAGGAATCGGGTCCAGCACCTGTACCCGCATGTGCGTGGTGCCATGAAATGTCAGGCTGTGCTTGGGCAGGGCATCCCGCGAGCCCTTAATGACGACCGGCAAGACCGGGACCGCGTTGCGGGCTGCGAGCACGAAGGCACCTTCCTTGAACGGTTTCATGTGTTCGGTTTCCGAGCGGGTTCCTTCGGGAAACATGTAGATGGAACTGCCTTCGGCCAGGTGTCGGTCGCAGGCGGCAACCATGTCGCGAATGCTCGACTTGGCCCCACGATTGAGGCCCACGTATCGGTTGAGCCGCATGTTCCAGCCGATGAACGGGATGCGGAAGAGCACTGCCTTGGACACCCACTTGAAGTGAACATGCAGCGTGAAGGCGACCAGAATGTCGAGCAGCGATTGATGGTTCGAGACGATCACATAGGTCTCGTTGACGTCGATCTTGTCGCGCCCGCCGACAGTGACCGACCATGGCGGAAACACGGCGAGATAAAGGTGCGCCCACCCGCAGGTGAATCGGTGCAGCATCCGCAACCGTCGATCGAACGGGCGCGTTGCGCCCCAGATGATCACGGCGATCACGAAGAGCGCGCAGGAGGTCACTGAGACGAAGACAATCAACGCCACGGCGATGATGCGATAGAAAAAGCGCTTGAGCATCAATTGGTAACTACGTTTTAGGGTGCCATCACTGCGCGCGCAGATCTCAATTACCACGGAAAGCGCAGCGCCTGGGTATGCAAGACTGCGGATGATCTGGCAGGTCAACTGAGATAGGCTTCCTGGATTCTAGCAGCAGTTCGGGGCACTACGCATCGCGGCGGAGCCCGACTTGCGTGAATCGCAATCGGTGTCGGCGAATGCGGTTGGCAAGCAGGCTGCGCAAGACAATTGAGTTGAAAGAGGGCGCGATGCCAGAGAAGACTGAAGAGGCGGTTCCGCACGGCGGCAGCGTTATGGGCGATGTGTTGTTCGAGTGCTTTGCCGCCGGGCCACTTGGCTGCAATTGCTCAATTGTCGGTGATCCGGTGACGCGGCGCGGCCTCGTTGTGGATCCCGGTGGCGACGTCGAACGAATCATGGACGTGATCGAGCGCTTTGGCCTGACGATCGAGTCCATCGTCCACACGCATGCGCATCTGGATCACATGTATGCGTCGGCGGCACTCCATGCGCGCATCGGCGCGCCACTCGCCGTGCATAAGGCTGACCGGCGCCTATGGATGGGCTTCGAGAGGCAATGCGAGCGCCTGGGGATGACCGGCGAGCCGCCCCCGGCCCCCGATCGCTGGCTAAAAGATGGTGACGATCTTGCGTGTTGCGGGGGTGTCGCGTTGCACACGCCGGGCCATACAGCGGGTTCCATGAGCTTTGCGTTCTCTGCGCATCGGTTGCTGGTTGCCGGTGACACCTTGTTTCTGCAGGGGGTCGGGCGCACGGATCTGGCGGGCGGCAGCTTCAGGCAGATTGAACGATCAATTGTTGAGCGGCTCTTTACCCTGCCGGAGGAGACGCTTGTTGTGACAGGACACGGACCGAACACGTCGATTGGCTACGAAAGAGAAACGAATCCCTTCATCGGACGCTTCGCGCGCGGCTGACTTCGTCGCCTGTAATCAGACCAATACTGGAATCCGCTCAGCTAACCGGTAAAATTGCCATTCACCGTTGTACAGACGTTCCGTTAATGCGCTCTTGCTTTGCCCGTGTCACATTTTCTCTTCGGGTCGCGCCTCTTGTTAGAGTGGCTACGCTTATCCGGGTCGCGACTCCTTTTATCCGGGTCGCGACGCTTTGTATCGTGATGGCCACCGCCGGTTGTGCGAGTTTGCTGTCGTCCGTGACCGGCGACCTAGCCGAGAACCTTGCCCTCGCCATCCTCGAAAGTGACGATCCTGATACGGTCCGTGAAGCCATTCCGGCGTACTTGCTGCTCATCGACAGTTTCCTTCGGGACGCGCCAGAGAATCCGGCGATGCTGACGGCCGCTTCCGAGCTAAATGGTGCATTCGCGAGCTTTGTCGACACTGATCGGGCCGGGGCACTCTCGCAAAAGTCTCTGCGCTACGCGCTGCGAGCGGCCTGCGTACGCCGGCCAGACTGGTGCGAGGTTCGCTCCCTTGGCTTCGCTGCCTTCAAAGAGCGGTTTGCTGAGGTGTCCGCTCGGGACGTCGACGTAATCTACCGGGTTGGCGTCTCGTGGGCGGGTTGGGTGCAGGCGAATGCAGGAGACTGGAACGCAATTGCGGATCTCAGTAAAGTTCGCTTTCTCATCGAGCGAGTGCTTTCGATCGATGAGACGCATGACGACGGCGGTGCCCATCTTTACCTCGCCGTGCTCGACACGTTGCTGCCAGCACTGAGTGGCGGGCGGCCGGAAGAAGGCCGCCGACACTTTGACCGATCGATCGAACTCGCGGGCGGGCGTTTCCTGATGACCAAAGTCCTGTACGCTGAGCAATATGCCCGGCTGGTCTTTGACAAGGCGCTGCATGACCGATTGTTGACTGAGGTGCTGGCTGCTGCGCCAGAACAACCGCGGATGACCCTCGCCAATGTTGTGGCACAGCGGCGAGCCAAGAACCTACTGGCGGAGTCCAATGACTATTTCTAGATTTATTCTGCTGATGCTGGGCATCTGCCTCGTGGCCACGCCTGTTGCCGTGCAGGCGCGTACATTCAAAGTCGCGACGATTTCACCCGACGGACTTGGTTGGATTCGGTCCTTCCGGGAAGGCGTGCATGCGGTGGACGTCGAGACGGACGGGCGGGTTAAATTCAAAATCTATCCCGGCGGCGTCCAGGGCGACGACTACACCGTGCTCCGAAAAATGCGCATCGGGCAGCTTCACGGTGGGGCGGTTGCGGCCGGTGTGCTGACCCGCTTTTACCCGGACGTGCAGGTCTATGGCCTGCCGCTGCAGTTTCGGAACTTCGAGGAGGTTGACTTCGTTCGCACCCGCATGGACGAGCGCGTTATTGGCGGCCTTGCCGACGCGGGCATCAAGAGTTTCTGGCTGACCGAGACAGGTTTCGCGTACATCATGTCCAAACAACCGGTCAGGGGCGTCGAGGACCTCGCCAAACTCAAGGTCTGGGTACCCGACGGCGATCCTATCTCGGCGAAGCTGCTCGACTCCTTTGGTATCTCGCCGATTCCACTGCCGATGACCGACGTCCTGACCGGTTTGCAGACCGGGTTGGTCGACACGGTCGCGGTGCCGCCGCTCGTTGCCCTCGCGCTCCAGTGGCACACACAGGTCAAGTACGTCACAGATATGCCGCTCCTTTACATCTATTCGATGTTGGCGCTCGACAAGAAAGCCTTCGACCGGGTCAGTGACGCGGACCGGACGACAGCCACCGGGCTGATTAACGATGTCTTCAAACGCGTCGATGATGCTAATCGTGCCGACAACGTGACTGCGTACGACGCGCTCCTCAACCAGGGCATCGAGTCGGTGGCGCCATCGGTCGAGCAGCTCGCGGTTTGGCGAGGCCTAGCCGATAAGTCGATCGACAGCCTGGTGGCAGGCGGTGCGTTAACCGCAGAGGGCGTCGCGATGTTGAGGGAGCTGCTCTCGACAACGCGGAGTCATCAGGCAAGCGGAGCGGACTAACCGCTCTTGAGTACGCTACCGAGCGAGGCCCTGATCGTCACCCTCTATCGACGAGTTGTTCGCGTCCTGCATTTCGTTGAAGACGGTGCGCTCGTCAGTGCGCTCATCACGATGCTTCTGATCGCGTTGCTACAAATCCTGTTGCGCAACGTCTTTGACACCGGACTCTTCTGGGCGGAGAGCTTCCTGCGCATTCTCGTACTCTGGGTCGCCATGCTCGGCGCGATGACCGCGACGCGTCTTGACAACCACATTAGCATCGATGCGCTCCTGCGCGTCGTCCCTGACAAGGCGAAAAGGATCATCACGTCCGGGGTTAGGCTGATAGCAGCGGCTATTTGTGGGGCGGCGGCGTGGTATTGCCTCGAGTTCGTCGGCTACGAATTCGAGGACGAGACCGTCGCCTTCACGTTCGGCAGCCTGACCGATGGGGTTTCTGTCCACAATTGGGTCTGCCAGTCCATTCTGCCTTTCGGTTTCCTGATCATCGCCCTTCGATTGGCGATCGGGGCCATCTTCACGCCGCCCGCGGCTGCAACGGCGAGCGATGTACCGGCGGTCGACGGGGATGCGCCAGCCCTCGGCAGTGACGGGGAGCGGAGCTGACCCGTGTACATCGTTGCCGCCCTGCTAATCGTGCTGTTCGCGCTCCTTGGTGCGCCACTTTTCGTGGTGATACTCGCCGCGGCGATGACTGGTTTCATGTCGGCCGAGATTCCGCTGACCGTCATCCCGATCGAGGTTTACCGCCTGGTGGACACGCCGCTGCTGCTTGCGTTGCCATTGTTTACCTTCGCTGGCTACATCCTGGCGGAGAGTCGGGTGTCGTCTCGCCTCGTTCGCCTGACGCAGGTCTTCATGGGCTGGATGCCTGGCGGTCTTGCGGTCGTCGCATTCGTGACGTGTGCATTTTTCACCGCATTCACGGGCGCATCGGGGGTCACGATTGTGGCGGTCGGCGCGCTTCTTTTCCCGGCGCTGGTAGAAGCCGGCTATCGGGAACAGTTCAGCTTGGGACTGGTGACGACCTCGGGCAGCCTGGGGCTGCTGCTCGTACCCTCATTACCGCTCATCCTCTACGCTGTGATCGTGCAGCAGATGAACCTGCCGGTCACGTTCTCCATTCAGGAACTTTTCATTGCGGGTGTCCTGCCCGCGCTTCTTATGATCGTGCTGCTCACGATGTACGCGCTCTGGAGCAATCGCGACGTCCCGATTAAACGCGTCCACTTCACGCGTACCGAAGCGGTCTCTGCACTCAGCGCCGCCAAGTGGGAACTACCGATGCCTGTCCTTGTCCTTGGGGGCATCTACACGGGGTTCTTTGCGGTCTCCGAAGCCGCAGCCGTCACGGCCTTCTACGTCCTGGTCGTCGAGGTGGTCATTCATCGGGAGGTCCCGTTCCGGGG
>CAVOBC010000151.1:0-10358 GCA_963693635.1 Gammaproteobacteria bacterium | reverse complement strand
CCCACATCAGGCCCGAGAACGTCGTCGTTGAGTACTCGGGTCCGGATGTGGACACCGACCAGGTCGAGGAGTGGTTCAAGGTGCCATACCGGGTCACCCGGGGTGCTATCGCCCGCGCCCGTGCCGACAGCGGCGCACTGCATTTGCCGGAAGCGAACCCGTTTCTGCCCGAGAACCTGGACATCCTGCCGACCAACGCCGCGCTGCCCACGCTCGCCTTCGACCGGGACGACACCGAAATCTGGCTCGACCAGGACACCGAATTCTCAGTGCCGCGCGCCTTGTTGCAAGTTAGCCTGCGCCCCGATGGCGGGCTCGTTAGTCTCGAGGATCGGGTGAACGCAGCGCTGTATACGCGACTCGTCTCGGATGCATTGAACTCACTTGCGTACCCCGCGCTGATGGCAGGGGTCGGGTACTCGATCGTTACACCGCCGAAGGGCCTGCGCGTCGCCATCAGCGGGTATAACGACAAGCAGATGGTGCTTCTGGATCGGGTTCTGAACGAGATCGCCAATCACAAGGTGGACGAATCTCGCTTCGCCACCCTGAAAGCCGACTTTATAAAGGACCTGCAGAACTTCAAGATCGAAGCGCCTTACCGACAAGCAATGACCGCGAGCCAGAATCTCGTCGTCACGTCAGGGTGGTTGCCTGCCGCCCAGGCCGAAGCCTTGCAGGATGTCACGAGTGCTTCCATTGCCCGGTGGTACCAGAAGAAATTCGCCAGGATCGAGGTTCGGTCGCTATATCACGGCAATGTCGGCGAACCGTCGCTCGACCAACTGAACGCCGTCATCAGCAACTATTTCACGACCGGTAACATTAATCTGACCGACGGCAGCGTGGTCGATATCAACCACGCCTACCGGCACGAGGTGAAGGTCGACCACGCGGACTCAGCGATGGTCCTGTATGTGCAGGACAACGACGACAGTTACAAAAATCGCGCCCTCTCTGCATTGTCAGCGCAGTTGATCAACGCCGCTTACTTTACCTCCGTGCGCACGGAGCAACAGCTCGGGTATGTTGTCGCGGCCCTCTCGAGCGAGATCAAGAACCGGGGCGGCATCTTCTTTGTCGTGCAATCAACCGGCGCTCCCGCCGACCACCTCGAGAAGGTCACCATCGAGTTCATCGAGCAGCAACTCAGTATGATCCCTTACATCCCTGCCGAGGCGTTTGACCAGCACAAATCAGGTCTCATTAGCCGCCTGACCAAGTCCGACGAAAATCTCGGGCAGCGCCACTCGCGATTCTGGGCCGATCTCGAATCAGATGTGACAACCTTCGACTCGAACCAGCGTGTTGCGCGCGCGGTTGTGCCTCTTGAAACCGGCGACGTCATCGAGTTCCTGTCGGAACTGCGGACTAAACTCGACGACCAACGCCTGTTCGTTTTCAGCCGGGGCAAGTTCGACACGTTTCCCGAAAATGGCAGCATCGTTAACTCGACGGCTGACCTAAAGTAGTCGCACCGGCGGTCTGCCATCGGGATCCACCACCCAACTCCGCACCTGATGTCGGTTGAATTGGTGCCGGTTGGATAGACGCCTGTTAGATAGATGAAGACAATCAGGCCGGCCACCCCGGATGACTATGACGCCATCCTGCGACTGAACAGTGCCGCGATCCCTCATGTGCATGAAATCGATCGCGGCGAACTCAAAACCCTGCACGAGCAGAGCATCGAGTTGCCGGTCGTTGAGGTCGACGGCGAGGTCGCCGGTTTTGTCATCCTTCTGGACGAAACGGCAGGGTTTGGGATACACGTCCATGCGCTCCCCGTCCCTGTCTCCTTGAAATGCGTGGCGCGAACAAGCGGCTTTCCAAGGGACAAACGTAGGACAAGAACCAGCAAGCCGCCCATAGGCACCCCACTCTCTACGCTTGATCGTCAGATTGCATCGTAACTGTTTTTTTTTCTGGATTGCGTGGATGGCACCTCTGCGATTGCTGACAACGCCGAAAGGCTGCGCGGTTGTGTACAGGAAATTCGGTCACCAAACGAGTAGGATGCGCCCCGCCATCCCATCTGAACCTCCCGCGAGCGAATCCATGACCCGAACGCGTTGTACGTCTGTGAGCCGGGCCCTGCTCACGGGGCTTTCCCCTTATCCGGTGCGCGGGAATCCTCGCCACGTGCCTGCGGTGCCGATAGCCAGTGCGGTGCGCAAATGCACCGCTATTTTCGGCAGAAAAACGCGACGTTTACTCGCTAACCGACTCCCGGGAATTGTCCGGGTGGCAATTTCGGGACAAGCAATATTCAGCCTCTGCGCCTTCCTTTTTTCTTGCCTCGTGTCGGGCGCGGCCGCCGCACAGGACGGCGTCGCCGTCTTTGGCAGCTTTCGCGACGCTAATCTGGCCCTTGACGAAAGCCGTGACATCGCAACCCGCAGCGGCGTCATCACTCGCGTTGAGAGCGCCATGGTGAGCGGGCGACTATTCCACCGGGTGGTCAGTGAACGCACCTCAGAAGCCGACGCGCGCAAGCTCGTCAGTCTCGCCCGGCGCGATGGTATCGATGCCTGGTTCCAGTCGCGAGGCGACACAACCGGTGCGATGTCGCAGACGGATGCCGCGTTGGCCAACCGCTTTGGCGTCGCAACCGTGGCCGGCGAACGAGAGGCTGGCTTTGCGTCCGGCAGCTTTCAAGTGCGCGATCGAGAACGACCCCCGGCGCGCTCGCCGGCGCGGTTGACGGTCTCGCCACCACAAGCAACGACGCGCACAGCCCCTCCTGCAATTGCTACCGCGCGGCCAGCGGTTCGGTCACAAACCTCACCCACGCCCAGCAAGGCCGGATACCACCCGATCCGGCTGGGAAGGACGGCATCTGCCGCAAACAGCCCTGCCAGCAAGCCGAGCGGGACCCCGGACGCGAACGGTGCGGCCGTGTCGGCCCAGCCGTCGATCACTGCACCCCCTGCCATCCTCGACATCCCCTACCACGCGAGTGCTGAAGTGCACATTGACGGCAAGCTGGACGAGGCCGTCTGGACCGCGACGCCGGCGTATCAGAATATGCGGGTCACCGAACCGGACACGCTGGAAGCGCCTGAGTTTGCGACGCACGTGCGACTCTTCTTCACGGACGAGGGGCTCTATGTCTCGGGCGTCATGACCCAGCCACCTGCATCATTCGTCGAACGCCTCTCGTCCCGTGACGAGACGCTCAATCGAGATAGCTTCGGCATTGCGCTCGACTCATCCGGGGATGGACTCTATGGCTACTGGTTCACCATCGGACTCGGCGGCTCGGTGGAAGACGGCCGGGTATTGCCTGAGCGTAATCTGAGCAGCCAATGGGACGGACCCTGGGTCGGCGCCACCGCCAAGCATGACGACGGTTGGAGCGCCGAGATGTTTCTGCCCTGGTCCATGATGTCGATGCCGCAGAGGGAAGAGACCCGTTCCATGGGCATTTGGGTGAATCGCAAGGTCGCGCACGCTGACGAGAGTTACGGCTGGCCGGCACTGCCGTTTGCGGCCGCCAAATTCATGTCGGCACTGCAGCCGATCCAGTTTGACGGCGTCAAACCAGTGCGCCAGTGGGCCGCGTATCCGTTCATCTCCAACACCTATGACGACGTGAACGTGACTAACGAGTCACGCATCGGACTCGATATCTTCGCGCGGCCATCGTCCAACCTGCAAGTGACAGCGACCATCAACCCCGACTTCGGTGCGGTCGAGTCGGACGATGTTGTTGTCAATCTGTCCGCTTTCGAGACCTACTTCCCGGAAAAGCGGCTGTTCTTCCTTGAGGGGACAGAAGTCTTTATAACCTCCCCAAGGTCGGTGCTGCAGAGCTTCTCGTCAAACGGCACCGGCGGCCGGCAGCCACCCCAACTCTACAACCTCGAACCCACGACCCTCCTCAACACCCGCCGCATCGGTGGTGCCGCCATCCACGCGGTGATCCCCGACGGCGTCAGCGTCAGGGGTGTCGAACTCAGCAAGCCGACCGATCTCTTCGCGGCGGCCAAGGTGGTTGGCCAATCGGGCGGTGTGCGCTACGGCGTGATGGGTGCCTTCGAACAGGACGCCGAGTTTGACGGGCTCGATGATGTCACCGGACTCAGACGAGAAGTCACTGCGGACGGTCGCAACTTCGGCGTCGCCCGCGTTGTCTACGACGCCCGTGGGGCCGGTCGCAAATCGGTTGGCTACATGACAACGCTGGTCGACCGCCCGGACTACAAGGCGGTCGTCCACGGCATCGACACCCACTATCTGTCTGCCAGCGGCAAGCTCAGTTGGGACACCCAATACGTCTATTCCGATGTCGAACGCACCGAGGGTTTCGGCGCGTTCACGGACATCAACTACACGCCAAAGACCGGGCACCGCCACAGCTTGCGCCTCGACTACTTCGACGACTCGCTCGACATCTCTGACATGGGCTTCCTGCGGCGAAACGACTCGGTGAGCCTTCGCTACAGTTTTATGCGCAATACCAGCCGGGGGCTGCCTTCCTTCGCACGCAGCGCCTTCGGTGGCGTTTTCGTGGCCGGCGAAGCCAACACCGACGGCTTTTTGACCCGGGGTGGCACGTTCATCTGGGGCTCGCTCGTCTTCAACGACAATTCCCAACTTACCGCCGAAATCGACTGGTTCACACCTTCCTGGGACGACCGCAACAGTCGTGGCAACGGCAAGTTCAAGATCGACGATTCACTCTTTTCCTTCGTTTCTTACGGCACCGATTCGGCGCGGCCGTTCAGCCTGAGCATACAGAGTGGCTATCAGAAAGAGACCCTGGGCGGCAACACCTGGTTCACCGATGTCGGCTTCACGTTCAAGCCCAACCATCGCCTGTCCATCGACCTCGACCTGCGCTACAAGAAACGCGATGACTGGCTGATCCACATGGGCGATCGCAACTTCACAACGTTCGACGGCATTGACCTCGGCCCGCGCCTCGCCGTCGACTTCTTCCTGAGCGCAAAGCAGCAACTCCGGCTGACCATGCAATGGGCGGGTATCGAAGCCGCCGAACAAACCTTCTGGCAAGTCCCGATTGGTGACGGCAAACTGATACCCCGGATGAAAGACCCGGCCAGCGGCGCGGACGACTTCACCCTCTCGCGCCTTACCACCCAGTTCCGCTACCGCTGGGAGATCGGCCCTCTGTCCGATCTCTTCGTCGTCTACACCCGTGGCAGCAACCTCGACAATCGAAGCCGTGAGGACTTCGAGGACCTGTTTCGCGACGCCCTTGACGAGCGTGTGGTCGACCTCTTCATCATCAAACTTCGGTATCGCTTCGGGTCATGAGTCAGACCGCCGTAGCGGCGACGCTCATGCGAGGAGGAACCAGCAAGGGCGTCTTCTTTCTGCCTCAGGACCTGCCTCCGGCACAGCCCGAGCGCGACCGTTTGTTCCTCGCCGTCATCGGCAGTCCGGACCCCTACGAACGCCAGATCAACGGCATGGGCGGCGCCACCTCGAGCACGAGCAAGATCTGTATCGTTGGTGGCTCATCGCGCACCGACGCCGATGTCGATTTCACCTTTGGTCACGTTGATATCATGCGACCGGTCATCGACTACACCGGCAACTGCGGCAACCTGTTGTCCGCGGTTGGCGTGTTTGCGATCGAGCAGCGGCTGGTCCCCGCGACGCCACCCCTCACGCGGATTCGCGTGTGGCAAACCAACCTGCAGCAACATCTGGTCGTGTCGGTACCAACCCATACTGATGGCAGCGTCATAGTCGAAGGCGAGACCGCAGTCGCGGGCGTCGCCGGTAGCGGATCCCCGATCGCCGTCGACTTCCTGCACCCGAAGGATGTCCCCACGTTCCCAACCGGCAATCGCGCGGACGCCGTCTCGATCACCGCATCGGGTGCCATCACAACCACGCTGCTCCAGGCCGGCAACCCGACCGTCTTCGCACTCGCCAGCGATTTCGGCTTACGTGGTGATGAACTGCCGCACGAGCTAACCCGCATCGGCCACACGATCGAACAGTTGCGTTGTGCCGGCGGCGCCGCGATGGGTATGGGAACGCCGGAACAGATCGGAGATCAACCCGCGACGCCGAAGGTGTGCCTGCTCGCACCACCCGGACCCTACACGACGTCCGCGGGCGCACGTATCCCGGCACTGTCGATCAACATTCAGGCACGGATGTTCTCGATGGGCCTGCCCCACAACAGCATCACCGGGACCGGCACGGTCGCGCTTGGCGTTGCCGCCTGCATCCCGGGCACCATCGTCGCCGACATTGCCAACCCGCGCCGCCGCGATGATTACAATGTGACACGCATCGGGCACTCGGCAGGCGTCACCGAGGTCAGCGCCCGGTTCGACGACAAAACCGGTGAGGCAATCTCGGCAACGGTCATCCGTACCGCTCGCACGCTGATGCGCGGCGAGGTCCTGGTCCCCACCGGCAACTGACGCGAGCGTTCGGCCGCAAAACTCCGTCCAACTCCGGACGATTTCAGGCCAGCTTCCGGCCAAAAAAGAAGCGGCCGCAATACGAAAGGGAGAAGAATCAATGGACAAACCACTCAGTCATCGCACCGCGCTCGTCACCGGCGGCTCAGGCAGCATCGGCGGCGCTATTGCCCGTGCCCTCGCCGGGGCCGGTGCTGACATCGCCGTCAGCTACGTCGGCTTTAAGGAAGGCGCCGACACGATTGTCAGTGAAGCACTCGACCTTGGGGTCAAGGCAGTCGCCGTGCATCTCGATCAGCGTGACCCGGCGAGCGTTGAGACCTGCGTCGGCGAGGTGATCGCCGGACTTGGTGGCCTCGATATTCTCATCAACAATGCCGGCTGGAATAAGGGCATTCCCTTTCCTGACCTCGACGGCCTCGACGTCGACACCTGGGACAGAATTCTCGAGACCAATCTGCGTGGGCCGTTTCTGCTGGCGCGTGCGGCCGCAACCGCGCTCGGCAAGAACGGCAATGGCCACATCGTGAACATCTCCTCTGCCGGCGGCATCGCCCCTGGTAGTTCCAGCATTGCGTACTCGGCCAGCAAGGCCGGTCTCAATCACCTGACCCGCTGCCTTGCGGTCGCGATGGCCCCCGATGTCGCCGTCAACTGCATTGCGCCGGGCCTCGTGGAGGGCACGCGGATGGCGAACCGGCTGCCGGAGGCTTCAGCCCAAGGCGCGCGGCGCACCGCAGTCCTCGGCAAGGTCGGGCAGTTGGACGATATCGCGCGTCAGGTTATCGCTTTCTGCGCATCCGAATCCGTGACAGGCCAGACCATCGTCATTGACGGCGGCATGCCGACCGCCATGCGTTAATAGAGAGCGTTAATAGAGAGCGCAATGAAAAGCGTTGCTCAGAAGCCTTAATCAAAAGCTGTCACAACCAGCGCTGACGGCAAGCGGTTACGCGGGCGAGTAAAACGGCACGACGTAAGGCCCTTCCGGTACGACCGCGACGTCAACGTCGCCCTGCCGGTGCACACTCTCGGCCACGGACGCCCCAAGGTTTGTCACCCGCCGCACGCCGGTGAGCGCGTGGTCATCGTCAGACAGGCCCTCAGAGTAGAGCGCAACGTCGCCAACCCGCTGGGATTTGAGCTGCATCTCGCTTTGCCACTCATCGATGTCGGCCTGATCCTTGGCGAGCAAACTCTCGAGGAACGCCTCCGGCGTCGATGCCAGCAGCCGCGCCTGCGAGGCGCGAAACTCAGGCGAGCCGATGCCCTCCGCGCAGTGGGACGCGATGATCAACGTGCCACCCGGTTCCAGAATGTCGAGCGGCGTCACCATTCCCTTAACCGTCTGGTAATAAGTCTTGTCAAGAGGATGGCCCGCTGATGTCGTGACGACCGTTCGGAAGCGCCGGGGCAGATGGACCTCGGCCGCCTCGCGCATGTACGCGACCGCATCCATGTGACTCACCAGCACGTCGCCGTAGGACGCATAGACGAGCCGACGTTCCTCATCGATCACGGTGTTGAGCGCGAAAATGGGCGCGTCCAGCATCGCGACAACAGCCAGTTGCTCTTCATGGAGCGGATTGTTGTCGAGCACGCAAGAGGTTGCCGACGCGTGTTCCATGAAGCGCGCCGAATGAAACGTGCGGATCGTGGACTCATGCGCGATGCCGGGCGCGATGACCTTGCGGCCGCCGGAATACCCGGCCATGAAGTGGGGCTCAACGAGTCCCGTCACAATCTTCAGGTCCGCGTCCACGAACCGGCGATCAATGCCGACCGGTGTGCCGCGCGTCGGCGTGACACCCAGCATGCGGTGGCTCGCCTCGTCACGGGCATCGTGATTGGCAACGCGAACGTGTTGCAAGACCCAGGGGTCACCGATCAACTCTGCCAACTCATCGCCAAGGTTGGGCCGATGCAGTCCAGTCGCGATCAGCACCGTGATACCTTCGAGCGGCACGCCGGCGGCACAGATCCGTTCGATCATCGGGCGCAGAAACAGATGATTCGGCACCGGACGCGTGATGTCACAAATGACGATGCACGTGCTGCGCGCGGACCGTGCAGCCTCGCCTATTGTGGGGCTTGCGAGCGGCGCGGCCAGCGCGGCCTCGATCACCGCGTGCGCATCAGACGGCACTGGCAGCGGGCGCTTTTGCACGATGGTCGGCACCACACCGTCGGGCAAAGTCAGGGCGAGGCCGTGTCGACCGTAGGCAAGATCAATGGTGTCGGCCATAGGGGCTTTCCAGAATGCGTGACGGCGTCGCCGGGCAAGAGCCACATCTTAACGCGCCGCCGCAGGATGTGTGATGATCGACCGCACCACACGGGCATAGGGCGGCCATGAGTCAGCAAAAAGACAAAACTCCCGGACCGACACAGACATCCAGCGCTCCAAGCCCTCCCCACTTTGATACCATCGTCGTCGGTGCCGGCAGCGCCGGGGCCGTCATCGCGGCACGGGTCTCGGAAGACCCCAATCGTACGGTGTGCCTCATTGAAGCGGGCCCCGACTACCCTTTGCTCAACGAGACACCAGCCGATCTCGTCAACAGCCACAACAACTCCTACGTCGATCACGACTGGCATCTCGACTACGAACCGACGCGAGGTCGCGTGGTGCCGTTCCCGCGGGGACGCGTCACCGGTGGTTCAAGCGCGGTTAACACGACGATTGCGCTCCGCGGCGTGCCCGAAGACTACGATGAATGGGCGGACAGCGGCTGCGACGGCTGGCAGTGGGACGACGTGCTACCCGCCTTCAAGCGGCTGGAGCGGGACCTCGACTTCGGTAACGCCGACTACCATGGGGACGCCGGGCCGATCTCGATACGCCGTTATCCAACCGCCGAACTGCTGCCCCAACACCAGGCGTTCCTGGCGACTTCGACCGATCTCGGATACGCCCAATGCGCCGATGCCAATGACCCGGATGGCTGGGGCGCGGGCCCGCACCCGATGAACAAGCTCGGACGATTGAGGGTCTCAACCGCAGTCGGCTACCTCGCGCCCGCCCGCGTTCGCCCCAATCTGTCGATCCGCGCTGACAGCCACGTGCGCCGCTTGCTCATCCGCAACCAGCGCTGCTATGGCCTGGAACTCGAAAGTGGCGGCGAGGTGCACACGCTGACCGCAAACACGGTCGTCCTCAGTGCGGGCGCCCTCATGTCGCCAACGATCCTCATGCGCTCCGGCATCGGGCCGCGGCAGCAACTGGCGGCACACGGCATTGATGTTGTGCTGGACGCACCTGGCGTCGGTGCCAACCTCTCGGATCACCCGGCACTTGCCGTCGCTGCCACTGTCAGGGACGGCAGCATTATCGACACCGACTCACCGCTCATTCAGACGATTCTGCGCTACACCGCGGAGGGGTCCAACAAGCGCAACGACCTGCAGATCGAACAAATCAGCTTCGCGAATAACCGGCACGGACCGGGCTTCGTCATAGCGTGCGTACTGGAATATCAGTACGGCCGGGGCGAACTGCGGCTGCGCTCGGCAGACCCGCACGACCCGCCCGTCGTCGACAATCACTTCTGCGAAGATACGCGCGACGCCACACGGCTCACCCAGTGCTTCAGAGACACCCTGGCATTTACCAAAACCGGTGCGCTCGCTGAAATGATCGATCAGGTGACCTATCCGGACCCGGCGCGAGCGATGTCAGACGATGACATCATGGCGCGCTGCCGCACCCATGCCGGCAGCGGCTTTCATCCGTGTGGAACCGTGCGCATGGGCGATTCGAGCGACGGTGCCGTCGTCGATTCACGGGGTCGCTGCTATGGCATTGACGGCCTCGTTGTCGCCGACGCATCGATCATGCCGTCCGTGCCAAGGGCCAACACGAACCTCACCTGCATCATGATCGGTGAGAAGATTGGCGAGTGGCTTCGCACTGAACCCGATAGCTTTCTTTAAAGATCTTCGTTCGAG
>CAVOBC010000150.1:0-10401 GCA_963693635.1 Gammaproteobacteria bacterium | reverse complement strand
TCCAAAACGTCCCGCGACTGGTGCTGACGAGCTCGGTGCAGGTCGTCTCGGGCCACTCGTTTGCCAAGACAATACGACTTGAAGACGGGCCGCGTGTTGTTAATCATTACGCACTGACCAAGCTGTGGGCCGAGGACCTCGGCGACATGTATGCCCGAGTTCACGGCATGCAGGTTATAGCTGCCCGGCTCGGCTGGTTGCCGCGTTCACTACCGCACGCCCAGGAGTTGCGGGCGAGCCCCATCGGCACCGATGTTTACCTCAGTCACACGGATGCTGGCAGATTCTTCCGGGCCTGTATTGAAGCGGAGATGTCTGACGGCCAGTTCGAGATCTTCTTCGCGACCAGTCAGCCGAAAGGCAAGCGACGAATCGATCTCAGCCAAACGACAGAGGTCATCGGTTTCGAACCGCAGGACACGTGGCCACAGGGTCAGCCCTTCCTGACTGAACCTGCCGCCTGAACAGCCAACTGCCGCCTTCGCTGACCGGACCGATAGGTAGACCTCACCCCCCTTGTCTCGCGTTTTGGTGTCCTTTAAGCACAAGCCCGGCGCGCGCGGTTTGGACTGAAACCGGCGCCCAATTGACCGCAGGCAATTGCCAGATGAGGACCAGCCCGACGACCCACGGCAGCGCCGTCAGTAGTGCCTTGTGAAAAAGTTCAGCACAAACCCCTGCACCTTATGTATTATCTGTTCGCAATCTTGAAAGGGCAGACAAAACAATGAGATTTGAATCACCAACAACAACGCAGGAGGCTGCAGCCCTCCTTGCCGGGGAATCGGGCAGCGCCCACGTCCTGGCTGGCGGCACCGACCTACTGGTCCGTATGAAAGCTGGCATGACCGAACCGGACCTGGTTGTCGACATCAAGCGGATTCCCTCGATGCAGGGGATCGAAACAAGCGACTCGGGTTGCCGTATCGGCGCTGCGGTTTCTGGCGCTGAGATGAACGAGAGCGACGCACTCAAGTCGCTCTGGCCAGGGGTGGTTGAGGCAACCAATCTGATCGGTTCAGATCAGATCCAGGGCCGGGCAACGATGGCAGGCAATCTTTGCAACGGCTCGCCGGCCGCAGATAGCGTCCCGGCGATGATCGCAGCCAGCGCCGAGGTGCAAATCGTGGGGCCAGCCGGCTCACGTACGGCCCCGGTCCAGGACATCGTTACAGGTCCCGGCCAGCTTTCACTGGCCAAAGGCGAGGTCATCGAGGCAATCACCTTGCCCGCACGTGGCGCGGGTGGCGGCGACGCTTACCTTCGCTTCATCCCCCGCACGGAGATGGACATCGCAGTTGTCAGCGCCGGCATCAACCTGACGGTTGACGGCGGCACGATCACATCTGCCCGCGTCTGCCTAGGAGCCGTCGCGCCGACTGCGGTGCTGGTCCCTGATGGCGCAGCAGCAATCGTCGGCAGCAAACTCGACGATGCGGCGCTGGCGGCCCTCGCCGCCGCTTGCTCTGCTGCTTGCAATCCCATCGATGATAAGCGGGGCACGATTGAATATCGAACCAAGGTCGCCGGAGTACTCGCCAAGCGTGCTGCGCTGATCGCATTTGAACGCGCTGGAGGTGCCTGATGGCCGTACTTGTTTCAACGACTGTTAACGGCGACCCGGTCGAGTTCGCCTGTCCTGAGGACGAAACGCTGCTGGATTCCCTGCGCAATCGCGCCGGCCTGACCGGCGTCAAAGAAGGTTGCGGCACTGGCGACTGCGGTGCCTGCAGCATCACGCTCGACGGCCGGTTGATCTGCTCGTGCCTCGTCCTTGGTGTCGAAGCCAATGGACGCGAGGTCGGCACCGTCGAAGGCCTATCCGATGGCAGCAACCTGCATCCGCTGCAGGAGCAGTTCATCGAACACGCCGCCTTGCAGTGCGGTGTCTGCACACCGGGCTTTCTGGTGGCAGCGAACGCCCTGCTGACGCGTAACCCGGACCCCGACGAGCAGGAGATTCGGTACGCGCTCGCTGGCAACCTTTGCCGCTGCACCGGCTATGACAAGATCGTTCGTGCGGTACAAGCAGCCGCCGCTGAGATGCGCGGCTAACGCCACCGACCCACAAACAGGAATCTGATATGCAACACGACACAAGCTTTACAGATCAGGCATTCAAAGTTGTCGGCACGCGGGTCAACCGACCGGACGGCGTCGACAAGGTGACAGGTCGCGCTCGCTACGGCGCAGACGCCTTCGCACCCGGACAACTCGTTGGCCTCGTCCTGCGTTCGCCCCATGCGCATGCAACGATCAAGAGCATTGATACCAGCGCCGCAGAAGCGCTCCCCGGGGTCAAGGCAGTTCTAACGGCAGACGACCTGCCAGAGAACGAAACCAACAAGGGGATGATGGACATCCTTGAGAACTGCATGGCACGCGGTCGCGCACTGTACGACGGCCACGCGGTCGCCGCAGTCGCTGCCATCGACAACCAGACTGCCCGCAAGGCACTCAAACTGATCAAGGTCGACTACGAATTGCTGCCGCACGTCACCGATGTGGACGCCGCAATGCAGCCAGGCGCACCGATCGTGCAGCCCACGGTTCTCGACCGCGAAACAAAGGAGCCGACCAACGTCTCCCGCGTTTCCGAGTTCGGCCACGGCGACATTGACGCCGGCTTCGCCGAGGCGGACGTGATCGTTGAGAAGAGCTACAAGACAGAACAGACCCACCAGGGTTACATCGAGCCCCATGCCTGCCTGGCAAGTCTCGGTCCCGATGGATCCGGTGAAATGTGGGTGACCACCCAGGGACACTTTGTGTTCCGCAACATCTGCGCAGCACTGCTCGGACTCGACATTGCCAAGCTCAAGGTGACCGCATCTGAAATCGGCGGGGGTTTTGGCGGCAAAACCCACGTTTGGGCCGAGCCACTTGCACTTGCCATGTCGCGCAAGTGCAACCGCCCGGTCAAGCTCGTCATGACCCGCGACGAGGTCTTCCGCGCCACCGGGCCGACCTGCTCTACGTCGGTCGACGTTAAGATTGGTGCCAAAAAAGACGGCACGATCACAGCTGCCTACGCCGCACTCCGTTACCAAAACGGCGCCTTCCAGGCAACCTGGGGCATGCTTGGCGCGATGACTTCATTCGCCTGCTATGACCTTGCCAACGTCAAGACCGTCGGCTACGACGTCATCGTCAACCGGCCCAAGGTCGCGGCTTATCGCGCACCCTCTGCGCCGATGGCGGCCTTTGGGGTTGAGAGCACGATGGATCTCGTTGCCGCTGAGATCGGCATGGACGCGGTTGACTTTCGAATCAAGAACGCCGCAAAGGAAGGCACACGTGCTTCCTATGGCCCAACCTATGGACCGATTGG
Organism: Gammaproteobacteria bacterium; assembly: GCA_963693635.1. Classification (GTDB taxonomy): domain Bacteria; phylum Pseudomonadota; class Gammaproteobacteria; order Pseudomonadales; family Azotimanducaceae; genus CAVOBC01. Next base: position 7,070 of record CAVOBC010000150.1, on the reverse strand, counting down.
CATTGGGCCAACGCTTGACGCGGCCAAGAACCACGCCCACATGAAGGCACCTCTCGGCAAGAATCAGGGACGCGGCATGGCCTGCGGCTTCTGGTTTAACTTCGGCGGCCAGACCTGTACTGACATCAATATCGGCATCGACGGCAGCATCACGCTGACCGTCGGCACCGTGGACGTCGGCGGCTCCCGGGCCTCATTGTCGTTGATCGCAGCGGAAGAACTCGGCGTAGCGTACGAGACCATTAAGGCGAGCGTTGCCGACACCACATCGCTCGGTCACAACGACATGACCGAAGGTTCTCGTGGCACTTTCTCATCGGGCATGGCAACCATCTTTGCAGCACGCAACACCATTGAGGTGTTGAAAGAGCGCGCCGCGAAGATGTGGGACATCCCGGTCGAAGAAGTTGCGTGGGAAGACGGTGAAGCGAGTCCAGTGGGCGATCAGCACAGCAACCTGACGCCGCTGTCGCTCAAAGAAATCGCCGCCAAGTCGCCAAACACGGGCGGCCCGATTGCCGGGCACAACGAGGTGGTTGCCGATGGCGCAGGCGTTTCGTTCGCCAGCCACATCTGCGACGTGGAAGTGGATCCGGAGACGGGCTCGACACGCGTCATCCGTTACACGGTGATTCAGGATGCCGGCAAGGCGATCCACCCCGACTACGTGGAAGGCCAGTTCCAGGGTGGTGCTGCACAAGGCATCGGCTGGGCACTGAACGAGGAGTACATCTACGGTGACGACGGTACTCTGCAGAACGCAGGGTTCCTCGACTACCGGATCCCGGTATGCTCCGACCTGCCGTTCATCGACACGCAGATTCTTGAGATCCCCAATCCCAACCACCCCTACGGTGTGCGCGGCGTTGGCGAGACCTCGATCGTGCCACCGCTCGCTGCGATCGGCAATGCCGTGTCCAACGCGGCAGGCGTACGCATGACCCACGTGCCGATGTCGCCTCCTCGCATTCTAAAAGCGATCGAAGACGCCAGCTAGTTCCTGTCCCCAGAACTTGTTTCTAGGGCGGGCACTCGCATGCGGTGCAGGGATGCACCGCCATCTTCTTCAGGCCTCGTCTCTTCAAGCCTCGTCTCTGCAAAACACGCGAGGTTGCTTGCAAACGGACTCCCAAGAATTGTCAGGATGACAATTTTAGGACAAGAACGGGCTCGTTTTCGGGGGGTTCTGCGGGAACCGAATCCCCGGGGCAACAGGCTCAACGCTGCTGACGCAAACGGCCGCCGCGCATCCAAACGATGCCCGGCGGCCGTCTTGTTTCCGGCTCTCCACGACGCTGCCCAGGCGACGTAAAACACCTAAACACCAAAAGATGTAAGGCAAAAAGGAGCGCAACCATGAAAGTGAGTCTCACCGGCGCGCTCCGAACGGCCGCCGATGGCGTGGCCGAAATCGACGTGGAAGCGACCACCATCCGCGAATTGCTGACTCGGGTGCTCGAACGCTACCCAGACATGGACGGCCTCGTCGACGACGGCATCGCGGTCTCAATCAATGGCGAGATCTTTCGCGACAACTGGAGCGAACCGATTCCGGCAGACGCTGAGGTGTTCCTGCTGCCGAGGATCCAGGGCGGATGACATCTGGCTCGCAAACCTGTCGATCTCGATGAAGTGCGCCAGGGCGCGCCCGTTGCCTTCATCTCAATACCAATTTGACGCTCGGGACAGGCACTCGCGTTGACACGAAGCGCTGGTCTCCCGTGCAGCGCGAGCTTTGTGACATGATGTCAGCGACTCGTGTGCGAACGCGTGATTACAGAAATTTCGAGGATGTCTGCAATGAACGTGCTCTTCATCATCACGGACCAGCAACGTGCCGATCACTTGAGTTGCATGGGTAACCCGGTGGTCGCAACCCCGAACATCGACGCGATCGCCGCGCGCGGAACCGTCTTTCACAACACGTGGGTCGCAAACCCCGTCTGCATGCCGAATCGGTCGACGATCCTCACCGGACGCATGCCAACTGCCCACGGTGTGATTTTCAATGACCGCTCTCTCGACTGGAACGCCAATACTTTCGCGCGGCGCTTTCACGCATCCGGCTATCGGACTGCCCTTATCGGCAAGTCACACCTCCAGCACGGCATGAGCAGAAACAGCGTCTCACGTTATCGCGGCGAAGTCGTCGCGAGGTCCCCGTATCCAGATGGTTAAGACGAGGTAGAACACTTCGAGCACTACGCCGAGGCCAAACCGGCTGAACCGGACAACTTCTACGGCTTCGAGAAGATCGAACTCACCATCGACCATGGCGCACGCGTCACCGGTCACCACTTTCGCTGGGCACTGGAACAGGGGGCCGACAAAGACGACCTGTTGGTCCCGATGGACCCCTCCTCACCTGCGCTCAAACGCTCGGAGGACTGGTGGCAGATCTACCAGCCGCCGTATGAAGAACGATTTCACTCCACGACATTTGTGACCGAACGCACCATCGATTTCATCGAGCAAGCAGAGCAGGACAACAAGCCGTGGCTTGCGTGGTGCTCTTTCCCCGACCCGCATCACCCAATAACGCCGCCGGGCGACTGGTTTCACCGGCACTCGCCAGAAGACGTCGAACTGCCATCAACAAGGAACGACCCGCTAGACGTCGCGCCGGAGCATCTGCAGAACTTTCGCAAAATCCATCCGCGGGACCAGCGCAACTGGGTTTCTCCGTGCGGCTTTCGCGACGATGGACTGCTCGCAGAAGCGATCGCCGCCACCTACGGCGCGATAGAGATGGTGGATGACGGTGTCGGCAAGATCATGCGTCGACTCACAGAACTTGGCGTTCGCGACGAGACACTGGTTGTCTTCACCAGCGATCACGGCGACATGATGGGCGATCATGGACTAATGCTGAAGGGCTTCATGCACTATCGCGGCTCATTGCAGGTGCCGCTCATCATTGATGCACCCGGCAAGCCGGCGGCGCGTACCTCGTCCCTTGCATCGAGTATCGATCTCGGACCCACGTTGCTGGATCTCGCCGGCATCGCGGCATATGACGGCATCCAGGGCCAGTCGCTGTCCCCGGTTCTTGTGGACCCTGGTGCAAGTGTCCGCGATTCGGTTCTGGTTGAGGACGACATTGCACCGATCGTGTCGACGTTGACGCCCATCCCGGCAAAGACAAGGACGGTCATCACCAAGACCCACCGGTACACACGAAACTCGAAAGGTGAAGACCAGCTATTTGACCTGCGGGGCGACCCGGACGAGTTGACTGACCTCTCGGGTGGCTCGAGCGCAGACCGGTCGACACGATATCAGATGATCGAGCAGTTGGCAGATGCAATGATCAATGCTGACGATGCCTACCGGGGTGCGCCAAGCGAGCAGTAGCGCGGCTGCCTCTCTAACAGCCATTCACGGTGCCAGATTACCGCGCTGTCGTGCAGTGAGTTCCATGAAAGGTTACTGAAAAATGCCTTCCGGCACTGTTTCAGTGTCGTGTGCGTCAGCCCGCTCGCGACAAATCAACGACTTAACAATGCACAGTGGGTGTTGTGGGGCGACTTCAATCTGACATTGGTAGGCTGAACGCGACGTATTCGGAGCCGGAAGGCGGTCCGAGCCTGCCGCCGCCGGCGGCAGCAACGTACTGGCGTTCGTCTACGCTGTAGACCGCAGGCGTTGAGAAGGAAGCCCGCGCCAGGCAGGTCTGCCTGCCAAGTAATTCTCTGCTGGCAGCCCAGCTTCGGTGCGATGCGATTTCAGAGCGGTTGCAGCGTGCTTGCAGAGAGTCGTGCGGGCGTTGCTCGCCCCCGTCCAGTTCGCCCGGCAACCGCCTGAAACGTTCAGGAACCGCTAGCCGTCGACCTTGCGGAAGTAGCTGAGACCGCCACCACCTGCAGCCATGAACGGGGCGAGTTTCGCATTGAAACCCGACTCTCCACGCCAGCTGATGTATTCCTGCTGCTGCTCCTTGGTGTCCCAGATCTCGTAGAAAACTACCCGGCCCGGCCGGTTCTCATCAACGTAGATGTCAAACATGCGACAACCCTCCCACGCCCGCGTGTCAGGCGCCGCCTCGATCATGACCGCAAGAAACTCGTCCATCTTGTCGGGCTGCACGTTGAGGTCAATCGTCAGAAAGACCAGACCATCCGGGGTCGAGAGGGCCTTCGGTGGAGCGCTGGTGCAGCCTGCGACAGTGACAATCGCAAGAACGGCGACGATATTCAGTAGGAGATTCGGGAAAAGTCGTTTCATCGGCGGCACCGTTTTGTTTTTTGGTTGGCTCTTCACTGGTTGCAACATCTGGTTGTTTTGCGGCAACGCAAGGACCCCGGCAACATACGCCCCCGGCAGCCGGGCCGCAAATGCCATGACCAACACCCAGGAACGAACCGACAGACGAGAGGGGCGACCACCCCGGCGCGGTCCCACGACAAGGTGCTGTCGTCGGACCACAGTGGGCAACTACTGCATGGTAGCTGGCTGCGGCGTATTCCGCGGCGGCACGGAAGTCGTCTGGAACCCGTCCCTGAACGTCGTTGTTTCCGTGTAGAACCCAACGCTGCCCAATGTCACGGTAACCCGTTGCTGCTGTCGATTCTCCCAGTACCAGCCATGAATACCGGTGAACGGTGCGACATAAGACCCTGCCCTGCCCCCGCTCGCACCGGCACCAAAGCTCTCGGCAAAGCCCTCGGGCGCTCCGTCCGGTTCTGCGTGCATGTCGTAGGCGACGTCGCCTGTCGCCCGCCATGCAAAGGTCATCGCGGCACCCTGATCAAGGCGATATTTGTACTCCACCGATTCAAACGGCGCGAGTTCGAAGCTGACCTCGTCCCGTCGAAGGACTTCGCTGCGTAGGCTCAGCACGCGTGGTGGCACCTCAGCGAGGCCGGTCAGCCCCAGAACCTCACCAACGCCGGTGGGATCATATCCGTACTCGGCCGGCAGCACGGCAAGCAGAAGGACGACACCCGCCACGCCCGCAGCGCCCGCTATCTGCACCACCAAGTGTTTCATGAGATGCGCACCTTTTTATTTGCGACAGCCCCGTTCACGACAGGAGGAGCCCGGCAAACTGATAGCCCGCAAGGCCGAATCCGGCCGACATCAGAACGACGTTCGCTGCGGCCGCGTGGCGAGGAAAGTTACTGGACCGACGCCACTCATTCAAAAGGATGATCACAAAGGCGAGCACAAGCAGTTGGCCAATCTCAACGCCCACGTTGAAGCTGACGATATTCGTCACGAGGCCCTCTTCTGCCACCGTCAGGTCGAGCACCTTGGTCGCAAGGCCAAGCCCGTGCGTGAGCCCAAATGCAAAGACGGCCATGCGCGTATCAATCGACCAGCCGAGTCGCGCGAAACCGCCAAGATTCTCGAAGGCCTTGTAAACGACGGACAGCCCAATGATGCCGTCGATGATATAGGGATTCACATTCAGGCCCGCAAACACGCCCAACAGCAACGTCAGACTGTGACCGAGCGTGAACATGCTGACGTAAAGCACGACGTCCCTCGGGCGATACAGGAAAAAGACCACCCCAACCAGGAACAGCAGGTGGTCGTACCCGGTGACCATGTGTTTGGCCCCGAGATACAGAAACGGGACAATGGCGGGCCCGCTGATAGCCTCGACAAATCGCGCGTTGGTGTCGGAAATGGCATGCGCCATGCAGATCGCCGGCATGCATAGCAACGCCGCGCAGAGGATGGCCTGGCACCACCTGTCGACCGATGGAACGCCCGGCGTCACTCTTCGCCAACCAGATAGATCTGGTGGCACGAAACGCATACTCGATAGATGGTGCCACCCGCTTCAAAGAGAGCGTCTTCGTCCCTGGCAAGCGCTGCCGCGCGCGCGGCCATACCCGCGTCGGCAAGCCCGGCCGCGATCTCGGACCAATCGCCGGGACGTGCACGGCCCGGCAAACGGAGCAGATTCGCCGTCTCCGCCACCACGGCCCCGCTGTGGGCGACACTTAACCAGCCTTCATCCGTGGTCGGCGCAAGGTTCTGCTCGCCTGCGGCAGTGATGACGAATCCAACGTTGCCCCAGACCCCGTCCGCAGCGGGGTCGAGCACCTCAGACATGACCTCGTGCATCGTGAGATCAAGGCGATAGGACACCGCGGATGCTGGCGCCCCCTGGTCGCACGATGACACCGCCAGCAGGACGGCAAGCACCAGCAATCCCCTCAACCGCGCTCCGGGCACCCACACCCGCGTCATCCTCGCCGGCGTTAACCAACGCGCCCTCAACGTTAATGCTCGAGCCCCCATCCCATCTCTCCCACTATCAGGTGACTGAATCAGGTGACTGAATCAGGTGACTGAATCAGCTTGCTAAAAGAGTATCTCCCGCACTTCTCAAGGTCTCGGGCTTCAAGCCCGCTAGCCATACATGAGCTGCAGCGTTTCCTGCACGTTGTTCACCTGCCCGGTCCAAAACCAGGCTGCAACAACCAGAATACCGATGGAAATCGCGACTGCCAGAGCTTTGCGAACCGGGCTACTCATCACCTGTCCTCAGGAAAATCCGATCCAGCGACCGGACGCAGCGACAGTAAACCATAGCACCAGAGACGCGGTGCCCATGAGTCTGCAAAGCCAGGGCGAAAGCTCGTCCGCTTCTCTTGCCAGGAGCGGCGCGCGGATAAGGTAGACAAACAATATGCCGACACCGAGGCCAATCATCTTGGCGAGAAACATCTCGTTGTAGTACAGCTTCATCGAGACCGCGCCGGCGAGAAAGATACCGGACAACACGAGGACGACGATCGCGACGTTGAAGCCCCTCTGCGCATTGCGCACAACGGTGCTAATCGGAAATCCTGTCATTAGCACGCCCAGAAGGCGCAGGTCCGCAACGATGACCATGCCCCCGAGCATGGCAAGTCCCATCAGGTGCGCGGTCTGCACGACCACGTAGACCCCACCGTACGCCTTGGCAGCATCCGCGATGAAGGAGGCGTCCAGCCACTCGAAGAGCCAGATGAAATCCAATCTAGGCCCCCCCCTCGAGTGCAGCGAGTTCATCCACGCAGCCGGCCGCCCAATACATGAACGCGCCGTCTAGCTTGCGGCAGTCAAACCAGTCG
>CAVOBC010000149.1:0-10465 GCA_963693635.1 Gammaproteobacteria bacterium | reverse complement strand
CGCAGTAGCATGGTTGTGTTTTGGGGCCCTTCTTGGGGCCGTGCCGCTGCAAAGGATGTCTCGGCATCTGCAGAATGACGAACTAGGCGTGCGGTTCTTAACGGCGCCCGGTCTGTTGATAGCAAGCGTCCTCGATCAGGAAGCTTGCCTTATCAACCATGGGAGGTGCACGAGGCCATGCGTCCGAGCTACAGGTATCGAGTTGGGAATGCGCAGATAGCAACATATCGTCCGGTCGACGCGGACGGCCATCAGACGTAACCAATGCGAGAAGAGACATGCGCAAAAGGAGCCTCCTCACTCAACTGATGACGAGATCGGTGCAGGCGGCGTTGATGCTCACCCTCGTCATCCGGAACGACACTTACGCGACACTCAGTGATGACGTTGGCGGGCCATTCGACCTGCTGGACTCAAGCGTCTCGAGCATTCCGCCGGAAATCCTGCACACGTACGAGGAATACCTGTCCCACGTGCGCAAGAATAAGCCAGACAAGGCGATAGAGAGTGCAGCTCGCATGCGCGACCAGTTCGCTGACGTTTACGGCGAAAACAGTCCAGTGATGCACGCACCGACGACATTCCTCGGCATGGTGCAGATCGACAACGAGAAGACATCCGACGGTCTTGTGACCCTGCAGCGTTCGGTCAACTTGATTGAGGCCGTCTACGGCAATTTTGCCTTCCGCATGGTCGCGCCCTTACGCGCCATCGCCGTCGCGCACGAGCGGCTCGGTGACCGCGCGTCGGCGGTCAATAATCTGCAGCGCGCCCAACATCTGACCCACCGGCAAGGCGGGGTCTACGCAGAAGACCAACTGCCCATCGTCGACCAGCTCATCACGCTGCAGGAACAAGCCCGAAACACGACACTTGTCGACACGCTCGCGTCATTTTATCTGCGTGTGCACGAGGACCTCTATGGTGAGGATGATCCGCGCGTAGTCCCGGCCCTCTTGCGTTCCGCGCGATTGATGACGGACCGGGGCACAGCGACTCCGGGAATGCGCATGCGCCAGCCGACAACGCGACTGCAACCCGCGGAGGAAGACGATTCACCCAAGTTACGTTTGACGCGAAACGGCTTCGTCGTTGACCGTAAACCAGGCGCAGCAAAAACTCCGCAGACCGCTGCCCAGCAGGTCCGTCGTCCGCCAACGAGTCCACTGAAGAGGACTCGTTACTTCAACACCGCCTACAAATACTACGATCGGGCGATCCGCATAATTGAAGACAGCTATGGCGGCGACAACCTGCGCCTCGTGGCACCACTGCGTGGGCTTGCCCGGGCCAAGTTTCAGCGCGCGTTTGGCGGACCTGTTCCGACCCATGCGCTGGGGCTCAAAGGTGCCTCGACCGACGCAATGCGCCGTATCGCGAACATCGTCAGCGAGCACCCGGCCTCTGACGTCCGGGACATTGCCAACTCGATTGTTGACCTGGCTGATCTGTACACCATCTGGAACGATTCACGCGCAGATGCTGCCTATAAGGAGGCCTGGGATGCGATCCCGGGCGAACCCCGCTACGACATGCTGCGGGCAGAATTGTTCGGCGAACCGACGCTCATATACCCACGAAGGATCGGCAACCGATTGAAGGAGCGATACTGGAACCGAGATCGAGACAACTATGTTGAGCTTGGCTACATTGTCCGCGCAAACGGTCGGGCCCGGCGCTTCGAGACGCTGGAAAGCACAGTCGGCGCACGTGCTCGCCACCGATTGCAGAGCAAACTCACGCGCGCACGCTTCCGGCCACGCGTCGTTAACGGCGAAGTCGTCCGGACCGAGGGCCTCGTCTTCAAACACAAGTACGAGGTTTACTGACCCGTTGTAGTCCCAACAATTGTCATTGTTGGCAATTGTTGGGAGTCGGTTTGCGAGCTAGAGTTCCTGTCCCAACAATTGTCATCCTGACAATTGTTGGAAGTTGGTTTGCAAGCAAACCTCGCATTCTCTTACAGATAAAGAGGCATGCAGAAAGAGGCTTGCAGAAAATGGCGGTGCATCCCTGCACCGCTCGCCAGTGCCTGCCCCAGAACGGAGTTCTGGGGCAGGCACGAGCTAGCCAGCACTCAAACCCGGTAGCCCGCCTCGGTCAGCGGCATGATCCGAACGCGGTCACCCGTTGCTGCGAAGATCGCGTTTCCGACGGCCGGAGCCAGCGGCGGCAATGCCGGCTCGCCAATCCCCGTGGGAGCAAAGTCACTCTCGATAAAGTGCACATCAACCTTGGGTGCAGCGGGTATCCGCAAGATCGGATAATCGTGCAAATTGGATTGCTGCACTCGCCCGTTCTCCATCGTGATCTGCTGTCCAACCATCGTGCTCAGGCCATCGATGACAGCCCCTTGCACCTGCGAGATTGCACCGCTCGGATTAATGATGGGACCAACGTCGACCGATACCGTGACCTTGTGGACGGTGAGTTGCTTGTCCGGCGTCACCGATACCTCTGCGACCTCGGCCACGTGAGCGGCATGACTGAAGTGGAATGCGAGTCCAAGCCCTCGACCCGCTGGCATCTTGCGCCCCCAGCCTGCTTTCTCCGCAGCCTGACGAATGACAGCGCTGGCACGCCCGGTGTTCAAAGAACGAACATTGCCTTCGTCAAACCAACGCGGGTCCCCCATCAATTCGAGCAGGAATTCAAGATGATCGCGTCCAGCTTCGCGGGCAAGTTCATCAATGAAGCTCTGGACCACAAACGCATGGGTATTCGCCCCAGGCGCGCGCCACGGGCCACACGGCGTATCGATGTCCAGCATGGTCTTCGTGCCGCGAGCCGTCGGGAGATTCAACAAGGGAAACTCACTTGCCCCGAACCGCGAACCCGAAACGGGCCGGCCGTCGCGAATCATGCCCACGAAATGCTGATCCCAGGCCGAGAGATTGCCTTTTCTGTCAACAGCACCGCGCACTTGCTGAAATCCACCGACCCGGTAAAAGTCATGCTGAAGCGAATCTTCCCGGGTCCAGGTGAGCTTGACCGGCTTGCCGACACGCTGCGAGAGCGTGACAGCCTCGCATACAAACTCATTTGTGAAGCGCCGACCGAAACTGCCGCCGAGACGGGTCTGATTTACAACCACCTGATCCTTGTCGACACCAAAGACCTCGTTGACAGCGCCAGCGATGCCCTGGGGTCCCTGCGTCGGTACCCACAACGTAACGCTGTCAGCCTTACTGCCTTCACCCTTGGCGAACGAGGCGGTGCAATTCATCGGCTCCAGGCACAGGTGCGAGACAAATGGATACTGATAGCGGGCCTCGATCGTCTTGCTGCCGCGCGCAGCGAGCGCCTTGTCGACATCGCCCTTTTCGACCACCACCTCGCCGTCTGCAGCCGCAAAGTGCGTGTCAGCACTTTTGATCAAGGATGCCCAGGAGTCCTTTGACGCCTTCGACTCATCCCATTTGATCTTGAGTTGCTTCTTCGCGTTGAAGACCGCCCAGGTGCTGTCGCCAACGATGCCGACACCTGAAAACAACTGATCGACGCGCCCGTTGCCCTCGACAATGAAGGCATCGGTGATCCCGGGCAGCTTTTTGATCGCAGCAATGTTGGCGCTCACCACCTCACCGCCAAACGCGGGACATTTCTCGTAGGCCCCGTACAGCATCCCGGGAACGCTGGCATCGATGCCAAAGAGCGCGAGACCAGAAACGATGACGAGATTGTCGACGCCGGTGATCGACGTGCCAAGGATCGTGTAGTCTTCGGCGTCCTTGAAGGTGAGAGCATCAGCGGCTGGCACCGGCTGCCGGATGGCGCGGGCCGCCAACTGTCCGAACGTGAGACGACGGCCCGATGCGTGCACGACCTCACTGTCTTTCGCCGCCATCTGATCGCGCGGCAGTTCCATCGCGTCGGAGGCCGCGCCGATCAACATCTCACGCGCTGATGCGCCGAGTTTGCGCATCTCATCGAAGTTCCGCGGAATAGACATGGACCCGCCTGCCCATTGGCCGCCAAAACGCTGCGCGTCGATGGGCGACTGCAACACGACCACGTCTTCCCACTTTGCGCCCATTTCCTCGGCGATGATCATGGGCAACGAGGTCTTGATACCCTGGCCCATTTCCGGGTTCGCGGAATAGATTGTGATGGTGCCGTCCGACGACAATTTAACGAACGCGTTCAACTCGCCGGATCCAACCAGCGTCCCCAGTTCCTCGGCGGATGATGGCACTGTCGAGGCGAGGAGGAAGCCGCCGCCCGCTGCGGCCCCGAGTTTGAGAAAACCGCGCCGGCTGACCGCAGGTCCCCCAGCAACGTCCATTGCCCGGGCCACGCGAGAGACGAGTGCGTTAGCATCTTCTAAGGTTGGTAGACGGCTCATGCGTTTGCCCCCTCTGCATCATCCCGGGCGTCGTCCGGACTCCAGTGCGAGACGCCGCTGACGGCAGCCGCTTTGTGGATCGCCGCGCGAATCCGCACATACGTTCCACAACGACAATAATTGCCCGCCATCGCCGCATCGATATCATCGTCCCCCGGCTTCGGATTGTTCGCGAGCAGTGCTGCCGCCGACATGATCTGCCCGGCCTGGCAATAGCCGCATTGGGGCACGTCCAACTCAATCCATGCCTCCTGCAACGGGTGCAGATCGTCGCCGCTCGCGAGCCCCTCGATCGTGGTCACCTCACGTTTACCCACGTCAGCGATGCGGACCGAACACGAGCGCACGGCGGCCCCGTCCAGATGCACGGTGCACGCGCCGCACAACCCAATGCCGCAGCCATATTTTGTGCCCACGAGGGCCAGTCGATCGCGGAGTGCCCATAAGAGCGGCATATTCGGCTCCGCATCAAGGCGTTTCTTTTCGCCGTTAACGACGAGGTCATATCGCGCCATCGTACCTACCCCCAAATTGTCAATTGTTGTCGTTGATTTCTTGTATTTCTAATCACGTCCGTTGTCGACGTTCTCCGTTGCGCCCGTGTTTTTCGCGATGTCACTCTTGCAAATGCCTGCTCTTTCAAATGACTGATCTTGCAAAATGACAGCCCATTCAAATCACAACTCCGTCGACATGACCTGTTCGTCGCAGGCGAGAGATGGACAGGTTCATCGTCCCATCGTTACAAGGGGGCATCCACAGCCTTGCAGAGGAATTTTACGAAGGGTTTGCTTGTGGCGAAGGCGCTGCCCAGACGCCCGGCAAAGTCCGCTGCGCGAAGATCTTCCGGGGAAAGTGCCATCCGACCGAGAAAGTCTTTGCGCTTCAAGTCGTTAATGTCCGGATCGGCCGCGTCAATGCCCTTCGGCGGTCGCTTGAGCGAGGCGCCATCGCGCATGAAATGCCGACGGAAGGCACCACCATGCGCCGCCCGATGCCACGCGCGCCGCGAGCTAACAATCGCCGTTCGGATTGCCTGGCACGATGCCGTATCTGGTCGCCAGATACCAATGCCGGCGAATCCACCCTCGGTATCCACATGCACATAGAAGCTGGGCGCGCAGATGCCCTTGCCAACATTGTGGAGAAAGTGAAAACCAAGATGCGTCTTGTAGGGCGTCTTGTCTTTGCTGAACCGGGTGTCCCGATAGATGCGCTGCATCGACCCGCCAGTCTTCCTGGGGATCGCCTCAAAGTGCGGGCTGATCGACGCAAGTTCAGCGACCATCGCGTTGATGAAGTCAAACCCAACGTCGACGATCTCTGCTTCATATCGCGATTTGTTGGCGTCGAACCAGTCTCGCCTGTTGTTCTCTGCAAGTTCTGCGAGGAACCCGAGGGCGTTTGCTCCAAAACCGTCGAATTGGCCCATCCGTTCCTTCTCAATGACCTTCGTCCTACCCCGCAGCGCGCGCGAGGGCTGCGGCTGCAATAACACCGGTCTGCCCATCCAGGCTGCGCTGCGCCCACGCCTGAGGGCTTACCCGGGACCGACGCCTGGCGCCGTGATCCTGATCACAGCCCTCTGCTTGATGCGGCCGGCCAACCAGGCAAAAAAGTTGAGTAGCCGTAGCTGCCAGCCGTACTTGGCGGCAAGTGCCGACATGATCTCGCGGCGCTCCGCGTCGTTAGTTACGATAACACCTTCTGCGGCCAACCATTCACCCGCCAGGCGTCCGCGGACATCGCAAACCGCAACCTCACAAGACTCACTCATGCGCAGCCGCTTGATCTTGCCTGCGTTCGCCTTGCTGTAGACCACCAGCGCATCGCCCTGATGCGCAAACCACACCGGGGTCGGCACGCCGACCCCGGACTTCCTGAACGTCTTGAGTGAAAGATAGCGGGCACCCCGCAGCGAGGGGAAGTCGTCAGCATGATCTATTGCATTCAAGATCTGATCACCCCCAAGCGAAAGTACGTTGAGTTCCACCTCATCTCACATCCCGCACCGGCCATGCCATGCCATGCGGACCCATGTCGCCTGTCACCGGGTCAGTTTTCGACCGTGCCAGGAGATCTGTCGGACAAATGCCAGGCGGCAGGCACTAGCTTGCCGATTCTTCAGCAGGTCCCCGGCGCGCGGCGAACGTGCGTGCCGCAACGATACCCGCAACCAGACCAAAAAGATGGCCCTCCCAGGAAACGAAGCTGTTGACCGGCAAAACCCCGAATATCATTCCGCCATAGTAGAACAAGGTCACGGATGCGATCGCGAGCGAAACGATTCGCCGCTCGTACAGACCGACAGCAACCAGAAATCCAAAGTACCCGAAGACGAGGCCGCTTGCGCCAATATGAAACGCGCTTCGACCGAACAACCAGACACACGTGCCGGAGAGCAGCAGGATCAGAACGGATGTCTTAACGAAGACCCATGGTCCGCGCAAAGCAACCAGTGAGCCCAGGATGAGAAACGGCATCGTGTTCATCAACAGATGATGCAGATGCCCGTGCAGGAATGGCCAAAGGAGGATGCCCGGCAGGCTCTCGAGTCGTCGCGGATAGATACCGAAGACGTTGAACGCGTGGCCGGTTAGCGTGTTCAGCCCCTCGATTGCCCACAGCAATGCCAACAGGGCAACCACCAACCGAACATTGGCGAGCCAATCACGGGACTCAGCGACCAACCCCGCCCCTCACCGCGCAATACAGATTCCGCTTTCGGACTGGGATATTTTGCATCGCCGCCGCGTCAGTCGGTCGCCGCGACACAACGCGCCACGTCGGCAAGGTCGGCCACGCGGTCATGATTGACCATCAGGAACAACGCATCCCCGCTCACGTCTGTGTCGATCCGCGGGTTCAGTGTAAGTTGCCCATCGGCGTCGACGAATCCAAGCGGCGTGCCTAGCCCCTGGGCCAGCAAGCCAGCCGCGAGGCGACCCCAGTTCTTGCCTGCGAAATCGACGTCATAGCGCATCGCATGCACTCCCTCATACTGAAACAGGTTCTCCAGAATCATCTCGGAACCCGGTGCCGCCAACGCACGCACCATGAGTTCCGGATAGGCCCGCACGGGGCGAATGACGGCGTGCGCACCGTGCTCAAGCACGCGCCTTCGATTCTCATCGAGGACGCATTCGGCAATGATGTGAGCGCCGACGCAGACGTGCTGGAGTTGATCCAGAATGTCCAGCGTAACGCTGTCAGCACGGGGATCATCGGTATCCGATGACATTATAATGATATTGGATGCATGAGATACGTCGACATCGTCCAACGAGTCCCGCCCTTCGGGCCTCCCATGGTGAAGGACGACACCGAGAGCCGCCAGTTCTGACGGCAGACCATCGGGAAAATCTGGCGAAAAGATCTGAATCGGATAGTCCCGCAGAGACTCGGTCTTGAGGATCTGCTCGACGAGAATCTGTAGGTACCTGCCACCGTTCCTCGGCGCATTAATGATGAGAATGTGATCCTGCATATTCCACCTCCAAAGTCCTTTGCGCATGCGGTCGCGACGATCAATCCGAAAATCTATCCACTCTCCTGCGATCTGCGCCAGCAGAAAGATACCAAATACGTACATGAGAAGGATGGTTGTCAACCTGCCCGGTACTGAACTCGCGGAGATATCCCCGTACCCAACGGTGGTCATGGTGGTCATGGTCAGCCACACCGAGTCCCAGACAGAAAGGTCCTCGAAGGCCACCATTGAAATGACATTGGTCACAGCGAGCGCACATAGCATGAGCAAGAGGCGTGCGATCGTACGCTTGCGATCTGTCGTTGTCTGTTGCCTGTACCACACCTGGCGCCGACGGCGCCAGTTCATAGCCCTAATCTTGATCACGCACGATCCTTTGTTACAGCCCTTCCTTTCAGTACAGTCACCATGGGCCTCCTGCTGGCAGTTGCCTGCGCCCAAATGCCTTATAACCGAGACCCTCGGGGCTAACCGCACCTGACGACGAGATGAACACCCGGCCGTTGCCGACTCCCGGAGATGCCGTTGATGATGGCAGCCTTTGCCTTCTTCCCGGTCGTTCGCTGGCACCCGACCCACCACGACGGCTGTTAACCTGATTCTCGATCCAGAATCATCTACGAACAGCTTGCTAGTTCCTGTCCCAAAACTGTCATCCTGACAATTTTGGGAGTCGGCTTGCAAGCAAACCTCGCATGATCTTGCAGTAAAGAGGCTTACAGAGAATGGCGGTGCATCCCTGCACCGCTCGCCAGTACCCGCCCCAGAACATAGTTCTGGGACCGGAACTTGCTAGTCAGCCCCGGCTTCGTTCAAATGCCGTATAAGTCTCTCGGCCGCAACTTGCCTGATTTTGAGGCGATCATCAACGTCAACCGAAAACCGTTCCGCGAGCAGGCGGAAATCCTCTTCCGTCAGTGAGATCGTCAGTCTTGGCCGCTGGGGCTTCCGATTGCTGGGAAGACCGAGGATCTGACGAACCCGGTCGGGCGGATTGATGCCCTGCTCCGCAGCTTCGAGGCGAATCCGCTGGTTGACCTCGTCACCGACGTCGAACGCGACCTGCACAGCACGTACAGCCTTCTTCTCGTTCTCCCACCGATCCGCTGTGTTCGGAGACTTTGGGTCAGTCACAACGCACCGCCGGACCGTTCGTAAAGGGACACCTAAGTCCCGAGTTCATTCCGCCGATGGCCACAAGTCGTGAATGTCATCGACGGGCCGGTAGATGGTCACAATGACCTCAGTCTCACCGTCGCCAAACACTTCAATCTCAAGCGCGTGCTCGCCGCCTTCGCTGACAAGTTGGAAATAGTCGAACGGTTCCCCTTCACCCTCGTCACCTGGCGGGCGGGTAGCCCGATAGTCTTTTTCGTAGTAATAGCCGCGCTCGGCCTGCGCGACCTGATGGTAGCGATCGGTGACCCAACGCTCACAACCTGCGCCGGGTAACAGGACGAGCGCGGCGGGCTCATCCCCATCAAAGACCTTTGCAAACTCATCAAGGTCGAACAAGGTCCCGACGACGTCTCTTTCGATTGTCATGGAGATCGCGAGCCGTTCAAGCCCGCTGTCATTCTCGACGATGAGGTCTATACGTTCATCGGTATCACTTTCGAGCGTGAAGCTTGTGTCGAACTCATGCTCGAACTGGTAGGTGTTGACGCCCACTACCCGAAACGGCTTGCCGCGTAGTTCCGGTGGCAAGGCGAAGCTGTCGTTGAGACCAATCATGTCACCACGCATCAGGTCACGTGGATGCTCAAGACGCCGGGACCCCTTGGACTTGCGTCCGAAGAGGCCCTTGACGAATGACTTCATGATCCGCGGCTGGACTTGATCCGATCAAGCACCGAGCCCGCGTTATTCGACTCCTCACCGATGCCGGCTGAGCGCATCTTGTCAGTGAGACTCTTGTCAGACTCTTCGTCCGCCAGCTCCTGGGCCGCTTCCATGCGATCAAAGTTGTCTTGCTGGCGCTGCTTGATCCGCTCCAGCGAGTCCTTGGCGGACAGAATCCGTGAACTGCTCGACGCAAAGTTGTCGGTGATCGCCGCGCTCGCCTTCTGCACACTCTCGGTCGTCTTGACCATCGAGAGTTGGCGCTCGTATTCCTTGAGCTGCCGCTCGGTCTTCTTGACCAGGTCTTTGAGGCGTGCCACGTGGTTGGCGAACGTGTCATGCACCTGCTGCTGTTCGGCGAGATCTGACTCAAGTGTCGCTATCTTCTCAGCAATCTCAAGCGCCAGATCCTCGTTGCCCTTGTCAAGGGCCTGACCCGCAAACACTTCATGCTCCGAGACTTCTTTCTTCAGCGACTCGACCTTGCGCGACGCCTGCATTTGCTTGGCCATCACGTCGGTCAAATCTTGCTTGGCTTTGTTCAAGTGCTGCTCCGCATCGCGAATCTCCTGCTCAAAAATGCGCGTGCCATTGGCGTCGACGATCAATTCGCCAACTTCACGGGCACCACCTCTAAATGCAGTCATGATTTTCTTCAGTACGCTCATGGACTATCTCCTCCTTCGGGGACGGTTCAACTCAAAAATTCTTCCAGCGCCGACAATGCTTCGACGGCGTTTTCGCTCAACGTGATGATCTCGTGATAAATGTCCTCAGCTGTCGAGCCG
>CAVOBC010000148.1:0-10466 GCA_963693635.1 Gammaproteobacteria bacterium | reverse complement strand
AAGAACAACCATAATGTCTTTGAGCCGAATCACGGGCTCAGCTTCCCCTTGCGCTGAATGTTGTCACACGCCATCACAACCCTGACTTCGTTTTGTGAACCATCATCACAACCCTAACTTTCCTTTGTGCCTTATAAGCAAGTAGAGAAAGAACGGCCCTCCCAGCAGTGCCGTGAGGATGCCCACCGGCAACTCAGCAGGGGCAACCACCGTACGGCAAAGTCCATCGGCGATGAGTACCATCAACGCACCCAACAGCGCAGAGCCTGGAATGACGACACGATGGCCAGACCCCAGAGTCAGCCTGACGAGATGAGGTACGATGAGGCCCACAAACGCGATGACGCCCGTCAGGGCAACCGCGACGCCTACCGTGAAGGCGGCGTAGGCGATGACCCGATTGCGCAACGCAGGCACGACAATCCCCAGGTGTCCGGCTTCGGCATCGCCAAGCGTCATCGCATTCAGACGCTCACCCTCCCGGTATAGCAGCACCACGGTGACGAGCGTTGAGCTCGCTATCGCCACCGAGGTCCAGTCACTGACATTGAAACTCCCGAGCGCCCAGAAGGTCACCGACCGCAGTTCATAGTCGTCGGCAATGACCGCAAACAAACCGACGCCCGCAATCGAGACCGCGTTGACGGCAATGCCAGCGAGCAGCATCCCCGAGATGTTTCCAGTGACACGACCGACCGCCATGACGAGGTAGGTTGTTGCAAGGCCACCGACGAACGCGGATGCTGGCAGCCCGAACGTTACCCCGGCACCACTGCCGAGCACGAGGAAGGCTGACGCTGCAAGCGCGGCACCCCCGGAGACACCGATCAGCGCCGGATCCGCCAGTGGGTTTCGGAACAAGCCCTGAATTGCGGCGCCCGCAGCAGCAACCCCGCCACCGACTAGGCACGCCAACAGCACTCGCGGAGCGCGGATATCCCAGAGCACGGCATCCCGAAGCGCCGCTTCCCCCAGCAGTCTCCCGACCGGCACCGAGCCCACAACAAGCGCGCCCGCCATGGCAACAATGAGTAAAATGCCGAGCAAACTAAAACCAACGCGCACACTCACGTCAGTCGAGAACCGGCAACTCGCCGGTGACCTCCATGCCGGTCGGACTGATCGCGACCCCAAGCGCCAATAACTTCACACCGGCACATTGCGCTTCATGCAAAGCGTCCGCATACGCCGGATCAATATGCCGCGCCGCTTGCACTGATTTGATACCCGTGTGCTGCGCACAATAGATGAGGGCCGCAGCGGAACCTGATCGCACCACCTGGACAAGCTCGGCAAGATGACGAGCCGCCCGTTTGCTGACTGCGTCGGGAAAGCTACCCCTGCCGCTCACGGGGTCGTCCAGCAAGGTCGCGCTCTTCACCTCGACATAGATTGCGCCACCACCCGTGAGTGTGAGTTTGATGTCCACGCGGCTCGACTCACCATAGCGAACCTCCGTTTGCAACGACTCAAAGTGACTGAGACCTCGCACCTGTCCCTGCTCCAATGCCTCTTTGACCAGCGAATTGGCCCGGGCCGAGTTGATGCAGACGAGGTTGGCATGCTCGTCACGCACCAACTCCCAGGTATGGGCATATTTCCGTTTCGGATTGTCAGAGGTTGAATACCAAACCTGACTCCCGGGCTCTGCACAGTGGGTCATCGCCCCGGTGTTGGGGCAGTGAATTGTCGTGACCGCTCCGCCCGGCATTTCAACGTCAGCCAGAAATCGCTTGTACCGCCTGACAAGGACGGCTTCCTGCAGGGGTGGATCAAACTTCAACCGAGACTCCGTTTGATCCGGGCGACACCTTCTTCGAGCACAGCGATGTCCTGCACGTAGGTGAAGCGCACATGACGCTCGGCAAGGTAGTTGCCGAAATCCGTACCTGGGGTGACCGAAACATAGTGCTCTTCAAGCAGATTTCTGGACCAGGACTCTGCGTCGGGGAGATGATCCGGGATCTGTGCGTAGATATAAAAGGCACCGTCCGGATCCCTCGGAATGCGAAAGCCGAGGCCACGCAGTGCTTCGAGCAGATAAGCCCGGCGCTCGCGCAGCGTCTGTCGTTGCCGCTCCATGATCGCCTGGGCGTCATCATCGAATGCCGCGAGCGCGGCATGCTGCGCAACGCTTGAGGCGCAGATAAAAAGATTTTGGGAGAGTTTCTCGGCATCAAGCCGCGCGGTGTCAGGGACGACGAGCCAGCCCAGGCGCCATCCGGTCATGCCGAAGTATTTCGAAAAGCTGTTGATGACCAGCGCGTCGTCAGTCAGCGCGAGTACAGAGTCCTGCCAGCCGTCCGACCCATAAGTCAGTCCATGATAGATCTCGTCCATCACCAGCCAGCCTTCTCGCGCGGACAACACGTCGAGCACCGATCTGAGGGCTGACTCGCCGATCATCGCACCCGTCGGATTCGCAGGTGACGCGATCAGCGCGCCACGCGTGTTGGATTGCCAGTGCTTTTCGAGCAGCGCGCCAGACAACTGATAACCGTCGTCAGGGGTCACCGGAACCAGCTGACCTTCACCGTGGAACGCTTTCATAAAGTGGCGGTTGCACGGATAGCCCGGATCGGACATCAACAAGCCCTCGCCCGTATTGAGTACCATCGCACTCGCCAGCAACAGGGCGCCTGATGCGCCCGCGGTTACAACGATGCGCGACGCCGAGACCGCAAGGCCATAGTGGTCGTGGTACCAATCCGAGATCCGCTCACGCAATTGTTCAAGCCCCACGCCGTCGGTATAGCGCGTGCAACCATCGGCCAGGGCACGGTGCCCGGCTTCAACAATCGGGCCAGGGGTCGGAAAGTCGGGCTCCCCCACCTCCATATGCACGACGCGATGGCCACTGACATCAAGTTGGCGCGCCCGCGCAAGCAGGTCCATCGCTTTGAACGAACCAATCTCCTGGAGGCGGTCCGCCAGTCTTTGCGCCATCAATTCCGCTCCATTTCGTCAAGTAGGGTCGTCACGTCTGTCGTCAATTGCTGCGGAGCGTTTCTCCACCTTCTCCGCTTGGCGAATTTAATTCGATCTGTTAAGTTTCGCTGCCTCATTTTAGTGGGACTCGTAGATGGTAGCGAAACGAAAGCCGAAGGCCGCATCCAAGCAAAAGCCGAAGGCGAAAGCAAAGACCACGACAGCGAAAGCCAAGGCTCCGGAAACAAAGGCGGCCAATGCAGCAACCAAGGCGACGAAGGCTGCCCCCAAGGCGAAAAAAGCCCCAAAGAGCACCACCAAAGTGGTGACCGCAAAAGCAGCTACCGCGAAGAAGGCAACCAAGGCCAAAGCTTCTACTGGCAAAGCTGCTATGAGTAAAGGGTCTGTTGGCAGAGCTGCTATGAGTAAAGCGTCTGCTGGCAAAGCTACTATGAGTAAAGGGTCTGTTGGCAAAGCGTCTGCTGGCAAAGCTGCTATGAGTAAAAGGTCTGCTGGCAAAGCCTCTGCTGGCAAAGCTGCTATGAGTAAAAGGTCTGCTGGCAAAGCCTCTGCTGGCAAAGCGTCCAGTCGCAAATCGGCCACAAAGACCAAAGCCAGGGCAAAAGCCAAAAGGCCCCCTGCAATCGCCAAGACCCAACCCGTGAAGGCCCAGATCCGGGCCATCGTGAAATTGCCTGCCGCGAAGAAATCAAAAACGACGCGGAGAAAGTCCGAGCCAGCATTCGAGCCCTACACCGCGACGCAGTCCGAAGACTACATGAACGAGAGTCAGCGGAACCACTTTCGCAACATCTTGCTCAACTGGAAGCATGAACTGATGGAAGGCGTCGATCGCACAGTCGTTCACATGCAGGAGGAAGCCGCGAACTATCCGGATCCGACTGATCGGGCAAGCCAGGAAGAGGAATTCGCCCTTGAGCTCAAAGCACGGGACCGCGAACGCCTGTTGATCAAGAAAATCGATCACACGATCGACCTTATTGATCAGGATGAGTATGGTTTCTGTTCGTCCTGTGGCGTTGAAATCGGCATCCGCAGACTCGAAGCACGTCCGACGGCCACCCAGTGCATTGATTGCAAAACGCTTGGTGAGATCAAGGAACGCCAGATTCTCGGCTAGCACCGTCGTCGACGAACGTCGCACAGCGCGCCACCAGTCCTAACGAAAGCACATGACCGCGGTTGGGGCCCCCTATATCGGCCGATTTGCGCCCACGCCAAGTGGGCCCCTGCATCTGGGCTCGCTCGTCTCGGCACTTGCCTCGTGGCTGGACGCGCGCGCAGCCGGTGGTCGCTGGCTGGTCCGGATCGAGGACCTCGATCCCCCACGCGAAGATCCCGCTGCCACCGCGTTGATCCTCGCAACCCTCAAGGCGCACAGTCTCGATTGGGACGGCCCGGTGCTCTATCAAAGCAAGCGTCTCGACGCATATGCGCAGGCCATCGACGGCCTTGAGATCCCGCAACAGGTGTACCGCTGTCGATGCTCACGGCGATCTGTCGGCCCAATCTATCCCGGGACCTGCGAGCACATTGACATCCCGCCAGACGAGCCGACGAGTCTTCGCCTCAAGGTCCCAGCAGGTAAGCAACGGTTCACCGATCGCCTGTACGGGGATTGCTTTGCCAACCTGCAACGCGACTCGGGCGACTTCATCATCCGGCGCAAAGACGGTTTGCACGCGTACCAACTTGCCGTCGTGGTCGATGATCACTTTCAGCGCGTGAGCCACGTCGTACGTGGGCTCGATCTGCTCCCGTCGACACCGCGGCAACTGGCGTTGCAGGACGCGCTCGCGTTACCTCATCCCAACTATGCACACCATGCGTTAGTGCTTGGCGATGACGGCGACAAGCTCAGCAAACAAACGCACGCGCCAGCGGTCGCGAACGATGAGGCTTTGCAGAACCTGCGCTCTGCGCTCGCAAAGCTAGGTCTGCCTCCGCTCGATGGCCAAAGCTGCGATGCACTTCTTGGCGCTGCCCTTGAGGCATGGCCCGCGTGGCTCGCAAGTCAACAAACACACGCCCTGTCAGCCGGGGCCGCCACTCTTGTACAATAGCCAAACCACCGCAGCGAGCCGCCAGCGTGCTTGAGCGTTCCATCACCTTCGTCATCATTGGCTTTTTCGTGTTCGTTCCCGGCCTCAGCACGTGGAATGACCGGACGTTCGTCTCGTGGCACATCGTTTATGTGCCATTCCTGCTTCTAATCGCCCCGGGCGTCTATCAACACGTCACAACAAAAAATAATCCGCCCAGGACGACCGACATGATCGACACCTGACCGTGGTGTTCGAACTCGGCGCGATCTTCATGGTCGGGGTCAGCTACCTGACGCTGCTCTTTGGCTCCGCCTACATCACCGAGCGCGGCTGGATGCCGGTTAGTGTGGTCCGTCATCCTGCAACCCGGGTCCTGTCGCTGGGCGTGTTCGCCGGGTCAGTCGCCTTCTACGGGTCCATCGGCCTCGCCGCCAGGTACGGGTCTGGATATCTGCTCTACTTCATCGGCGCGAGCGCCGCATTTCTGCTCTCACCACTCCTGATCAACCCCCTGTGACGAATCGCACAGGCGCACGGTCTTGGCTCGCTGGCCGACATTTTCGCCTTTCGCTACCCAGGGCCGCTAGTCGGCGGCACCGTGACACTGCTCATGCTCGCAGGCGTCTTGCCCCTCCTTGCCCTGCAGATTCACGCTGTCTCAGTGTCCATCCACATGCTCAACCAGGATCTCTCCGAAACGGGATTCGCTTTGATCTCATGCCTGGTGATGACCGTGTTTGCCATTCTGTTCGGCGCCCGCCACATCTCGACCCAGAACAAGCACGAAGGTCTGGTCGTTGCCATTGCCCTCGAGTCGGTCATCAAGCTGATCGCGATCGCTGTCATCGCCGTCAGCAGCGTGATCGGCGTGTTTGGCGGCTTTGCCGAGTTCGGCAACTGGTTCGACGCCAACCAGACGTCACTCGCCGTCAGCGAATCGGAACTCAGCGAAGGCGCTGCCCGGTCGCTTCTACTGCTGCTTTTCGCTGGCGTCGTCACCATGCCTCATGTCTTTCACATGATGATCACGGAGAACAGCGACGAGCGTGTACTTGCCTCAGCGCGTTGGGGATTTCCGCTTTACCTCTTAGCCTTCAGCATCGCCATTCCACCGATTTATCTCGCCTCGGTCGCCCTTGGCATCACCGGCCCCGCCGAGTTCCACGCGCTCGGCATCGGTCTGCGCCTGGGCAGTGCGCCACTGACGATGCTCGCATTTGTTGGTGGCCTGGCAGCGGCGAGCGGCGTCCTGATCGTCATCACACTCGCCCTGTCATCAATGACCTTGAATCACGTTCTGCTACCTCTCGTACGACCTCGTCCGGGCGGCCGCGTCATTCGTTCCATCCTGACAATCAAACGGGCTCTGATCGCTACGATTTTTCTCGCGGCGTACCTCCTATACCGTCTGTTCGTGCCGGAGCAACAACTGGGAAGTCTTGGTCTCGTCGCCTTCGTCGCAACACTTCAGTTCCTGCCGGGCCTGATCCTTGGCTTCTATTGGCGGCGCGCTACTCGCATTGGTTTTCTGGCTG
The DNA here is from genome assembly GCA_963693635.1 of Gammaproteobacteria bacterium. Classification (GTDB taxonomy): domain Bacteria; phylum Pseudomonadota; class Gammaproteobacteria; order Pseudomonadales; family Azotimanducaceae; genus CAVOBC01. The sequence continues at coordinate 3,937 of CAVOBC010000148.1, read as the reverse complement.
GGCTCGGATGTGGCTCCATCACGTGGTTTCTGACATTGATGCTGCCTCTTATCAACGACCTTGTAACCGCGAACGTTGTGGCATCCATACCTCTTCTCTACGAGTTGAACGAAGCGTCCTGGCACAACGCTGCAAGGCTGTCCCTCACGGCCAACACGGTTGTGCTGATTTGCGTGTCACTCCTGACTAAACAGAGCCCGGAAGAGGCGCTCGCCGCGCGCGAATGCTCGCTTGAAGACTCGCTACACCAGCTTCACGGCGAACTGATCGTCACGTCTGTCAGCGAAATCAAGGCACAGCTCACCAAGCTCCTGGGCGAGGAACTCGCAACCCAGGCAATCCACCGAATCCTGGGCGAACTGTCTCTGTCACCCGACGAGCGGCGTCCGCATGCGCTCCGCCAGATCCGCGAAAAAATCGAGGCCTACGTGTCCGAAATCGTCGGGCAGACGATTGCGCGGCAAACGACTGACCGCTTGCTGCCGTACAAGACGACGGGCCCTGTTGCGGACCCCGTCCACACAATCGAGCAACAACTCGACGGCTTCCAGCGCGAGTTCACGGGATTCGCCGCGGCGCTCGACACCCTGCGACGATATCACCGGCAAATTCTCGAAGACCTGCCCTCGGCGGTCTGCACCGTTTCGCTGACCGGGCATATTCTGACGTGGAACCGAGCGATGGAAGCTCTCACAAGCATCCCATCCGACCGCATTGTCGGGGGCGTTGCGTTGCAACTGCCAGAGCCCTGGAACGAGATTCTTGACGACTTCTTGCTGAGTGACTCGCCCAGCAAGCAAAAAGTCAAGGTGCCCCTCGAACCCAGGTTACTGATCAATCTGCACAAGGCGCCGCTTGAGGCGCCATCCACTGACACCGTGATCGTCACGGAGGACATTACCGAAACCCACCTCCTCGAGCAGCAGCTGCTGCACAAAGAGCGCCTTGCATCGATCGGCCAATTGGCGGCTGGCGTTGCTCATGAGATCGGCAATCCCATCACCGGCATCGCCTGCCTCGCACAAGATCTCAAGTTCGAGGACTCCGACACGCAGACACTTGCCGATGAGATACTGAGGCAGACTGAGCGCGTCTCGACCATCCTGCAGACCCTCGTCAACTTCGCGCATGGCGGCGGCACCGAGACTACCCACTCACCGATCCCGGTTCAGATTCACCAGTGCATCGATGAAAGTATCAAATTGCTATCTCTGTCGCAGAGTCATCACACGGTGGCAATGGTCAATAACGCCGACTCGCGACTATACGTTCGCGGCGATCCCCAACGTTTATCGCAAGTTGTGATCAACATCCTCGCCAACGCCCGGGATGCCTCGAAGTTAGGATCAAGCGTATCCATCCGTACAGACGCAACCGATTCGCATGTCGCCCTGCACATCTCTGACACCGGGCACGGAATCCCGGATCTCGACATCGAACGCGTATTCGAGCCCTTCTTCACAACCAAGCGAACAGGCACCGGAACCGGCCTCGGTCTCGCGATAGCAAGCACCATCATCAAGGAACATCATGGTGAGATCAAAGCATCAAGTCCTCATGCTGACGGCACGCCCGGCACGCAGGTCATCATCAAACTACCACGTTATTTTCCGGATGCAGACAGCCCCACATCGCATGCTGAGACGCGCGCCGCCACATCGGACACAACGTTGCGGAGTGCTCGGCGCTGAGGCTAAGCTGCGACGGCCAACGCTCTCGCGCCTTACCATGAACATTTGCGACATCCATCCCTCGTGACAGCCGCCATGACGACCAACCAGGGGTCCGCACCTAAACAATCCATCCTCATCATTGAGGATGAAACAGTCATCCGCACTGCACTCGTCCGATTCCTGCAGCGCCAGGGCTTCGACACCTGTGAGGCCGGGACCCTGGCCGCCGCGCGGCGCTTCGATCTGCGCGAGTTGTCGCTGATTGTCACCGACCTACGCCTGCCGGATGGGGAAGGCACTGACGTCATCGGTCACGCTGGCAACGTTCCGGTTCTCGTCATGACAAGTTATGCGAGCCTGCGCTCTGCGGTTGACACCATGAAGCGTGGCGCGGCCGAGTACATCGCCAAGCCGTTTAACTATGACGAGATGCTTAGCGCCATCCGGCACCTCATCGCCCCCCGGCTGGAGGCGACACGCATTGGCGGCATGCAGGGATCCTGTCCAGCCATGCTGGATCTGTTCTCCAAACTTGCCAAGATCGCGCCAACATCGAGCAATGTGCTGATTGTTGGTGAATCCGGAACCGGGAAAGAACTCGTGGCCCAGGCGCTCCACGCCGGCAGTCCCCAGTCACAGCGGGAGATGATTTCACTCAACTGTGCCGCCATACCGGACACCCTGATTGAGTCAGAACTCTTCGGGCACGAAAAAGGTGCCTTCACGGGTGCGACCCAGGCGCGGGTGGGTCTGGTCGAAGCGGCGGACGGCAGCACCCTCTATCTCGATGAGATCGGCGAACTGCCGCTTGAAGCCCAGGCGCGCCTGCTGCGCGTGCTGCAAGAAGGCGAGGTCCGAAAAGTTGGTTCGGTCGCGACCAAAAAGGTTGCGGTGCGCCTCATTGCCGCGACCCATCGTGATCTGCGTGCGCTAACCCGAATCGGCGAATTCAGGGAGGACCTCTATTATCGCCTGCATGTGATGAAACTCACACTGCCACCGCTGCGTGAGCGCGGCGACGATCTGCTGTTGCTGGCCAGTGAGTTTCTGTCACACCATGCCGCCAACCTGCACAAACCCAACCTCAAATTTGCGAGCGAAACGATCACGCTCATTCAGCAATATCGCTGGCCTGGCAACATCCGGGAACTGGAGAACTCAATTGAGCGTGCTGCGATCCTGGCCGATGGCGACGACATCAAGCCGGACCTGCTCGCCATTGACGCCGACCCCCAGCCACCACTCGAAGATGTCGCCGCCGACGGCGATCTCACTGTGGAAGAGTTCACGCGCCAGATCATCCTCACGCATCAGGACCACATGACTGAAACCGAGCTCGCCCAAAAACTGGGGATTTCACGCAAGAATCTCTGGGAAAAGCGCCAACGCATGAAGATTCCGCGAAAACGCGGCCGCAAACGCTGAGGCGAGAGTGTTACCAAACGACCCGACAGGCTGTCACTTATGGTTACAAAGTAGGTACACCGCGCTGGAGCCAAACTCCAAGTTGTTGGTTTTATTCAGAACATCAAGTTGGCACGATAGGTGCCTATATTAGTGCGCAGGAATAATAATAAGGATTCCGGACTCGATTTAGGAACGACCTGACAATAAGAAAAAGACAGAACAAGAATAATAACTGGCTCGCTAAAAGGGAAAAGGACACTTTTCCCTTTTTTTATGCGTGTGATTTCTGCGCACGCCGCAGATTTTGGTAACATGTCTTCTGATCAGACTCGATCAAACAACTGAATCCGCCACGCGCGAAAGTCGCCTAATTGGCCCCGCAATGAACGACACCCATGCCTGCTGACGCAGGCACAAAAATCGACACCTCTCTCGTCAGCATCAATGCGCTGAAGGTATTGAAGCGACTGACCGAGAGCGGCTTTCAAGCATATCTCGTTGGCGGTAGCGTGCGGGATCTTCTTCTCGGCAAGTCGCCGAAAGATTTTGACGTGTCGACAGACGCCCACCCTGAGCAAGTTCGAGAGCTCTTTCGCAACTCCCGCATGGTCGGCAAACGCTTCCGCATCGTCCATGTCCGCTTTGGCAGGGAGATCGTTGAAGTTGCCACGTTTCGCGCCAGTCGCGAGGCAGTTGACTCGAACCTTGAGACGAGCGACGGCGGCATGATCCTGTCGGACAATGACTATGGGACCTTCGAAGAGGACGTCTTTCGCCGGGACTTCACAATCAACGGGCTGTACTACAACGCCGACGACAATAAGGTGACCGACCTTGTCGACGGGCTAACTGATCTA
>CAVOBC010000147.1:0-10597 GCA_963693635.1 Gammaproteobacteria bacterium | reverse complement strand
GTTGGCAAGCAGGAAGATGAAATCCGCGTCCTGGCGGCGGCGAGGTCGGAACTCGAAGCGCGTGGCGATGATCTGGCGTAGCCGATTGGAACGCACCTCGCTCTGATCGATCGTGAGCAGGCGCTTGACCACGTCGGAGTAATCTCGTGCGTCCGTGAAGCGGGCTGTGGCCGCAATCTCGCCACCGCGCGCCTCCCATTGTGTCGTAAAGGTGGCAAGGTTCCTTTCGCCCCATGCGTCGTCCGGCACGATGACGAGTGCCCGCTGCTTCCCCTCGCGGGCGACTTGCTCGACAACCTGCAGCAGTTCATCTTCTGGTGCGAGTCCGAATTGGTAGAGATTCTCGTTAGACAACAAACGGTTCGCCCGGTTCAGGGCAAGGACTGGGCGATTGAGCGCGACGCTGCCGAGCGTGGTCACCCGTTCGCGGTCAAGTGGTCCCACGACGAACTCGGCCCCGTCAGCAAGGGCCTGTTGATAATGATCGACGATGGACCCCTCCGTCGTATCGTAGACCCGTACCGTTGGCCCCGCTGTAACACTTCCCGGCGCTAGTTGATGCCTTTGGAAGTGTGCAGCCAGGAATCCGTCCCGTATGGCCCGGCCGAGGGGGCCGAGGTCGCCCTGTAGCGGCAGGATGAGAGCGACCCGGCGCGGCGTGTTACGAACGACCTCGTCGAGCAGGTTGAGTGCTCGCGGCAGCGCAATGGCTGCGGGGTGGCTGCCCCAAAGTGTGCGCCAGCGCTGCAGCTGCGCCAGTTGTCGGACCGGGCTATCTTGATACCGCCTCGAGAGCATAGCGAGGCTGATCCAGCCGCGTAGCGCCGTGTTGATGGTGGTCTTCTCCGCCGCCAACAGCTGCGACGGCGATGTCTGCATCAGCGCTGCGTAGATCGCCTCCTGGTTCTTGGGACGGTCTGTGGTCGGGAGCTTGTCATTGATGAACGCGAGCTCTTTTGCGGCGTTGAAGTAGCTGCGTTCGAGCGCGTAGGCGCGGGCTCTTGCTCGTGAGACCGCGACTTGCTGCGTGTCGGTGAGTGGAATCGTGGCGAGCGCTTGTGAACGCAGCCAGGCTAACGCTGCGTCGGCGTTCCCTGCTTGAATGCTGAGGTTACCCTGCAGCAGGATGAAATCGAGAAGCGAGGCATCGTCCAATTGCGTGCGGTCGATGCGTGCAAGAATTCGCGAGGCACTATCCGGGTCATCAGAGGCCGCGAGCCTTGCGGCACGGAGCAGGAATCGATCAGATGCCGGCGAACTTGCGTTGTTAGCGGCAACGACAAGGTCGTCGACGGTGGTCGGTTGTTCGCGATCGCGCTTTTGTGGGGCCGGCTGGTCAGGGCCGGTGGCGCAGCCCCACAGCATCAATATCGCTGCGATGATGGCGCCCCTTAGAATAATCGTCGGTATCGTCGGGCGCGGGATTGGTAGCGTGGGATGTGGCAAGGGTCGTGGCGGACTCTCTCTTGTATACTCGGACGGAAGTACCGGACGCGCCCTCCGACATTGAGCAACGAACATGAGCAGATTGTATGTGGTTGCCACACCGATTGGAAACCTGGGGGACCTGTCGGAACGTGGACGGACCGTTTTGGCAGCGGTTGATCTGATCGCCTGTGAGGACACGAGACACACGGCACAACTGCTGTCGCACATTGGCATCCGAGTGCCAATGCTGGCGCTGCATGAGCACAGCGAGCGCGACGTGACGGGTGCGATCATCGGCCGGTTGCAAGGTGGCGAGCAGGTCGCACTGGTGTCTGATGCGGGGACACCGCTCATCTCCGATCCGGGCTTCAATCTCGTTGCTGCGTGCCATGAGGCGGAGATACCGGTCGTGCCGGTGCCGGGGCCATCGGCGGGCGTTGCTGCCTTGAGTGCTGCGGGATTGCCGACCGATCGCTTTGTTTTTGAGGGATTCCTCCCCGCTCGCCACATTGCGCGGTGCAAGCGCCTGCAAGCACTGCGGTCTGAACGCCGCACGATGGTGTTCTATGAAGCGCCGCATCGCGTGCGGGCAAGTGTCAGCGACCTTCTTGATGTGTTCGGTGGTGAGCGTGAGGTGGCGGTTGCGCGGGAGATCACCAAAGTCTACGAGCAGATCTGGAAGACGACGTTGGTGTCGTTGGACCTGGCGCTAAAAGATGGCAGCGTACCTGCGCGCGGCGAGTTCGCGCTCGTGCTTGCCGGCAACCGGGATGTGCTTGAAGAGACGGATGACGAGGTGGTTGCGCTGTTAACGATCCTGCTCGATGAGTTGCCGGCGTCGCGCGCTGCCAACCTTGCCGCAAAGATAACCGGGCGCAAGAAGCGCGAGGTGTATGAGATTGCGATCGCGCTAAAGACTGCGTCGCCAAGCTAGTTCCTGTCCCCAAATTGTCATTCCTGACAATTCCTGGGCGTCGATTTGCAAGCAAACCTCGCATGATCTTGCAGAAGCGAGGCCAGGCGAAAGTGCCGGTTGGATCTCTACACCGCTCGATACTCGAGCGGGCGTAACACTCACCCAGGGTAGTTGCTTGGTGTGGTGCCACCTAAAGGGGAAAGACTCGGGTGACGCCCACCCTTGTTGCCAATGCCTGTTTTTCCGCGAAGCCGTGCGCTTGCGTCGTCTGCCCGGGGCCCGCCCGATAATGGAGTGTTGCGAAAATGGTGCACCCGAGCCATCGCGGGCGGCAGTACAGGAACTGGCCATTCATCCCTGTAAACAGTGCGAGCGTCGCTGCTAACATACCGGCTTTACGCACTGCAACGGGACGGCAATGAAACCACTTGAAGGCATCAAAGTACTCGAGTTCTCTACCATGATCACCGCATCGTTTGCGGCCATGATGCTCGCCGAACAGGGGGCAGAGGTGGTTAAGGTTGAGCCGATCGAGCTGGGTGATCCCATGCGTTTTCTCGGCAGCAGCAAGGGCGGGATCTCGGCATTGTTCGCCAACTGCAACCGCGGCAAACGTTCGCTGCGTCTGGACATCAAGACCGAGGCGGGCAAGAACGTCGTCAAACAATTGATCAAGGACGCGGACGTCCTGCTATGCAACTTCCGTCCCGGAGTGATGGACAACCTGGGTCTCGGCAGTGACGCACTGCGGGCCATCAATCCGCGTCTCATTTACACCGCGGTCTCAGGTTTCGGCACTGAGGGGCCGGAACGAGACACGCCGGCGTACGATCCCGTCATCCAGGCTCAGGCGGGTTTCGCAGCGGTGCAAGGTCAGGGCAAAGAGGGGCCGGAGTTTGTGCGCAACCTCACATGCGACAAGGTGACGGCGTACACCGCGTGCCAGGCGGTTACCGCCGCGCTTTATCTTCGGGAGCGCACCGGCGAAGGGCAACATATCGACATCTCGATGATGGACGCCGGGCTGTATTTTCTGTTTCCCGATGGTTTCATGCACCAGACGTTGCTTGATGAGGACGTGGAACACGCCGTTCCGCTCAGTGAAATCATCTATGACCTGACAGTCACGAAAGACGGTGGCATTACGATGTCGGCCGCGACCGAGGCACAGCGGGTCGGCATGTTGTCAGCCGTGGACCAGTTGCATCTCTTCGCGGACGAACGTTTTAACAGTATGGAAAAGCTCATCGCCAACGTCGGTGAGTTCCGCGAAGTCCTCAAGGATGCGTTTGCGTCCTTTGAAACGGACGACATCCTGGAGCGATTGAAAAAACATGACGTGCCAGCCGCGAAGTGTTTGTCCTACGCAGAGGTTCTTGAGCACCCGCAGTACGCCGCCAATGACAGCATCGACGTGTTCGATCACCCGATCATGGGCAATATGCGTCGGGTCAAGGCCCCGGCGAAGTTCCAGGGTGAGCGCCTCGAGCCGGGGTCACGCTCGCCGGCGCACGGAGAGCACACGTGCGAGGTGCTGGCGGAACTTGGACACTCGGAGGAAGCCGTGCAGTCCATGCTGGATCAGAAGGTGGTCGGGGGCCAGGAGCCAGTTTGAAAGTGCAAACAATGCCCCAGGCGGTTTGGCGGCGCGGCTGATTGACCGCTTGCTGAAAGAGTCTGCCCCACTCTTTCATGGTCAGAATTCATAGGCAGCGGGCTTTTAGCCCGCTCCGCGACAGATCGAACACTCATCAATCGCGATTCTTGGCCGGGCGAGGCAGGCGCGCGCGGCGGGTGTTTGCGCGGCACTTCCAGTTGATGCTATCCAGCGCGCGCCTTCGGCCTTATCATGAGCCCCGGAGTTGACTAGGCAATCGCTGTACGGCCCGGCGTTTACGCGTTCGACTGTTGCAGAGGAAAGTCCGGGCTCCACAGGGCAGGGTGCCAGGTAACGCCTGGGGGGCGCGAGCCCACGGAAAGTGCAGCAGAAAAGAAACCGCCTGAAGGACCATTCTTGGGACTTTCGGTAAGGGTGAAATGGTGCGGTAAGAGCGCACCGCGCGGTCGGTAACGAGCGTGGCAAGGTAAACCCCACCTGGAGCAAGACCAAATAGAATCCGGATACCGCGGCCCGTGGTCGGATTGGGTAGGTTGCTTGAGGCCGGCGGTGACGCCGGTCCCAGATGAATGATTGTCCTCGACAGAACCCGGCTTATCGGTTGACTCCCTCATTTCTGCGGCCATGCGTGCCGCAACGGCCAGCAGTCCGCAACTTGGATTCCACGCTCGCGTAGCGAGCGGAGGATTCCACGTTCGATTAGCCAGCAGAGGATTGCACGTTCGCGTTGCAACCAGAACGCACCTGATTCCTGGCTTTCGCCTCAGTCTTGCCCTCGCCGTTTCATCGTTTCTCCTCCGGCACCCGAGTCGATGTGCGAGGAGTTTCTTTGGGTTTCTGCGCTCAATCTATAATCTACATTAACTGTGTAATCTAGATAGTTGTTAAACAAGCGGCTTGTCAATCCGATACCTGTGATATGCACCCGATATATAAGAACAGTTCGCGCGAAAGGCCCGTAAGTTATTGTGTTTTAAAGACAAATCCGGGTTGCGCGGTTGACATACCCTGACTGCAGGGCTAGAAAGTGGGTAATTGTGGTGAATTGTGGGAAATCAGCCCATTCACCGTATGTTAGCGATTGAAGCGTGGGGACAGAGGCGCGAGTTACGCGACGCCCCCTGTCACGACGATTGAAGTCGCAGCGATTAAGGCCCATACGGACGATCTGCTTGTGTTTAGGGGTGCGACCAACATCAGTCTCGACGCGAAGGGGCGGTTAGCCATACCGACTCGTTTCCGAGATTTATTGTCCGTTCATTGTGACGGACAGTTGGTGATCACCATAGAGACCGAGGAGCGCTGTTTGCTGATTTATCCCCTGCCTGAGTGGGAGGAGGCCCAAAGCAAGCTGAATGCCCTGCCGAGCCTTAATCCCGATGCGCGACGGTTGCAGCGTCTGCTGATCGGGCATGCCGATGACGTCCAACTCGACGGCAATGGCCGCATTTTGATCAGCCAGATCTTGCGGGACTACGCGAGGCTCGATCGCAAAACGGTGCTGATCGGTCAAGCGGAGCGTTTCGAGTTGTGGTCTGAAGACAACTGGAACAAGCGGCTCGAGTCGTATCTGCCTGAGCAGCCGGGCGAGCTATCGGAAGAAACCAAGAATTTCCCACTGTAAGTGGCTCTGGGTGATGGTCATGCGAGTGTTCTTCAAGTTGAAGCAGTTGATGCGCTGGTGTTCAGGCAGTCCGGCTTTTATGTCGACGGCACCTACGGTCGAGGCGGACACACGGCGGAGATTCTCAGTCGCCTTGACGGAGGCGGCCGGGTGCTGGCCATCGACAAGGATCCCGCAGCGATCGCAGATGGTGCCGCGAGGTTTGTCGACGAACCGCGCCTCCAGTTGGTGCATGGCAGTTTTGCGACGCTCGCCGAAATACTCGCAGTCCACGGCGTGCCGCATGTCGATGGTGTCCTGATGGACCTCGGTGTGTCTTCGCCACAGCTGGACGATCCAGCGAGGGGCTTTAGCTTTATGCACGACGGCCCGCTGGATATGCGGATGGACCCGGGTCGCGGTGTGTCGGCGGCCGAGTGGTTGATGTTGGCGTCTGAACGCGAAATCAGCCAGGCCCTCAAGGAGTACGGCGAGGAGCGCTTCGCGAGGCGCATCGCGCGCGCCGTGGTTGAGTTTCGTGACAAGACGCCGCTCGCTCGGACAAGTGATCTCGTTGCGATCATCGAGGCGTCTGTGCCGCGTGTCGAGAAGCACAAGCACCCCGCAACCCGCGCGTTTCAGGCGCTTCGCATCGTTGTGAACCAGGAACTTGAAGAGCTTGCCACGGGCCTGCAGGCCGGCCTTGGGGTTCTGAGTCGGGGCGGTCGGCTCGTCGTGATCAGTTTCCATTCGCTTGAAGATCGGATCGTCAAGCGGTTCATGCGGCATGCAGCCCGTGGTGATGACCCCGGCAGGTTGCCCGTGAAGGAAGCGGACATCCGCCGCGATGCCAGGGTCGTCGGCAAGGCAGTCAAGGCAGGTGACGTTGAAGTCTCGCGCAACAGACGGGCACGTAGTGCAGTCATGCGTGTGGCGGAGAGGACATGAGATGTCACTGATCGGTGACTCCAGCCGTTTCCTGCTGCGTCGGCAACAGGTGGCCATTTGCGGGCTGGTTGCGGTGTTTGTTGTGTCTGCAATTGCGGTCGCGCATGCGGCGTTTGAGACGCGCCGCTTATATGGCTTGTTGCAGGTGCAACAAGATGCGCAGGACGAACTCGATAGCGAATTTGAGCGCTTGTTGCTGGAGCAGGGGGCGTGGGCTAACTACGCCCGCGTCGATGAGGTGTCGAGGCGCGAGCTTGCCATGCGCAATCCGCGCGCGGCGGACGTGGTGGTAGTAAGTCGATGAGCATTTCGCGCGTCGAGGTCACGATGGCGGTCATGCTCATAGCGTTCGCCGCTGCGGGGGCAAGGATCTTGCAGCTGGCGATTTTCGAGAAGGATTTTCTACAGGGGCACGGTGACGCGCGTTCGGTCCGCACGGAGCGTATCAATGTCCACCGGGGCATCATCGAGGATCGCAATGGCAACCCGCTTGCTGTCAGCAGTCCTGTCGTCTCGTTCTGGGCCGACCCCGGGGAAGTCATGGCAGGCACCCGGGAACAGCGTGCCGCGTTGGCGACTGCCCTTGGGGTCTCGCTTGCGACGTTCGATGACGGCATGACGCGCAATCTTCAGCGCTCGTTTGTCTACGTCAGGCGACAAATGGCGCCGCCGGAAGCCGCGCATATACAGGCGCTGAAAACCCCGGGCATCTACACGCAAAAGGAGTACCACAGGTACTACCCGGCCGGTGAGGTTGCGGCGCACTTCGTCGGCATCACGGATATCGATGATGCCGGTCAGGAAGGAATTGAACTGTCCTTCGACAAGTGGCTTGCCGGCACGCCAGGGCGCAAGCAGGTATTGAAGAACCTGTATGGCGATGTGGTCAGAGACGTCAAGCCCCTGCTTGATGCACGCCCGGGAAGAAACATGAACGTCAGTCTGGATCTCCGGATGCAGTACCTGGCATACAGGGAGTTGAAGTCAGCTATCCGCCATCACGGTGCCGAGTCTGGCTCGGTGGTGATCCTTGACGTGACCAACGGCCAAGTGTTGGCGATGGTCAATCAACCGTCTTACAACCCTAACAACAGATCGGTCATGGAACCTGCGACTTTGCGCAATCGCGCGGTCACCGATGTATTTGAACCTGGCTCGACGGTCAAGCCGTTCACCGTCGCGGTAGCACTGGAATCAGGAGGATTCACGGCAGATTCGGTCATCGATACAAACCCCGGCTTCGTGCGGGTGGCCGGCAAGGTTATTCGGGATCCGTCCAATCGTGGTGCGATGGATCTTGGCAGCATTGTGGCCCACTCCAGTCAGGTGGGAATCAGCAAGCTGGCACTGTCGATCGATGAGTTTGACGTCTGGCGAATGTTTCACGAGGTTGGGTTCGGTCAAGCCCCAGGGACCGGATTTCCGGGCGAGAGCTCAGGTTACCTGCCCAACTATCGCAAGTGGAAAGACATCGATCGAGTCACACTTGCCTACGGCTATGGTCTCAATGTGACGCCACTGCAGTTGGCAAGCGCGTACCTGACTATTGCGAGCGGCGGCATCCGACGCCAGGTATCGATGCTCGATACTGCAGATCACGAAGGCGAACGGGTGATGAGCGAACGGGTTGCCGCACAGATCAGGGCAATGCTCCGACGGGTCGTGACCGAAGGCACCGGTAAGCGCGCGGCGATCGATGCCTATGCGGTCGCTGGCAAGACCGGTACGGTTCGCAAGATCGGTAAGGATGGTTACGAGGATACACATCATCTGACATTCTTCGCAGGGATGACCCCGGCCAAAGAGCCGCGGCTCGTTGGTCTTGTGTTGATCAATGACCCGGAAGGGGAATCGTCGGGTGGCGGGACGATTGCTGCACCGCTCTTTTCACGTGTTATGGAGGGTGCGCTGCGACTTCTTTACGTTCCGCCGCAGACCGGTGGTGCGGCGTGATGATGTTATCGGAACTGCTCGAACCACTGCCGGTTCCGCGTGATGTGCCGTTCTCGGGTATGACCCTTGATAGTCGGTCGGTCCGGCCGGGGGATCTTTTCTGCGCGATCGCCGGCACGGAGACGGATGGACATCGCTTTATCGAAGATGCGGTTGCTCGCGGCGCCGTGGGGATACTTCTCGAGTCATCAGAGGGCCTTGCCGGAGACGCGTCGACTGCGGTCGTAGTGGGTGACCTGCGCGCCCGAGTCGGTGAATTTGCATCCCGGTTTTATGGCCATCCTTCGAGGTCGATGACGGTCGCCGCTGTCACGGGAACAAATGGCAAGACATCGGTTAGTCACTACATTGCTGCCGCGTTGTCGGACTGTGGTGCGACTGCGGGTGTCGTTGGGACGTTGGGTGCCGGACGACTCTCGGCGCTTGAACCGTTTGGCCTGACCACACCCGACGCAATCTCGTTGCAACGGTATCTGGCTGCCATGCGCGACGAGGGACTCAATGCTGTGGCGCTGGAGGCAAGTTCTCATGGCTTGGCCCAGGGCCGACTCGGTGGCACCGCCGTCGACGTCGCTGTGTTCACCAACATTACCCGCGATCATCTTGACTATCATCCAGACTTTGACGCGTATCGGGACGCCAAACACGCGTTGTTTCTCAAGCCTGACCTTGGGGCTGCAGTCGTCAACGTCGACGACCCTGCGGGGGTGACGTTCGCGGCAACCAACAACGCCAAACAAACAGTTCGGGTAAGCATCAGCGACTCGTCGGCGGATCTTTACTGCTCGCGCTGCGATCTTCTAAAGGACGGACTCCTGCTCGATGTGGTCACCCCCTGGGGGGGCGGCGAGATCGAGTCGGCCTTGCTGGGCGGATTCAATGTGATGAACCTGTTGCTGACGGTGGGCGTGTTGGGCGTGCTCGGTCACGCCTGGGATGACATCAAGGGGGCGGCGGCGCGAACCAGAAACGTACGCGGACGGATGGACCGGGTGGCACACGCGAGTGAGCAGCAGGGCCCAGCGGTGATTGTTGACTACGCACATACTCCCGATGCGCTCGCGCTGGTGTTGCAGGCCCTGCGCGCGCACGTCGAGGGTGAGCTTTGGTGTGTCTTTGGCTGTGGTGGCGACCGGGATGTGGGAAAACGACCCCAGATGGGCTTGATTGCGGACACCCATGCCGATCGCGTTGTGATCACCGATGACAATCCGAGATTTGAATCGTCTGAAGAGATCATCCGCGACATTCTGGCTGGCTGTCGACATCAGAGTGACATACACGTGATACCCGACCGGGCAGCCGCGATAAACTACGCGCTGCGGGCTGCGCGAGAGCAGGACATGGTTCTGGTTGCCGGTAAAGGACACGAACGATTCCAGGACGTACGCGGTGAGCGTCTCGCCTTTGATGATTATGTGGTTATTCGGAAAGTGTCCATTGACTAGGGTCATCGTCGGCAACGGAAAAACCGGACGCTCATGTGCCCGATTCTTTGAGCGGCATGGCTGGTCGTACCTTATGGTTGACGACGTGGTGGACGAAGCGCATGTCCAGCTACTCACGACAGATGTACTGCTGTCTGCCAGCGAGATTGTAGTCAGCCCCGGTGTGCCGCTTGCGCGGCCGGAACTGGCAGCGGCGAGAAGTGCCGGTGTCACGATTCGTGGTGACGTTGATCTCTTCGTCGATGAGGTCATCCAGCCGGTTATCGCTGTGACAGGTACGAATGGGAAGAGCACCGTCGCTACATTGATCTACGAGATGGCCCTCGATGCGGGCATGACCGCGTCATTGATAGGCAATATTGGTGAGCCCTGTCTCGATCACATTGATGACGACGTTGATGTGCATGTCATCGAGGTGTCGAGTTTCCAACTGGAGGCGGTGACGCGCCTGTCCGCCGAGATTGCAGTGCTCTTGAACATAACGCCAGATCACCTGGACCGGTATGCGACGTTTGCGGACTACCGGCGGACCAAGCTGAGCGTGCTTGAAGGCTGCAAGACTGCCGTGATTAGCGGCGACCTCGGGGCTGGCATCGACCCATTGGAGTCTGTCGACAATCAGGCAAATTTGCTGCGATTCGGTACCTCGGCCAGTGACGACTACTCGATCGACGATGGCTATC
>CAVOBC010000146.1:0-10666 GCA_963693635.1 Gammaproteobacteria bacterium | reverse complement strand
GATGGCCCTTGGGCTTGCGCTTTTCCTCGGCCTGCAAGGGTACGTTTACGCGCGGTTTTTGCGGGGTTGGCTCTGGCCAGCGGGGTTTGTGTTCGCGTTCGCGCTGCAGGAGTGGCTGCGAGGCTGGCTATTGACTGGATTCCCCTGGCTCTGGCTCGGCTACGCTTACACCGACACGTGGTTGGCGGGCCTCGGTCCGGTGGTGGGGGTCTACGGCATGGGCGTGGCCGCGGCCGGGTTGTCCGCGTTGCTTGCATGCGCAGCACTTTATCGCGGGCAGTGGGCGGGTCGGGCACTCACCCTCGGATGCGTTGCCGGCATCGCATGCGGCGCGTGGGGTGTTGGCAAACTGCGTTTCGTCGAACCGACCGGCGAGGTCCTGACCGTGAGCGCTATCCAGGGTAACGTTGATCAGGCCGTGAAGTGGGAAACGGCGAGCATTCAACCGATCCTGCATTTGTACCGTGACATGTCGAGGACAGAGTGGGGCAGAGATCTGGTGGTCTGGCCAGAGGCGGCGATTACTTTGAACCGGGAGTCGGCTGAGCCTTATCTCGCTGAAACGAACCGCAGGGCGGCGCTGAGTGGCACAACGCTCGTCACGGGTATCCCCGACAGGGATGAGTCGGGTGCTTATTTCAACGCTGCGTGGGCCCTCGGCGCAGGCGAGGGCGTTTATCTCAAGCGCCGACTGGTCCCGTTCGGCGAATACATGCCGTTTGACGGACTGCTTCGCGGACTGATTGCGGCCTTCGATCTGCCCATGTCCGGGAATCAGGCGGGGCCGGCAGATCAGCCGCCGTTGCGGGTCGCAGGCAGACCCTTGTCCATGGCGATCTGTTATGAAATCGTGTTTCCGGGCCTTGTACGCAGCGTCAAAGATCCTGCGCTGATCGTTACGATTAGCAACGACACGTGGTTTGGTGAGTCGATCGGCCCCAAGCAACATATGCAGATGGCGCGGATGCGTGCGGTGGAGAACGGTCGCTATCTGCTTCGAAGTACGAACAACGGCATCAGCGCGGTCGTTGACCCGGCGGGCAGAGTCATCGCGTCGATTCCCTCGTTTGAAGCGGGTGTACTGCGCGGGGAAGTCAGGCTAATGGAAGGCCGCACACCGTATGCCGCGCTAGGCGACTGGCCGCTGCTCAGCCTGCTGGCATGCGTGGTGCTGGTGGTCGGATTTCGCCACGTGATGGATCTCCGGGCGAAATGACCGGGGAGGCATATCGACAGCGGTCTTGACGGTCCCTGACAAATTACCCGGTTTTACGCTTCAGAAGCCGCTAAAATCGCGCCCCTGAGCTTTTCGCATCATCGCTCAGCAACGCCCTACCCAGCGATTTACTAACCAATAGCGACCCGGATCCATGGACGAGCAATACGACAGCAAAGAGGCGGAGCAGGAAGTCCAGGCGTACTGGCGCAAGAATGGGACGTTCGAGGTAACCGAGAACAGCACTCGGGAGAAGTTCTATTGCCTGTCGATGTTCCCCTATCCAAGCGGCAACCTGCACATGGGCCACGTGCGTAATTACACGCTCGGCGACGTTATCGGTCGGTACCACCGCCTGCAGGGCAAGAACGTGCTGCAGCCGATCGGTTGGGACGCGTTTGGACTGCCCGCAGAGAATGCGGCGATCGAGAACAATGTGCCGCCCGCTCGCTGGACCGAACAGAACATCGACTACATGCGCAAGCAAATGGGTGAGCTCGGTTACTCCTTTGACTGGAGTCGTGAGTTTGCGACCTGCGATCCCAGCTACTACCACTGGGAGCAATGGTTATTCACGCGCCTCTTCAGGAAGGGGCTTGCCTACAAGAAGTCGGCGTGGGTGAATTGGGATCCAGTGGATCAAACCGTGCTCGCCAACGAGCAGGTGATTGACGGTCGGGGTTGGCGCTCTGACGCCCCGGTGGAGCGACGAGAGCTTGAGCAGTGGTTCGTTCGTGTGACCGCTTATGCTGATGAGTTGCTGGCGAGTCTGGATGAACTGCCTGGCTGGCCAGAACATGTCAAGACCATGCAGCGCAACTGGATCGGTCGTTCGACCGGTGCCGAGATTCGTTTCGCGATTGACGGTGGTGATGAACTCGCCGTCTATACCACGCGGCCGGACACGCTCATGGGCGCGACCTATCTGGCCATCGCTCCGCAGCACGAGTTGGCCGCGCAGGCTGCCGCCAGCAAACCCGAGGTCGCTGCATTCGTCGCGGCTTGTGCCCGGGTTAAATCTGCGGAAGCGGATCTGGCGCGTTTGCCAAAGGAGGGGATGGCCACGGGCCTGCATGCCATCCACCCGTTAACCGGCGAGGCGTTGCCGATCTGGGTCGCAAACTTTGTGCTGATGGAATATGGCTCTGGCGCGGTGATGTCGGTGCCTGGACACGATCAGCGGGACTGGGAGTTTGCCCGCAAGTACGGACTGACCATCAAGCAGGTCATTGCGCCGGCCAGCGACAGCAAGGTCGATTGTGACCTCAGTACGGCCGCCTTCGTTGAACATGGTATCCTTGTCAACTCGGGAGAATTTGACGGTCTTGACTTTGCTCAGGCGTTTTCACAGATCACAGACAAGCTGACCGAGGTGGGCCGGGGCGAGGTTCAGGTCAACTATCGCCTGCGTGACTGGGGCGTTTCGCGGCAGCGCTACTGGGGCTGTCCAATTCCCATGATCAATTGCGACGCTTGCGGTCCCGTGCCTGTGCCCGATGAGGACCTGCCCGTGGTCCTGCCGCGCGACGTCGCCTTCGATGGCGTGCAGTCGCCACTTGCGAATATGCCGGAGTGGCTGAATACCCCGTGTCCTGAGTGCGGCCGGGATGCAGTCCGCGAGACCGACACGTTTGACACCTTCATGGAGTCCTCCTGGTACTTCAGCCGGTTTGAGTCCCCGGACTGCGCGACCGGAATGGTAGATGATCGGGCAGGCTACTGGCAGGCCGTGGATCACTACATCGGTGGCGAGGAACACGCGATCCTGCACCTGCTCTATGCACGCTTTTATCACAAGGTGATGCGTGACGAGGGGTTGGTAGAGCCCGACGAGCCCTTCGTGAAACTGCTCGCGCTCGGGATGGTGCTCGACGGTGACGGCGAGAAAATGAGCAAGTCCAAGGGCAACGCCGTCGATCCCCAGCCGTTCCTCGACAAATATGGGGCCGACGCGCTGCGGATGGCCATGATGTTTGCGGCGCCGCCTGAGCAGTCGTTCAAGTGGTCCGACCACGGCGTCGATTCCGCAGGCCGGTGGCTGCGCCGCCTGTGGAAAACCGTTGCGGACTTTCAGTCGCCCGGCGCAGTAGAAGCGCTCGATCCGGTCAATCTGTCGGATGCACAGCGTGACCTTCGGCGCATGACCCACGAGATCATTGTGAAGGCGGCGGATGATTACGGTCGCCGCCTGGCGTTCAATACCGTCATCGCTGCGGTCATGTCCCTGATGAATGAAATTCAGCGATTCACCGATAATAGTCCGCAGGGACGTGCGGTCGTTGTTGAAGCCCTATCGACGGTCATCATTGTGATGTCGCCGGTGACGCCGCACATCTGTCACCAGTTGTGGCGAGCCCTGCGCGGCGAGGCACTTGAAGATGCCGAGTGGCCGCAAGTCGACGCATCGGCGCTGGCGCGGCGCGAGGTCGAGGTCATCATTCAGATCAACGGCAAGCTTCGAGCGCGGCTGACCATGGCGCCGGACGCGTCACAGGAAGCGGTGACGTCGGCGGCGGAGAGTCTGCCTAACGTGTCGAAGTTTCTGGTGGACAAGCAGATTCGCAAGGTCATCCATGTGCCCAACAAACTCGTCAATTACGTTGTCGCCTGACTTTTTGTTGTTGGCTGACTCACGTTGTCGCCAGGGCATGATGGCCATGAAGTCCTTAGCGGATGAATGACGCGGATGCCTGATCTGTTACGTCGTCTGCGGTCCCTCGCCCCGCCGCCGCCAGGCGTGTCCCTGGTCCTGTCTCTGGTGCTGGTGCTGCCCGCGTGTGGGTTCCACCTGCGGGGCACCGGGGGCGCAGAGACGTCCCTGTCCGCAGTGCATATTGATGCCCCTGCCGGAGCGCTCACGCAGGCACTGACGTCGACGCTTGTGCAACTCGGCGTGGACGTCAATGGTTCGCAAGACAACGCGCCAACCCTTGCGTTGTCCCGGGAACGCAACGCGCGCCGAGTCGGTTCGACTGGCGGCCGCGGGACGGTGGCGGAATATGAGCTGAGCATGGAAGTGGACTTATGGATGACGACGCCGGCAGGGGAGGTATTGATACCGCGTGCGACCATCGCGGTGGAGCGGGTCTATCGATTCGACCAGACGAGCGCGCTCGGGTCGAGCGAGGAGGAAGCCTTGTTACTAGAGGAGATGCGGCGGTCGCTGTCGGACCGGATCGTGCAGAGAGTCACGTTGAGCGCGCAACACGCGAGTAAGTCGGCGACGGCCGGTACCCAATGAAGACCACGATCCAGAAACTACCGGGCGTTCTCGCCGCAGGCACCTACCCGGTCTATCTGGTTAGCGGCGACGATCCGCTTCTCGTTCAGGAGAGCGCGTCTGCCGTCAGGCAAAATCTCCGCGCTGCCGGATTCTCGGAGCGCGAGCTGTTTCATGCGGAGGGTAACTTTGACTGGCAACAGGTTCTGTTTGCCGCGAACAGCCTGTCACTCTTCGCCGACAAGAAGATCATTGAGGTGCGTTTGCCCTCCGGCAAGCCCGGTGACAAAGGCGGCAAGGCAATCCTGTCCTATCTGGAACGGCCAACCGACGCGAATGCGCTTGTCATGATCCTGCCGCGTCTCGACGGGGCCAGTCTGCGCGCCAAGTGGCTGAAAGCAATCGAGAAGGCGGGGCCGGTCGTTCAGGTGTGGCCGATCGAGGGCAAGGAACTGCCGCGGTGGGTCGACGCGCGCTTCAAAGCCGCCGGTCTGAGTGCGACGCCGGATGCCGTCGCCTTGCTGGCGGACCGGGTGGAGGGCAATCTGCTCGCCGCCGTCCAGGAGATCGAAAAGCTCAAGCTGCTGGTTGCGGGCACGCACGTCGACGTCGACGAGGTTGACGCGAGCGTTGAGGATAGCGCTCGCTACAGTGTGTTCGGTCTGATCGATGCGGCACTTGACGGCGATCTGGCACGTTCGGTGCGGATGGCCCAGGGCTTGCGTGCAGAAGGTGCGGAGGTATTGTTCCTGACGGCGATGCTTGCCCGCGAAGTGCGACAGTTGCTGAAGATGGGGGGCGCCGTTGCCTCCGGCCAGCGCCCCGATGATGTCATCAAGCGCTATCGGGTCATTTTCAAGCGGGCTGGGGCGGTCAAGCGGGCGCTCGCTCGCCACAACGGTCGAAGCCTGCATGGCATGCTTACCCGACTCGTCGTGATCGACAAAGTCGTGAAGGGCATTGAGCCCGGCGATGCCTGGAATGAGTTGATCGGCCTCGTCATTTCCCTTGGATCCAGGCCGGAGAGCGTCCGGCGGGGGTGAACCCGCCCCTGTTTCTCTCTTTTGAAAGAGAGGGGGGGGACGGGCTTGCATACGCGAGTTTCTTGAAAACGTCCTACGATCAATGTGCAACGTTCACTGGGTTACCGGCCCCCGTACCGTACATCCGCGCCGGGACCAATGTCAGTTCACGTGCGTGTTGGCCTCATCTCCGCGCTCAACCAATGTGAGCTGGCCGTTGTCGTTGTTGAGCGTCGTAATCGAACCGTTGTCGGGTCGGAAGATCGTGCCGCGATCGTCGCCTGTGGCGAGGCCGACTGCCACGTTGATCGCAACGAAATGAGAGAAAATCGCTGCGTCAGTTTCGATCGCAAGCAGGCATTGCCCCATCTTCTCGCGCCAGGCTTTCAAGTCGTCGCTCACATCCGTCCATGTGCCCGACATGATCTTGCGGAGCCAGGGTCCCCGTTCCGCAAGACTGATGCCCGGGGACGGGATCTCGGCGACACGATCCTCGATCGTCACGGCTTGCCCAAGGACAGTTGCGAGCGGCTCGGCGGTTTCGCGTGCGCGTGCGAGCGGACTGCTGAAGATGGCAAGTGGTGTTCTCTGCCTGAGTGTTGCTCCCGCGGACACGGCCTGTTCACGGCCCAGGTCGTCAAGTCCGGGGTCCTTGTCGTCGGTGAACCCGGCCGCGGCTCGACCGTGACGTACGAGATAGATGGTTGCCATAGAGAGCTCCTTTGACGGTTGGAAAGCGCGGCGGAGTGCGGGTCTTTTTGGAACGTACAAACCGCGTGAGCGCCGCTTCAACGCGCGATTATAGGGAGGCACATGCGACGCTCCAAGGTGGAGCATTCAGCGTGGTATTTCAAGGGTATACCCGCTATGCTTGCCGGCCTTTTGTGTCAGGCGAATGGACATTTCGCGCTGACGAAACGCTCGTCTGTTAGCGTCTCATTTGCTTAACTCCTTATTTGTAACCCTCATTTGTAACTCATCATTTTGATTTAAAAGGTTTGGCGTGATCATGGCAGAACAAGGTGGGGCCCTAGCGGGCTCCGGGATTCCAGATACTGAAGTCGATGTCCGAGACACCTTTGGGCTCGATATCGATCTCACTGTTCCGGCTTTTTCCCAGGGCTCTGAGCACGTGCCGGTCGTGGACGACACCTATCTATTTAATCCCGAGACAACGCTCGCGATTCTTGCCGGATTTGGCTACAACCGCCGCGTGATGGTTCAGGGCTATCACGGCACGGGCAAGTCGACCCACATCGAGCAGGTGGCAGCACGACTCAATTGGCCGTGTATCCGCATCAATCTCGATAGCCATATCAGCCGAATTGACCTCATCGGCAAGGACGCGATCGTCCTGCAGGAAGGCCAGCAGGTGACCGAATTTCGCGAAGGTCTGCTGCCATGGGCGCTGCAGCGAAACTGCGCACTGGTCTTTGATGAGTACGATGCAGGTCGACCCGACGTCATGTTCGTCATCCAGCGCGTGCTGGAGGTTGAAGGCAAACTGACATTGTTGGATCAGAGCAAGGTAATCAGCCCCCACCAATCGTTCCGCCTCTTTGCGACGACCAATACCATTGGCCTCGGCGACCCGACCGGGCTTTACCACGGCACTCAGCAAATCAACCAGGGTCAGATGGACCGCTGGAACGTGGTCACCACGCTCAATTACCTGCCTCACGCCAACGAGGTGGAGATCGTCAGCAAGAAGCTGCCGGATCTCGACCGCAAAGTCGTTGCCAACATGGTTTCAGTCGCTGATCTCACGAGGCAGGGCTTCATTAATGGTGACATTTCCATCGTGATGTCACCGCGGACCGTGATCATGTGGGCAGAGAATTCCCGTATCTTCAGAGATCAGGGCTTTGCCTTCCGCATGACCTTCCTCAACAAATGTGACGAAACCGAGCGATCGATCGTCGCTGAGTACTACCAGCGCTGCATGGGTGAGGAATTGCCTGAGTCGAGCGCAGGCGTTGTGCTTGCCTGAAACTCACTGACCCTTCAGGGGGGCCTGCCGTGACGCAATATGATGATCCGGCGGAACTGTTCAAACAGGCAGTGACGTCAACGATGCGTGCGATCTCCGGTAACGAAGAGCTGTCGGTCAGCTTCGGCCGGGGCAAACCCTATATTCAGGGGGATCGCGCGCGTGTGCCTCCACCCGACCCGGGGATGTCGGAAGATCAACTGGCGGCGCTGCGCGGCAATGCAGATCGCTTCGCATTGGCTAACCGCTATCACGATGAATCCCTGCATCGTCGTCACCGCCCCGCTTCGGGCATCGCCCAGGAAGTGTATGAATCGGTCGAGGACGCGCGGGTCGCGTGCATCGGCACGTTCCTGATGAAGGGGGTCGGTCAAAATCTAACCGCCCAACTCGAGCAGCACTGTCAGTACCAGAACTACGACAAGATTCAGGACCAGGGCCAGGCACCGCTCGGCGAGGCAGTTGGCATGTGGATTCGGGAGCGACTCACAGGCGAGGACCTGGGGCCGCTTGCCCACAAGACAGTGGCATTCTGGCGCGAGTTTATTGAAGAGCGCGTGGGTGATCATGCGGACAGTCTGATTGATATCGTAGACGATCAGGAAGAGTTCGGCCGCCTGACCCGGCAGATCATTAACGACCTTGGTCTGAGTGATGAATGGGGCGAAGAGTCAGACGACGGTGACCCTGACGACGCCGAGGAAGACGAGCAGGAGATGGACTCGGACTCCGGCGACGATGCATCGGACCAGGACATGTCCGGTGACACTGAGTTGACCGACGCCGTTGAAGGCGAGGTTCCGGTCGACATGGAATCGATGGATATGGCGGACGTCGAAGGCGACGAAGACGAAGCCGGCGCGCCGCCAGATATGCCCATGGATCGCAGTTGGGCGCGGCCCAACCAGACCGATTACAAGAGCTTTACGTCGGCGTTCGACGAAATGATAGGCGCTGATGAATTAGCGGAACCGGGCGAGCTCGAAAGGCTGCGCGGCGTGCTCGACAAACATCTGCAGAGCTCTCAGGTCGTCATTTCCAAGCTCGCAAATCGTCTGCAGCGCAAGTTGCTCGCGCAGCAGAACCGTACCTGGGAGTTCGATCTGGAAGAGGGGATGCTCGATACGTCCCGACTTCCCAGCATCATTATGGACCCGTTCCATCCGCTTGCCTTCAAGCAGGAAAAGGACATGAAGTTCCGCGACACGGTTGTGTCGCTGCTGATCGACAGTTCGGGTTCGATGCGCGGGCGCTCGATCACCATTGCGGCGATGTGCGCCGACATACTGGGTCGAACCCTCGAACGGTGTTCCGTGAAAGTTGAGATTCTGGGATTCACCACGCGTGCATGGCGGGGTGGCCAGTCGCGTGAGTTGTGGCTGCAGCAGGGGAAACCATCGCATCCTGGGCGCCTGAACGATATTCGGCACATCGTGTATAAGGCGGCGGATGCGCCGTGGCGCCGCGCGCGGCGGAACCTTGGCCTGATGATGCGCGAGGAGTTGCTGAAGGAGAACATCGACGGCGAGGCGCTGCTCTGGGCACACGGCCGCATTGCTAGCCGGCCGGAAGACCGCAGAATCCTGATGGTCATCTCAGATGGGCTCCCCGTGGATAACAGTACGTTGCTGGTCAATCCGAGCAACTACCTCGAACAGCATCTCAAATTCGCAATCGATCAGATCGAGAATCATTCAGAGGTGGAACTGGTCGCGATCGGCATCGGTCATGACGTCACGCATCACTACACCCGCGCAGTCACGATTACGGATGCCGAGCAATTGGGCGACGCGATTACGGAACAGTTGGTTGACCTCTTTGACAAAGAGCACAATATTTCGGCCTACCAAAATGGTCGGTCGAAGCGCAAAACTGCCTGAGTCATGCATCGGCAGCCGCTCCTCGCACGTCTCGGTGACTATC
This sequence comes from Gammaproteobacteria bacterium, assembly GCA_963693635.1. Taxonomy (GTDB): domain Bacteria; phylum Pseudomonadota; class Gammaproteobacteria; order Pseudomonadales; family Azotimanducaceae; genus CAVOBC01. Next base: position 1,295 of record CAVOBC010000146.1, on the reverse strand, counting down.
GCGTGCGGTTTCCTGATGAGGCGCCGATGGTCGATCGATTATCGACCTTCGTAGACGATCACCCGGACTGTTTCGAACGCTCGCTCAACGTCGGCCACATCACGGGCTCTGCCTGGCTGTTGGACGCATCGGGTGAGCGGGTCCTTTTGACTCACCACCGCAAGCTGAACCTTTGGCTCCAGCCGGGTGGCCACGCCGATGGTGACAGTAATGTCAGCCGGGTGGCGCTGCGTGAAGCCGTCGAGGAATCCGGTATTCAGGGGCTCGTTCTCGATGACAGCTTGTTCGATGTCGATATTCACGAAATTCCCGCGCGCAAAGAAGAACCGCTGCACTATCATTATGACTGCCGATTCGTTGTCCGTGCGACCTCGTCAGATCGGTACGTCGTCAGTCCCGAATCCCATGACCTGCAATGGGTGTCGATTGAGCGGATTCGTGACTACACGGATGAGGCGTCGATTTTTCGCATGGTCGATAAGACCCGGTTAGCGTAGGCATTCTGATAGCGTCACTCTGGTCCCGGGGTCGGCGCGTCAGGCGGAGTCAGGCGTATAGGTGACAAGAAACCGAGTGGCTATCGCTAACGATGACCTCGGGCGGCGGCTCAGCCCGGCAGGGCGCAATCACCTTCGGGCAGCGGTCGGCAAATCGACAACCCGGCCCCAGATTGATCGGTGAAGTGATCTCGCCCTGAATCGGCACGTGCGCGCGAGTCCGCTCCAGTCGCGGGTCCGCCTCGGGATTGGAGTCGATCAGGAGTTCCGTATAGGGGTGGCGGGGTTCAAAGAAGACGTCGTCGGCGGAGCCGGTTTCAACGACGGCACCGAGGTACATCACCGCCATGCGATCCGAGACGTAACGCACCATGCTGAGATCGTGCGCAATGAAGAGCAACGTAAGACCGAGCGTGTCTTTCAGTTCGTCAAGCAGATTGACGACCTGCGCCTGCACAGAGACGTCCAGGGCCGAGATCGGTTCGTCGCATATGACAAACCGGGGTTCGATAATGAGGGCGCGGGCGATGCCGATGCGCTGGCGCTGTCCACCCGAAAATTCGTGGGAGTAGCGGGACATGTGATCGCTGGACAGGCCCACTCGGCGCAGCCACATAGCGACTTGCTCGGCGGCGTCCGACTTGCTGTGTCCGGCAAGGCGCAAGCCTTCGCCGACGATGTCGAGGACCGTCATGCGCGGGTTCAACGACAAATATGGGTCTTGAAAGATCATCTGCATGGACCGCGCGTAACGCAGGTGGTCAGCAGCGGCGAAGCGGGGGGGGAGTGGTTCGCCGT
>CAVOBC010000145.1:0-10708 GCA_963693635.1 Gammaproteobacteria bacterium | reverse complement strand
TGCAAGACGTCGATGCAATAGCGCTCCTCATCAATCATCCGGGTGATACCGCGAACCTGGCCTTCTATACGATTGAGCCGCCTCATCGTTGTGTCTTTGTCTAGTTTCATAAGCGCCTTGATACATATCCAAGAGGGGTATAGTGCATTTCATATGGTGGAGAGAAGAAACGCTTTGTCGACGATCTCGGGTGTCATGCTGGCATTCACCAATGTGGTGTGTGCGTGTAGCGCATCTGGGGATAGTGGAGTTGATTCCAATCCCTATGCGCAGCACCAAAATCACGGCGGCACTACGCCAGGCGAGCCTGATTGCGAACATGAAGGCTGCCCCGATTGTGTGGCGTTTGTTCCAGGGCTCTCGCCGAATCGCGATGCGACCGGGGCCGGCTCCAAATTGGAGCTCGATCATCCCGACTGGGTTAGCACCGAACCTGACTTCGCGTTTCCCGAACGACGCTCGCTGGCCTTCGCGACACCTCGACGCCCTCCAGCGCTACGGTCGATCCAGACCCCCGTCAGCCGCCAGGACTTGCTCCTGGAGTAGGCCGTTCCTTCGCTGAAGCATTCGTTCGCGTCGCGAAGTGGAACGCCGAAAAGGAAGGGCCATCCTGATGAGTGAAATATCGACAACCTGGAGTGGGCGGGATGCGAACTAATTTGTATCCCAGAATTGTCACCCTGACGATGCTTAAGGCTTGGTTTGCAAGCGAACTTTCGCTTCGCCATTGCGGCCGGCCACGCATTTTCTTGGGAACCAATTCCCGCGTGCTCTTTGTTCTTGTGGCGCTGATGCTGTCTGCGTGCACGACGCTGCCAGGCGACCTTGGTCGTAGCAGTGTCAGTGTGCTGACCGCCGAGCACGGCCGAGCTATCCCCACGCAGAGCCCCGCGGCTCTGATCCGATCATTGACTGCCGAGACTCTGAGTACCGAAACTGCCATAAGCCTCGCTCTTGTGAACAATAGCGAGCTTCAGGCGCGTTTTGCGCACCTCGGGTTCGCGGCGGCGGACGTGTACGAAGCGGGCCGTATCCGTAATCCAGTGTTTTCTGTCGGGGTCCTGGATTCCAGCCGTTCGGGTGGGCGGGATCAATTAACCATTGGGATTGTGGGCTCGTTCACCGATCTCATCACGCTGCCGGCAAGAAAACGCCTGGCCGGGGCGGAATATGCAACGCTAAAGCAGGACATCGGTGCGGCTGTCCTTGATACGGCAGCGCAAGCGCAGCGCGCCTATTACCGCTACATCGCTGCCCAACAAACCGCTGCTATGCGGCACCAAACCGCAAAAGCAGCGGCGCTGACCCTGGAAATGGCCACACGCTACCAGGACGCGGGTAACCTGACGCCGAGAGCTTATGCGCTTGCGCAAGGCTCAGCGGCCGAAGGCCAACTAGAAGCGTTGCGAGCCGATATAGAGCGTTATGAGGCCCGCGCTGAGCTTGCAGCGGTTCTGGGTATATCCGTTTCTGGCTCGTGGGGTGCACCGGCGCAGCTCCCGGTGCCGCCCGCACATGAGGATCCGCTGGATGACCTTTTGGCGCTCGCCGCAGAGAGTCGGCTCGATCTGGCAGCCGCCAGGGCCCGGGTCGACAGCCTCGCGGATCGGCTAGGTGTGACTCGCTGGACGGGCGTGCTGGGCGATGCAGATGTCGGTCTCGCACGTGAGCGCGAGTCGGATGGTGCCCGGCTCAGCGGGCCGACACTCGATTGGGACGTGCCGATCTTTGCGCAAAGCCGGGGTGCTCTCATGCGTGTGGATGCTGAACTACAGCTCGCACTTGCTGAATATGCCGGCTTGTCCATGCAGGTGCAAAACGATGTGCACCTGGCCTATGCCGCCACGCAAAACGCCCGAGCACGAGCCGCTACATACCGTGATCGGCTCATCCCTGCACGCATCGCGGCAACCAATCGAGCGCAGGAAGAAGAAAACTTTATGCTGATAGGCATCTTCGAGCTGATCGAGACCAAGCAGGACGAATATGACAGTTACCAGGGTTATCTCGAAATAGTGCGTGATTACTGGCTGGCGCGCACGGCGCTTGGCCGCGCCGTCGGCAAAGCCTTGCCTGGCAGTGCGCACGTCGGCGATGTCCGACTTGACGTGGATGACCTGATCAGATCCCAGCCCGCGGACACACACTCCGGCCACCAGGGGATGGACCATTCTGGTGATGGGGAACAAGAACAGCCGGTCGAAGCCCAGCCCGAAAACCACGGGGCACATCACCATGAAGGAGATTGATCATGGATAAATCGAGACGGGGCTTTATTGCTCTTGGCGGTGCCGGTGTCGTTGCTGCAGCCGTGACCGGTCCCCTTGTGATTCCAGCCCACGGCGCGCCAGCCCCGCGTCTCGCGCCAACAGGCACGGGCGTAAAGGGCGCAGTGATGAACAAGGTCCGGACTCTCAATGGTTGGACGTTGCCCTACACGCGAAAGAACGGGGTTAAAGAGTTTCATCTCGTCGCCGAGGAAGTGGAGCATGAATTTGCGCCGGGCACGACGGCAACGTGCTGGGGCTACAACGGCTCAACCCCAGGGCCAACGATCGAAGCGGTTGAGGGCGACAGGGTCCGTATTCTCGTGACGAATCATCTGCAGGAACACACCTCAATCCACTGGCATGGCATCTTGCTGCCGAGCGGTATGGATGGGGTGTCGGGTCTTAGTCAACCCTCGATCAAGCCGGGCGAGACCTTTGCCTATGAATTCACGCTCAATCAAAACGGTACGCATATGTACCACCCACACGCCGATGAGATGACGCAAATGGCAGTCGGCATGATGGGCATGTTCATCATTCATCCCAAAGGTAGCGAGCCCGAACCCATAGACCGGGATTACTGCTTCTTACTGCACAACTGGGCAGTACACCCTGGCACGTACCGCCCGGACCCTTCCGTCATGGTGGATTTCGATCTGTGGACATTTAACAGCAAGGTCTTTCCGGCGATCGATCCGCTCGTGGCGCGTACTGGCGAGCGGGTGCGTATCCGGATCGGCAACCTCTCGATGTGGAACCATCCGATTCATCTGCACGGAGTGCAGTTCATGGTGACGGGTTCAGACGGCGGGCGGTGGCCTAAGGGGATGTGGCGGCCGGAAACCACCGAGATCATCGGTGTTGGTCAAACACGTGATATTGAATTCAAGGCCGTGCCGGGCGACTGGGCGTTCCACTGCCATATGTCACACCACACGATGAATGCCATGGGCCACGGAATTCCCAACACGCTTGGCGTGGATCAAAGCGGCATCGACCATGAAATCCGCCAGCTGCTGCCGGGTTTCATGGCTATGGGCGAGCATGGCATGGCCGAGCACCAGGAACACGTCGATATGGGGCATCACTCGGGGCCCCGCAACACGCTCCCGATGATGACCGGCGAGGGCCCCTACGGAAACCTGGAGATGGGCGGGATGTTCACGACCGTTAAGGTCCGCGACGACTTGAGGCCTGGGGACTATACCGATCCCGGATGGTACAGCGCACCTGCCGGCACGATAGCGGCTCGGGTGAGCTCCGATCCAGACTTCGGTAATCCACCCCGACGGAGGTAATAGGAATGGATCAGTTGATCGAACCGAATCTACATCCGCTAATCGTTCACTTTGTAATCGCTTTTTTGATCACAGGTCCGATGTTGCTGCTCGCTTCTGCCTTCAGTTCAGAGGCGAGGCGGACTGGCCTGCAAATTGCGGGCGATTGGATGCTAGCGCTGGGAACAGTGGCCGTTATCATTGCGGTTGCGGCCGGTTTGCAGGCCTATTACAGCGTCGGACATGACGGGCCGTCGCACGTGGCAATGACCGACCATCGTAACTGGGCATTTGTGACGTGTGGCGCGTTCCTGGTATTCGCGCTGTGGCGGTTTTTCTTGCGCCATCAGGCACCTTCGAGAATCTTCGTGATCCTTTTGCTGGTCCCTGTGCTTGCGCTCGGCGTTACTGGATGGAAGGGTGGGCATTTGGTCTATCACTACGGCATTGGCGTCGCGAGTTTGCCGGCGGTAACCGGGGACGGGCACGACCATGATCACGGCGATGGTGCGCCGCCCGGCCATGATGAGCCTCCTGCAGGAAAACAGGGCGAAGACGATCATCACGCGGTGGTCGCCGATTCGGAACCGCGCACGTCCCAAGCCCATGAGTCTGCAAAAGGTGAGGCGGCTCACACGGAGCCGGTGCCACAGGTTGAGAAACCGCCCGAACACGATCACTCGACCCACGATCACTCGACCCACGATCATTAATCGGAGGCACGCTATGAGCGTACATGCGGAACATCAACATCATCATCACAACAATCCATTTGTCACATCGGTGCAGGCGACGGTACATTGCCTAACAGCATCTCACGGTGCCGGATTGCCGCGCTGTCGCGCAGGGAACACCGCCGCATATTGCTTTAGTTCCGTGAAAGGCTGCGTTATCGGCGAAGTTGCGGGTTAGATGATCGGGGTTTCGCTGGGCCTCGGTGTTTGGCCGACGATCTTTTTGGCGACCACCCTCGCCTACATCTGCGGTTTTACGCTGGGTCTGGTGCCAGTCATGCGCCATCAGGGCAAGACCTTTTTTGAGGCCTTGAAGGTGGATTGGGGAAGTGATCTCAATCGGGGTCATGGAGATCGCCATGAACGCTGCTGATTATTACGTTGGTGGCATGCAAGCAGGATCAGTGTTCGCGCCGATGTTTTGGTTGGGCATCGCGGTTGTCGTGCCGGCAGGGTTTCTGGCCGCCTGGCCGGTCAATGGGTGGCTGGTCAAACGCGATCTGACAGCCTGTCATTGACCCCGCTGTGTACCCAAGTGGTCAGTCATCACGTGTGCCGACCGCTGGCACCAAGGCCCTTTGGAACTGGTGGACAGAAGGCCCCTCTCGCTTGCGAAACCCGTGCTGCGGGTACGTTCCTTTCTGTCGGAGGGCTTTTGATACCCGTCTTTGTGTAAGGAGGGTCGGGTCGGTTGTCCAAAACTGGTACATTCCTCTTCCCAAGGACGAAGCACACCGACCTGCGCAGGCCACAGGCTTGAGACTTATGGTATTAACCCCACACGAAATCGCCACATACCATGATCAGGGCTTTGTTGTTCGCAGCGGCCTCTTCGCGGCGGATGAACTGGCAGCCTGGGATGCGCGCTTTCTTGATTATGCGCGAGCCCTGCGGCCGCCCGCCGGCTATATGAAGGTGATGAATGATGTGATGGTGGCCAAGGGCAGTGTAACGCCAGCGACCCCGGTGCATGCAGTCAACAAACTGCTCAACCTGGAGGCAGATCCTGTCCTGTACGACGGCTACGTCCGCCATCCCGGGCTGCTTGCGTGCATCGCCAGCCTGCTTGGTGATGACCTCTTTACGCTCGCAACCAATGTCTTCAACAAGCCGCCGGGAATCGATGGACGTCACCCGTTGCATCAGGATCTCTTGTATTTTCGCCTTCGCGAGGCGTCAAAGATTGTCGGGACCTGGACAGCGATGATGCCGGCCACCAGAGAGAATGGTTGTTTGGCGGTGCTGCCTGGCAGTCACCGCGGTGAATTAATGAAACACGCGGAACCTGACTGGGACTTCGTCAATCGAGGCTTCGTCGGCATCGAGACGCTGACGGATGTCGAGCGCGTTCATGTCGAACTGGACCCGGGCGACACGGTCATCTTCCACCCGTTGCTCGTTCACGGTTCCGGACACAACAAGAGTGACGGCTTCCGCCGCGCAATTTCGGCGCACTACGCGCGCGCCGATTGCGTTGCCGAGGGTCCGGACTGGCGAGAAGGACCAGGCGTGAAAGCAGTCCGGGTCTGACCCTGGCCGGTCTGGGCAAACCCGTCGGCGTAAGCCCGGCAGGCTGCTTTGAGAACTGGTTAGAAGATCGAAAAACCCCCGTCGATCTTAATAACGTCGCCGGTGTGCCAGCGCGTCGCATCACTCATCAGGTAGACCGCAATGGCGCCGAAGTCGTCCGGTGTTCCCCATCTGCGCATCGGGATGCGGGGCATCACCGCGTCCACAAATTTTGGCCAGTTGAACGCGCCTGCGGTCATTGCGGTGTCGACCCAGCCCGGGATGATGGCGTTTGACGTGATCTTGTACCGGGCCATTTCCACGGCGAGCGCGTAGCTCATCGAGATCATGGCGCCCTTGGTTGACGCGTAAGCCTGGCCTTTCGCCGCGCCCTGAATCGCGGTGCCGCTTGCGGTCAGCACAAGGGTGCCGCCTTCGCCCTGTTTGACCATCTGCCGGGTGGCAGCGCGCAGGGTGTAGAAGACGCCATTCAGGTTGACGTCGATGACGCTGTGCCAGTCCTCGTTCGAGTGTTCGAAGAAGGGCTTCTGGTTTTGCGTACCGATGCCGGCATTTGGAAAACAACCATCGACGCGGCCGAAGCGTTCGATGACGGTGGCCATCGATGCCTCCACCTGCTCCTCGTTTGCGACATTGCATTGCAAGGCAAAGGCGCTTGGAGCGATTTCCTGTAATTCTTTCTCTGCCGCCGCGTTCTTGTCTGGGTTGGTGCCCCATACGCAGACGTCTGCGCCAGCGGCGGCGAGCGCCTTCGCGAAGCCGAGCCCGATGCCGCTGTTGCCACCTGTTATCACGGCTGCTTTGCCGGACAGGTCAAAGGGGTTGTCGCTCATAGCTCTTGTCCTTGCGTGCGTTTGGTCGATTTGAATGTGATCGATTTGCATGTGATCGATTCAAAGGTGATCGATTGATGAATTTGTGAGTCCGGATCATCGCTGATGCTGGAGAACTGATCCAGCGGGCGTGCCATGCAGGTTTGCCAACGGGATGCCGGGGTGCGGCCCGCGTAGTCCACAAGATTGCTGACGAAAGTGTGACGTAGTTCACACTGGTTAACGCCGGTAAAGCCACAGAATGGGTCCACTTCACTGGGAGAGCGAAATGAAAGCAACGTCGCTGGCAGCATGGCGCATTCGCTATCCACGAGCCGGTTGGAAGGCAGCCGTCGCCCTTGTAATGTGGTGCCTGTTCATCGGGTCTGTAGGCGAATATTTGGCTGATCGGCATCATGCTGAGGTGGCTCTCGCGGCGGTTGTCAGTGCTGACCCGGCGCACCTCGATGCGTTCGACGCTGATTGATCGTCGTTGATTTTTGTCGACTATCTCCGATCAAAAAGCGTTGACCACAACGTTAAGCAACTTCGAAGGAATATTAGGAACCAGCTTGGGTTCAGGCACAGCCACACCAGCCGACCGTTTTGCGATCAGGGACTTTGAGCCGCTGGTGTTGTATGCGTTCCCGTTTCGCTCCGCGAATCTTCTGCTGATCGGGTTTGCGGCGCTCATCCTGACCTATGTCATCCAGGTGGCGCGTGTCATGGGGGCGGAGTCCCTGATCATGACGGCGACGTCGTCTTACCTCACATTGCTTGTCTTTGTCGGTTATCTCTTTTTCATTCTGGATCACACCGCGCGCGGCTTCCAAAACGTACCCATCATTCCGGCCAACATGGTGGACGAAGCGAAAGCGGTGGTTTTCAAGGAAATCGTGCTCCTGAGCGTCTTTGCGGCCGTCTACGTGGCGCTTGACGATGCGACATGGCGAGCGAGCTTGCTTGCGGCCATGCTGGTCATCTTTCCCATCGCACGGCCATTCTCGCGATCGAACAGTCCCTCGTTGTCGCGATCAATCCGTGGCAATGGCTGCAGGTGATGCGCGCGGTCCGAACCGATGCGCAGTTCCTGCGTTTTCTGTTGCTACAGATCGGCCTCTTTTTGCTTGGGATCATGTCGATCTACCTGGGAACTGGGTTCTTTGGGCGACTGCTGATCGTCGCTGCGACCCTCATCGCTGCGGTCCTCGTGTTCCGGGCGCTCGGCATCATCATGCACGCCAATGCAGAAGCGCTCGGGATGCCCGTGACGTTCGGCAAAAAACAGGTTGATGATGCGCGTGAGGCGCAGATCGGGGCTGAACTCGGCGAGTTTACGACCGCGTTGTATGCCCTTTGTCTCGCAGATAGGCACGCTGAAGCGATGCAGAAGCTGGAAACGCATCTGTCCGCGGACCGATTTCGGAGCGAGGGCCGAATATTCGACACGATTCGCGCGTTCGATGACCCACGCCTCGGGTTGAAGGCAGGACAGGGTTACATCGGGCGTTTGGTTGCCGCGCAGGACCTCCGCCGGGCCTGGGCGGTGCTCTCCTTTTGCTTTGAAGAGAATGGGGGTCGCTATGCGCTGCTAACTGGGGACGTGGTCATCAAGCTCGCCAACTCCGCGATGGCCCATTCGGAGAAGGCGATTGCAGCCCACCTGCTGTGCAGATTCGACACCGACTTTCCGCGTCACCCGCTGGCGGGCAAAGCGCTGCTTGCAGGCATTCTGTTGGTGATCGAGCAATCGAGCGACCTAACGGGGGCACGCGAGTTGTTTGCGCGTGTCGCGTCTGGCTATCCGCAGCTTCGTCGATCACGAAATTACCGAACCGCGAAAAAACTGCTCGAAGGGTAATCTGCTCGAAAGCCAAAGCTGCCAGGAGACTCAGGAACCTTTCTCGATCCCGAGGTCAGTGGCACTGAAAAAACTTGCCGGGACAGGCGTCCTTGCCTGTTCCCAGCGCCCGCGACCGTGAAAAAGTGCAGGGGAGCACTTTTTCAGCACCCTGCTAGTGCTGGTCTCATGCTCGGCATTGGGGTTATTGGACGCTTACAACCCGAGTGCTTTCTTCTCATCCGCATCGACCCAGATGCGGGCATAGATAGGGCCCGGCCGAGCAGCACCTGCCCGTAGTTCACCGCCGTAGTTCTTAACCCACGGCCACCATGCGGTATAGGTGTACTCGGTTGGCAGCCAGATATAGGGCGCCTGGTCGAGCATCTCGATGGTCATTTCGCGGATCATCCTGATGCGCTTCGTTTCGTCCCGCTCGTGGTGCAGGTCCGCGATCTTCTGATCAAAAGCGGGGTCGGTGAACATCGACGGGTTCCAGGTCTGAGCGGTCTTGAAGCTTTTTCGCAATGACGTGATGGGGTTGGTGTGGCCGCTGTTCATCAGGTAGCCGGATTCGTGGTTGCGCGTGGTCATCACCGACAGAAACGCGGCGTATTCCATCGGCTGGATTTCGACGTTGACGTTGACCTTCTCAAGATAGCTTTGCAGCAGGGGAATCAGGTCCATATTGTTGTTGCTACACGTGCAGACCTGGATTTTGAAGCTGAACCCATCCGGGTAGCCTGCCTTGACAAGCAACTCCCTCGCCTTTGCCGGGTTATAGGAAAACAGCTCTTTCACAGAATCTGGCATCTCGTCGAGAGGCTGGTAGTACTCGCCGAAGCCGGGGTGTTGCGGGTAGGCCATCAGTTCCGCGTGCCCGCCGTAGTACAGGTCGACGATTTCCTGTTGGTTGACCGCAAGGTTCATCGCCCGGCGCACGCGCTTGTCATCGAACGGTTTCCTGTCGACGCGCATCGCCATGAAGTTGCCACTGGTCGCGAGCCAGCGAGCCCATTTCAGCTCCGGTGTCGACTCCTTCAAATGGTCGACGGCAATCCAGCGAACCGACTCGAGAATGTCGAGCTTGCCGGTTCGCAATGCCGTGAGGACGGTCGCCTCGTCCTTGATGACCCGGTACTTCACCTGATCGACGAACGGCAACTTGTAGGCCTTGCCGCCGACGTGTTCGACATCCCAGTAGTCCGGGTTGCGGCTGTAGGCCTGAACGTTGCCCTCAATGTACTTGGTTAGGGCGAAGGGTCCGCTGCCGACGACATTGCGCCAATCCTTGGCGTCCACCTTCTGCATTTCTTTCGGGATGATTGCCGAGTGGAAACCGTAGCCGAAGCGGTAGGCCCATTCCGCGTTGAACTCGCTGAAATGGAAGACAACAGTATGCGGCGTGCGGGCCTCGACCTGCCGTACGTGGTCGAAGTAGGTCGCGATCTTCTTCGGGCTTTGTTCGACATTGTTGAAGCTGTAGACCACATCGCTCGCGACCAACTCGCGCGACTCCATCATGCCGGGTTGCGTGGGGAAGGTGACGCCGCGACGAAGATGCACCACAAGCGTCAGGTCGTCTTCCCACTCCCACGACTCGGCAAGTTCCCCGCGCAGGGCCTCGCTCGGGATATACGCCTCGGCCAGAAACGGATACTTGCCGCCCTGGGAGCGCCGTTTGGTCAGATCACCGACAAACAGTTGTTCCCGGACAAGGCCCGTGTCGTGGTTGATCTTCCAGCTCCAGTCAACCGGGTCCCAGGATAACGCCGACAGATTGTAGTAGACCGTGCCGATATCCAGGGTGCTGCCGTAGTGTGGCGCCTCGGCGCGCGCGACAGTGAATGTAAGGAGCAATGTGGTCGTCGTGGCGATGGCGAGCCAGCGTCGCGGGAGGTGGTTCAATTGGGTCAAATCCGGTGAAGGGTGGAAGGCGAGAGGCAATTGGTAGAAGCCATCGATTATACCAACATCCGTTGGCCGCCGAGCCTTCGGGCGGGGCGCGTCAGGATGTTAATCGGCCCAGTGTAGCTGCGGCCCGGTGTAGCGCCTGCAGCCCGGTTGCGGTGACGGACGACGGCAGGCAAGCTGGGGGGACGCCATTTCGGCAGCGGTGCACAAGCTTGAGTCGCTGCACAATGACGATCTACATCAACGGATGTACAACGGCTTGGCAACGGCACGTGTGTACAACAGCTCGCCCAACAATCAGGTGAAGGAGACGTGACATGGCACACGATTT
>CAVOBC010000144.1:0-10761 GCA_963693635.1 Gammaproteobacteria bacterium | reverse complement strand
GTCCCGTTGTGTGCTTTCTGGAAGTCATCCTTGTACCTGCTGCGCAAGTCCATGATGGCTTGCATGTCCACCTCGTTGAACGTGGTAAGCATGGCCGCGGTCTGCTGGGCCTCGTGCAGGCGGCGCGCAACACTCGCCCGCAAACGTGTCATTGGCACCCGGCGTTCGATGCGCTCGCCGGGCATGGGCGGCGCAGTTACCGGTGTCGCGTCCAGCTTCGGGGTAGCGCTCGGCTGGCGTTCAGCGGCAGCAATCGCCTTCAGAACGTCTTCCTTGTTGACCCGGCCGTCCTTTCCGGTACCGACAATCGTCGTAATGTCCAACTGGCTCTCGGCGGCAAGCTTGCGCGCCGATGGACTGGCGAGCGCGCCTCCGCGGCTGGTGTCAGAGTCGTCTGTCGTTGCGGCCGATGCGGCTTCAGTCGCGACCACGCCCTCTTCAAGATGCGCCAGGGTTTCATCCGACAGAACGGTCTCGCCAACCGCTTTCAGGATCGCAGTGATCGTCCCGTCTGCCGGTGCAACAACGTCCAGAACAACCTTGTCGGTTTCGATGTCGACCAGGGTCTGGTCCCGAGTCACCTGATCTCCCACCTCGACATGCCAGGTCGCGACCTCACCGTCGGCGACCGATTCGGGGAACTCAGGTGTCTTAATCTCAATCATGGCCCTTCCTTTCAGTCCGTCCTGTCTGTGCAGTAAGTCAGTCCAATTTCTGTCCAGCGAACCCGCGTGACCCTCCAATATCACCGATCAAAGAGGTCGGTGTCCGCTCGAAATCCGTCAATCTTCCTGCTGACTAAAAAGTGCATCCTGGACCAATTGCTCCTGCTGGCGCACGTGCGCCTGCATGTAGCCTGCGGCCGCGGCGGCCGATGATTCCCGCCCCGCGTAGTGCAGGTACATGCCCTGATTGAATCGGTTTAGCACGCGACGCATGTGGTGCTGGCTGCTGTACCAGGCACCTTGATTCATGGGCTCTTCCTGGCACCACACGGTTGTCTTGCAGTTGGGGAAAGACGCGAGTGCCGCCAGCATCTCGTCTTCCGGGAATGGGTAGAGTTGCTCAATCCGGACGATTGCTATGTCTCCGGCATCGGCTTCACTGCGCGCAGCAGCGAGGTCGTAGTAGACCTTGCCCGCGCAGAAGACGACACGCGTTACCGCAGGTGCCGCTAGGTCTTCCTGCTCTGGAATGACATTCTGGAAATGCCCCTCGGCGAGGTCTTCCAGCGTCGAAATGGCCTCCTTGTGACGCAACAGACTCTTCGGCGTCATGACGATGAGCGGACGCCGGAGGGGGCGAATGGCCTGGCGCCGCAGCAGGTGGAATATTTGCGACGGGGTGGTAGGGACGCAGACTTGAATGTTGTGTTCAGCACAGAGCTGCAGGTACCGCTCCAGTCGCGCGGACGAATGTTCGGGGCCAGCGCCTTCATAGCCGTGGGGGAGCAGCATCGTGAGGCCGCTGAGGCGGCTCCATTTGTGCTCGCCGCTCGCAATGAACTGATCGATGACGACCTGGGCACCGTTGGCAAAGTCACCGAACTGGGCTTCCCACACGATCAGGATGTCCGGACTGGTTTGCGAGTAGCCGTACTCAAAGGCAAGAACTGCTTCTTCGGACAAGAGCGAGTCGTAGAGGTCGAATCGGGTGTCCGGATTTTGCAGCGATGAGATTGGCGCGTATGCGCTTCCCCCTTTTTGGTCGTGCACGATCGCATGCCGGTGTGAGAAGGTGCCGCGCCCGACATCCTGGCCCGTCAGTCTGACCCCGTAACCTTCCGCAATGAGGGTGGCATAGGCCATCACCTCGGCGTAGCCCCAATTGATTGGCATGGCGCCCGCCGTCATCTTGCGCCGGTCCTCCATGATCTTTGACACCTGCCTTTGCAGGACAAAATTCTCTGGAAGTTCGGTTAACTGGTTGGCGACCAGCTGGAACTTCTTCAAGTCCACGCGGGTGTCATGGGGCAAGTCCCAGTCGTGGCCGAGGTACGGCGCCCAGTTCATGTACATCGATGTGTCTGGCTCTTTCAGATAGTCCCAGGCAACCGCTGCGCCAGCGTCGAGATCATCCCGGTAAGCGCCGATTCGACGTTCCAGGTCAGATTTTGTCACGACTCCCGATTCAACCAATCGCTCTGCGAAGAGTGTCAATGTGGTCGGATGGCGCCGGATCTGGTCATACATGAGGGGTTGGGTAATTGCCGGTTCGTCACCTTCGTTGTGGCCGCGGCGCCGATAACAGACGAGGTCGATGACGACGTCCTTCTTGAACTCCATGCGGTAGTCGAGAGCAACCTGTGCAACGAACAACACGGCCTCCGGATCATCGCCGTTGACGTGAAAGATCGGTGCCTGCACCATCTTGGCGACCTCGGTGCAGTAGCGCGTCGACCGCGCGTCCTCGCGCTTGCTAACGGTGTAACCGATCTGGTTGTTGATGATGACGTGGATGGTACCGCCGGTATAGAAGCCCCGGGTCTGGGACATCTGGAAGGTCTCCATGACGACCCCCTGCCCCGAAAAAGCCGCGTCGCCGTGGATATTGATGGCAAGGACTTTGTCACCAGGCGCGTCACCGCGCCGGTCCATCCGGGCGCGCACCGAACCGACGATGACCGGTGCGCCAATCTCAAGGTGGGATGGATTGAACCCGAGGGCGAGGTGCATCTCGCCGCCCGGTGTCATCAGATTCGACGAATAACCCTGATGGTACTTCACGTCGCCCGAACCCGTGCCAGGCTGATAGCGGCCCTCGAACTCATCGAACAAATCCGCTGGTTGTTTGCCCAGAAGGTTAACGAGTACGTTAATCCGGCCGCGGTGAGCCATGCCGATGACCGTCTCGGCAACTCCCGCCGCCCCCGCCCGATGGATCAACTCGGCGAGGCACGGGATAAAGCTCTCCCCACCCTCCAGACCAAACCGCTTGGTTCCGGGGTACTTGCGCCCAAGATAGCTTTCCAGACCCTCGGCAGCGACCAATCGATCCAGCAGACGACGCTTGACCCCATTCGAGAAGGCAGGTTGGCAACGAACGGATTCGAGACGTTGTTGGACCCAACTCTGCTCTACCTGGTCGGTATGTGAGTATTCCGATGCCACGGACCCGCAATAGGTGTCCTCAAGGAGCGCGATGATGTCCTTAAGCGTTGCTTCATGGTTGCCAAAGAAAAGGGATCCGGTTTGGAACCGCGTATCCAGGTCCGCGCGGGACAAGCCGTGGTAAGCGAGATCGAGTTCCACCGCCGAAGCTTTCTCCTGCATGCCAAGAGGATCGAGATTCGCAATCAGATGTCCGCGGCGTCGATACGCTGCGATCAGTTCGCCGGCGGCAAACTGCTTGCGTTCAAAGTCGGCGCTGACGCTGCTGGCTGAAACGGGGGTAACGCGCGACTGATTCTTGGACAGGAGCAGGAAGTGATCGCGGATGGTCGCGTGCGACAGATCTGTGGCGACGGTCCCCTCGACTCGCGGCAGTGTTTCAAAGTAGCTCCGCCACTCGTCGGGCAGGTCATTGGGGTCCGCGAGAAATCGCTCATACAAGTCTTCAACGTACGCGGCGTTGCCGCCTGAGATGTGGCCGCTGCGCCACAACTGCTCCATGCTTTGCTCTTGCAATGACACCGCCTCATTACGCCGTTACGCGTACGCTATTCGGCCGCAAACTCTAACACAGGGCACCCTTGCCAAGTGCCAAGTGCCCAGTCGCGGCCGAATCTGGCCTCAGATGGCGCGGTCGAGGAGCATCTTGCGGATATGCCCGATAGCACGCGTTGGATTGAGTCCGCGTGGACAAACGCTGACGCAGTTCATGATGCCGCGGCAGCGAAACACACTGAAGGGATCCTCAAGATTAGCAAGGCGTTCGTCGGTCGCCGTATCACGACTGTCGGCGAGAAACCGATAGGCCTGCAGCAGACCGGCCGGCCCAATGAACTTGTCGGGATTCCACCAGAAGCTGGGACAAGACGTTGAACAGCATGCACACAGGATGCACTCGTAAAGACCGTCGAGTTTTTCTCGCTCCTCAGGGCTTTGCAGTCGCTCCTGGGTCGGTGCCGGTTCGTTGTTCATGAGAAAGGGCTGAACCTTCTCGTATTGTTTGTAGAACTGGCTCATGTCGACGACCAGGTCGCGGATTACTGGCAATCCAGGCAGCGGCCTGATCTCGAGTTTGCCCCGGGGTGCGACCTCCGAGATGGGCGTGATGCACGCAAGGCCGTTTTTCTTGTTCATGTTGAGGCCGTCGGACCCGCACACGCCCTCGCGACAGGACCGGCGGTACGAGATCGACGGGTCCTGCTCTTTGACGAGCGCCAGAACGTCGAGGACCATGAGGTCACGTCCCTCGGGGATGTCGACCTCGAAGTGCTGGGTGTAGGGCGCCACGTCCTTGTCCGGGTCGTATCGGTAAATGCTGACTTGCATAGTTCCTTGGGCCTTTTCTCGTCGAATCGATTTGTGGTTGAACTAACGGGGCCGATCTATGTCCGCGTCAAAGCGAACGTGGGTTGCCGGTTCCTGTCAATACCGCCTAACGGTGGGTTCAAACGTGTCCACCGTCTTCGGCGAAAAGTTGACTGGGCGTTTGCGGACCGAACGTGTTTCTGGCTCGTAAATCGAATGCACCAGCCAGTTGTCGTCGTCCCGGTCCAGGTAGTCATCCCGTGCGTGGGCACCGCGACTTTCCTTGCGTTCCTCGGCGGCAATGGCCGTCGCCTCGGCGACTTCCAGCAAGTTGTCCAGTTCGAGAGCTTCGATGCGGGCGGTATTGAATGCGTTGCTTTTGTCCGTCAGCGACGCAGTGCTGATGCGCGTGCGCAGGTCCGCGAGTTTCTCGATGCCGGCAAGCATCGTCTCTTCCTTGCGAAAGACCCCGAAGTTGAGCTGCATACACTGCTGCAGTTCCCCCTTCAGGCTCGCCACACTTTCGCCATCGCTGGATGACTCCCAACGCTCGAAGCGGGCGAAGGCCTGATCGAGGTCAGACGCGGAAGCTTCGCCAGCGTCCAGTCCCTGGTTGAGGGCGTCGATGATATGTAGTCCCGCGGCACGCCCGAACACGACGAGGTCAAGCAGCGAATTCCCGCCGAGCCGGTTGGCACCGTGGACTGATACGCAAGCGACCTCGCCAATGGCGTACAAACCATCGATGACCTGATCTTGGCCGGCCGCATCAAGCGTGAGCGCTTGTCCGTGAATGTTAGTGGGTATGCCGCCCATCATGTAATGGCAGGTTGGTACCACGGGAATAGGTTCAACGACTGGATCGACATGGGCAAACGTTTTTGACAGTTCGACGATCCCCGGCAGGCGTGAATGTAGAATCTCTTCGCCCAGGTGGTCCAGTTTGAGCAACACATGGTCGCCCGCCTCGCCCGCACCGCGCCCTTCGAGTATTTCATGAATCATGCTGCGCGCGACGACGTCGCGTCCCGCGAGATCCTTTGCGGTTGGCGCGTACCGTTCCATGAAGCGCTCGCCATCTTTATTGATCAGGTAACCCCCTTCGCCCCGGCAGCCTTCGGTGACGAGAACCCCGGCACCGGCAATGCCGGTCGGATGGAACTGCCACATCTCGATGTCTTGCACCGGATAGCCTTTGCGCAACGCCATGCCGACACCGTCGCCAGTGTTCACCAGTGCATTGGTCGTGCTTTGGAAGATCCGCCCTGCCCCGCCAGTCGCGAGCACGGTGGCGCGTGAATTTACGTAACAGACCTCGCCGGTTTCCATGCAAATGGCGATGACACCGACGACTGCTCCGTTCTGATTGGTAACAAGATCTGTTGCATACCACTCGCTGAGAAAGACTGCGCCCGCTTTGAGATTGCCCTGATATAACGTGTGCAACAACGCGTGGCCGGTCCGGTCTGCGGCCGCGCAGGTTCGCGCCGCCTGGCCGCCCTTGCCGAAGTCCTTGGATTGGCCGCCGAAGGGGCGCTGGTAAATCCGTCCACTCTCGGTTCGGGAAAAAGGCAGACCCATGTGTTCGAGTTCGAATACGGCCTTGGGCCCAACACTGCACATGTACTCGATCGCATCCTGATCGCCGATATAGTCAGAGCCCTTGACGGTGTCGTACATGTGCCAGCGCCAGTCGTCATCTGGATCGTCGCTGGCGATTGCGCAGGTAATACCGCCCTGGGCGGAAACCGTGTGCGAGCGCGTCGGGAATACCTTCGAAAGGCAGGCGGTCTTGCGCCCTGACTCGGCGAGTTGCAGCGCTGCGCGCATGCCCGCCCCGCCGCCACCGATGATGATGGCGTCGAATTCCATGGTCCGCAGCTTCATGACAGGTCCCCCCACAGAATACGTGTGCCCCAAACGAGATAAGCGAAGGTCAGCAGGATGCAGCCAAAGAGACTGAGCACCCGCCAGAGGTCAGCGCTCTCGCCCGCCGTGTGTCGGCGCAGATAGTCAGTGATGATGGTCCACATGCCGATCCAGCCATGCGCACAGATGGAAAGGAGCGCGAGCAGGGTCGCCACTTGCATCCAGGTGCTTGAGAAGAGGCTGCGCCATATCTCGTAGGTCAAGTCTGGCGTCGCGACGACAAACCCTGTCAGAAAGACGGCATAGAAGCCCAGCAGAACCGCAGTGACCCGTTGTATTACCCAATCTGCCAGGCCGTTTCTGGCGAAGCTTGTGACTTGTGTGAGCATGCGTTTTTTGCTGCCTCTCGCTGGTTGCCCAGGTTTTACGCGCTACTGCGCGCTCATTGTCGATGTTGTCGGATGTGGATGCTGGGGTTATAGCCAGGCAGGTTCGGGCGTGCTCCCAGGGTTCGACGGTGTCAGGACTGAAGGACCCAGATCGCTGCCAGCAAGATCAAAATGCTACCAAACAGCAAAGTGACTCTGGCGCCAAAGGTCGCTCCTTCAAGAGTGTCGCCGATTTCGAAGTCGAGCAGGAGGTGCTTGATCCCGGCGACAAGGTGATAGCCGAGGGCGGCGAGAATGCCCCAGGTGATGAACATCCCGACCGGGTGCGACATCATGGCCTTGAGTCGAAGGAACTCGGCTTCTGAGGTTAGCGATAGCTCGAGCGCGTAAAGCATGAAGCCAACCGCAACGAAGAGCGCGCCGCCCGCAATGCGATGCAGGATGGACGCGATGGCCGTCACCGGCCACGCCATTTTGCCGAGGTCCAGATTGACTGGACGAGAATCTTCGTTCAAGGCTAACGTTCTCCGTATTATTTCTGGCCTGCACGATTCCCGGGCGACCCTTTACCTCCCCGCTATCAGGCCTCTACCGGCCGATGCCCGCTACTTGCCGATGCCACGGGCCAACCTGTCGACAGCCCCTGCCGAGCATAACGCCCGGTTGCTACTGTGGCATCTTGCCAGCCACCTACCGTTCACGCCAGCGCACGTATGTCGTGATCGGCGATTGGTGCGGGCGCTCCGAGTCGATGGGGTGTTTGGACGAAACTCCTCTGACCACGAAGTGCCCTGCCGCGAAGTCCTCCGGCGAGGTCCTGCAGTGAACAGTCCTGCCGCGAAGCGTGGCCTCGAGAAGGCGCCTGACAAGTTCCTGTCCAAGAACGCCGTTCTGGGACGGGCACCGGCGAGCGGTGCAGGGATGCACCGCCACTTTTCTGCAAGATCATGCGAGGTTTGCTTGCAAACCGACCGCCAGGAATTGTCAGGATGACAATTTTGGGACAAGAACCAGCAAGGCTTGCTTTTTGTGCTGATTTTGCGCCGAGAACAATAGAGATTTGGAGGCTCAAAGACAATGCTTGACGCTCGCTCTGCAGGGCACGCGAGGGTGCGACCATCGCCTTTACAGCCAAGGGCGATTTGATTACATTGTAGCGCCTTTCGCTCACGAGTGAGACCCGATGGCAGAGAAGGTGCAGATAACAATCAATAACAAGACTGCAGAACTACCGGTTCTGGAGGCGACGGAGGGCGCGAACGTTGTCGACGTACGCGGTCTCATTGCCGAGGGCATCTACACCTACGATCCCGGCTTTCTGTCGACGGCGGCGTGCGATTCACAAGTAACTTACATCGACGGCGATGCGGGCATTCTGCTCTATCGGGGCTATCCGATAGAGCAGTTGGCAGAGGACTCCACACACCTTGAAGTTTGCTATCTCCTCTTGAACGGCGAACTGCCTTCTGCGGCAGAACTCGCGAGTTTCGAGGGCGAAATCAAGTCGAGACAAGCTGTCGAAGGCAGATTTCCAAAGATCTTCGACGCTTTCGAACCGACCGCTCACCCCATGTCGATCATTTGTGCCGCAACTGCGGGATTGGCGTCGCTCTACCATGACGGCAGTGACATCATGAACGAGGCCGACAGAAAGGACGCCGCGCTCAACCTCATTGCCAAGATGCCGACCCTCGCGGCGATGACCTACAAACATATGCTAGGTGAGGCGTTTGTCGCTCCGGACCCTGACCTCGGCTATGCCGAAAACTTCCTGCACATGTGCTTCGGCAAACGCGGCGAAGCGCCGAATGTCAGCCCGATCGTCACGAGAGCAATGGACCGTATTTTCCTGCTGCATGCCGATCATGAGCAGAACGCCTCGACCTCTACCGTCCGCCTTGCCGGATCAACCGACACGGATCCTTACGCGGCAATCGCGGCCGGAATCGCAGCCCTTTGGGGCCCCGCCCATGGCGGCGCCAACGAAGCTGTGCTGGAGATGCTGGCCGAGATTGGCGACACGTCCAATATCGCGTCATTCGTCGAGCGCGCCAAGGACAAGAGCGATTCGACGAAACTGATGGGCTTCGGTCATCGGGTCTACAAGAATTTTGATCCGCGGGCGACGGTCCTGCGTGAGTCCTGCCATGATGTGCTCGAAGAACTCGGCGTTGGCGACGACCCATTGCTGCCGATTGCGATGGAACTTGAGAAACTGGCACGTGAAGACAGCTACTTCATAGACCGCAAGCTGTACCCAAACGTGGACTTCTACAGCGGCATCATCCTGAAAGCTATCGGCATCCCGCCCAACATGTTCACCGTTATATTTACGACTGGACGAACCCCGGGCTGGATCACACATTGGGACGAGATGCTGCGAGCGCCTTACAAGATTGGGCGCCCACGGCAGCTTTACCTCGGCCCCAACCGACGCGACTACTTGCCAATCGCTGCGCGGTAACACGCGCCGAAACCACTCGACATTCTCAGTCACCCTGTGAGGTTAGTCTTGGATATCTCTGCGAACATTGAAACGACAAAAGGCAATATCAACCTGACATTGTTTCCGGATCAGGCGCCCGTTACCTGTGCTAACTTTGTCAATCTGGCCAACAAGGGTTACTACGATAACCTTGGTTTCCATCGGGTCATCGCAAGTTTCATGGTTCAGGGGGGGTGCCCTCTCGGGACCGGAACCGGCAGTCCTGGCTACCAGTTCGAAGACGAGTTCGACGCCTCGCTACGTCATGACAAGCCCGGCAAGCTTTCGATGGCGAACGCAGGTGCCGGTACCAACGGCAGCCAGTTTTTCATCACGCATGTGCCGACGCCACATCTCGATGACGCGCATTCGATATTCGGTGCCGTGAACGGCAGTGAAGATCAGGCCGTCGTCGACGCCGTTGAGCAGGGCGACAAGATCCTGTCAGTCACGTTTGGCGGTGACGTCGATGCCTTGCTGTCAGCACAGCAGGGACGGGTTGATGAGTGGAACGCAAAACTTGCCAGCGGGTTCCCCAACCTCGCCTAGGCGCGGCTTCTGGCATAGGCGAGGCCTCGGGTTGGCGGCCTGGGGATAGGTGCCGGACCCCGGGTCTGTGCGGGTCATCTCGCCAGAAACTTCATCGCTTCTTGCAGACCGTCGACGCTCAGATGGTACATCTGTCCGTCGACAATCCGCCGAACAAGCTCAGTTGATTGTGAGTCGCGCCAACCGGACTCCGGCGCAGGATTCATCCAGGCGACACGCGCAAAACGCTCGTCAATGAGATTCATCCAGGCTCGCCCCGCCTCCGCATTGTGGTGCTCGATGCTGCCGCCTTTCTCAAGAATCTCCTGTAGCCCCATCCGAGCGTCCCCGACGAAAATTACCTTCGTGTCACGCGGAAATCGGCGCGCCAGATCGAGCGTCGAAACGAGGTGCTGGGGACCACGATCATTGTTCGTCCACACAGACTCGTAAAGGAAATTGTGGAAGTAGAAGGTCTCGAGGTATTTGAACTCACCTCGGGCGGCCGTGAACAATTGCGACATCAACTCGATGTGCGAGTCCATAGAACCGCCAACATCAAGCATCAGCAGAACCTTGATGTTGTTGCGTCGCTCCGGAAGCATCCTGATGTCAAGCAAGCCACCGTTCCTTGCAGTCGAGCGAATGGTGCCGTCAAGGTCAAGTTCAAGCTCGCTCGACTCACGCGCGAACCTGCGCAGGCGCCGGAGGGCCATCTTCATGTTGCGGACGCCGAGCTCTGCTTCTTCGTCATAATCTTCAAACAGGCGCTGATTCCAAACCTTGAGTGCAGATTGCTGCGGCGTTGCCGTTTCTACATCCCGGACGCCTGCGCCGGGTGAGTCACTTTTGCCTTCGCCATCACCGCCCTCGCCATCGCGCCCGGCCCGGCCTTCTTCGCCCTCGCCCTCGCCTTCACCGTCTCCTTCAACTTCACCGTCTCCTTCAACTTCACCGTCTCCTTCAGCTTCACCGTCTCCTTCAGCTTCGCCCTTTTTTCGGTCGGTGTCGACAGGATCGCCATCCCTGGTTGAGGTGTTTGGCGGCTGCGGGCGGTGGTGCTCATCCGACGCTG
>CAVOBC010000143.1:0-10799 GCA_963693635.1 Gammaproteobacteria bacterium | reverse complement strand
GGTCTGGACTGGGAGGCGCGCGATCATGTGCTTGCCCAAACGATGTCGGGCTACTGGATCAATTTCGCGAGAACGGGTGACCCGAACGGTACCGGATTGCCCGCATGGCCAGCGTATGCGCAGGCGAGCGACCAGGCCATGGAATTTGGCCACGAGACTCGACCGGTGAAAGCCGTGCGGAAGGACAAACTCGATCTGTTGGAACGGTTTCTGGAAGCCGAGTAGCCCGTCGCCCAAACTCAATTCACTAACGTTGTGTCTAAGTCGATGGTCGATCACAGAAAATGCGAGGTGGGTTAACCGGATGTCATCAACAGGCACTCAAACCCACACTTAAACCGGCGCAGGCGACCAGTTGTAAATACTCGCCAGGGTGCCGCCCATAAGCTGCTCCTTGTCGCTGGCGGACAGGTGCCCGGTGTCGCGAAATGCGTCGACACCCTCTTGATAGGTGACGAGTTTGACCGCGCGGGTCCAGTCAGTGCCCCACAGACAGCGCGTCAACCCGAAGGCGTCGAAAATCGTCGTTAGCGGTTGCCAGATGTCGGCAAACGGAAAGGCTTCATGCGACAGGGTGCAGGCACCCGAGATCTTGATCGCAAGATTGTCGCAGGCAGCGAGCGCGCACACGTCGGCGAGTGCCGCAAATGGTTCGGCCGGGGGTGGCGGCGAAAACGGCTGGGGCAGGCCCAGATGGTCAAGCACCACCTGTGTGTTCGGATGTCTGCGCGCGAGGTCGCCAAGGCGCGTCAGGCTGCCCCAGGCAAGGACATTGAGAGGCAGGCCGGTGTGTGCGCAGGCGGCGAACAGGCGATCGATGCCGCCCTCGCTTGATGCGGGCGTATCCGCGATGCCCGACAGCATCAATCTGGCGCCGATGACACCCGGTTGTTGCGCCCATTCGGCGACCTCGTCCTCGACGCTCGCCGACGTTGGATCGAAGGGCCTGACGAGTCCGAAGCGGTGCGGAAACGCCACCTGCACTTCAAGCGCGTACGACGGGTCGAAGCGGTACATCGAAAAGGGTGAAACAAGGATGGCGCCGTCGACGTTGACCGCATCCATGGCGGCGCACATCTCGGCACCGTTCGCCGAGTCCGGCCCGGTCAGGTGGCCCTGCCAGGGTCGCTCCGGGTGGTTGTGCTCGTAGGCGTGAACCTGGCAATCAATGATGGGTTTTGACATTTCTTCGCAGCTCCCCGGATCGTGGTCTAGGACATGGTGATCTAAAACATGGTGTGGTCTAAAACATGGTGTGGTCTAAGACGTGGTTGCTACAACCCCTACACGAGGTTGAAGCGGGTGCGGGCAAACTCGAAGGTCTCGCCAACGCGGCTTCTATCGGTTGCTTTCAGGTCGATGCCCGTCAGGCGATCCCGGCCGCCGTCGGCACCCTTAACAAATCGGATGTAGCTGTCGTCAAGGGCCATCACGCCATCATCATCAACCTCGCGACCGATGAACTCTGCAAAGCGCTCTGCGACTTTGCCTGGGTTAGCGCTTGAGATTTCTGCGCCCGTGATGGCAGACACGACACTGGTGCGTTGGTGCCACGGCCACGCCGCGCCGCCCCATGCCCAGGCATCCCAGTCGGCCATCCAGTCGAACGACGTGAGCACGCCGCCGGTGTCGCCGGGGTGCAGATGAATGGCAGCCGCGCGGGTGCCATGGCGTTCCCCATCGCCCATGTCCATCGCGATGCGGATGCCGGCGGCCTGTGCTCGTGCTCGCGCCTTGTCCAGATCGTCAACCTGCAGCAGCAGCATGTAACCCGCCTCACCGCCCTGCTTGGCCAGGAACTTGCTCGTGGGTGCCTCATCCCGCTCCGGCTGCAGAATCTCAAGGAAGGTGTTGCCGATCGCCATCACGGCGTTGAACATCCAGATGGGCGGCCCCGGCTTGTCCCGATGCACAGTTGGCACTTTCAGCGTCTCTGCGACGGCTGTCTCAACGGGCCAGATATCCGGCGTGCAGAGCGCGATCTGGCGGATGCGAATCCGCGCCGGCGCGGGTGGTAGATTAGTCATGCTGGTTGTCCTCGTTGCGATGCAGAAGTCTGTTCATAACTCGCCTGGTCATTCGCGTCGGACCACCGGCGCTCGCACGTTGGCGATCGGACAAGAAGACCACAGATTCACGCGGCAGGCCATTCGCCGCGGGAAATCTGCAGCAACGCCGGCGGTCGCTGCACCTTGATTGTGTTCGTTGGCGACGCCACGAGTGAGTGGGACCGTGTGAAGTGTTCCACGACTTGCAGGGCGGCCAAGCTCGAATCGAGTAGAGTCTTCTCAAACCCAACCCGCTCGCAAGGTATGACCGAGAAAGCAGAGCCAGGGATCGACGGCCAATCACCAAATACGCAGGAAGCGCAGGCGTCCGTTTTAGACCGTCCCGACCGCACCAAGGATCCGATTGATGAGCTTTCCGCGAGTCTCGATGCGCTTGGGCACGATCTTTCGGCGTTGGGGGTCAAAGAGCGGGCGGAGGCGACGCTCTCGGTTGCTCAGGCGCGAAGGGAACTCGCGCAGGCGAGGAAAGAGCAGGTGCTTGCGGCTGAAGTCGAGCATCGTTTGGCGACGCCGTTTTATCGGGATCGCCGGTTTCTGGAGATAACGATCGGTATCGCTGTTGCGGCCGCGGCTGTCCTCGCCTTCCTGGCGCCCGTTATGACGACTATGTCACAGCATGGCGTTGAGTTGGCGAAGCTGGAAAAGACCAGGAACGCGAACCTGAGAGTTGAGCTTGATGAGGATAATCAGAAATTGGAAGCGGATAAGAAGAGGCTGACTGTCGAGCGAGCCATAGTGCTGAAGTTGGGGCGGAGGTGCGCAAACTGGAGAAGTCGCGGCAGGCTGAGTTAGACGAGTTACGAGAGCGGCTTGCTGCGCTCGCAAGTGACAAGAGTGCTGAAAAAGAACGGTTAACGGCGGCTGTGGGCATGGCGCGTCGGTCGCTCGCCACCGCGGTAGATGCCCGTAAAGCCGCTGAGTCTCGGGCCGACCGCCTCCGGGGCGTGCCAGAGATGGTCGACATACCGGGTGGAAGGATTCTCATGGGATCGGAAGACGGGAGCGCTGACGAGAAGCCTGTTCACGAAGTGCAGATCCGGCCATTCCAGGTGTCCAGGTTCGAAGTGACCTTTGAAGAGTACGACCTGTTCGCGGACAAGACAGGCACAAGTCGTCCGCGTGATCGTGGGTGGGGACGAGGCAAACGACCTGTGATCTACGTATCCTGGACAGATGCGAATTGTTATGCCGCGTGGTTGTCGCAACGCACGGGTGGGAACTATCGGTTGCCGACCGAAGCTGAATGGGAATATGCGGCCCGGTCGGGCTCTACCACGACCTACCACTGGGGCGACGAGTGGCAGTGCGGCTACACCAATAATCGAGAATGGCTTGAAGAGAACGAGTCCGGTCGGTTCTTTCCAGCCGAACAGGTTCGGTCTGTACGACACGGCTGGGAGCGTGTGGGAATGGGTGGCTGACTGCTATCAGAACTCCTATGAAGGGGGTACCGGGGGATGGCAGTGCGGTCGAATCCGGGTCTTGTCCGCTGAGAGCGTTGCGGGGCCGCGGCTGGGGCAGTCGACCAGTCAATCTGCGGTCCGCGTACCGCGGCGGGTACCAGCCGGATCGAGCGCTCATTAACTTCGGATTTCGGTTGGCCAGGACACCTTAACTTTTTACTTTTTTGCTCTTACCCTTTTTTCTTGATTTTGATTGGTGCGCACCGACCCATTGCAGACAAGCCGAAGGTTGGATCAGCATTCTGGGCAGAGCTAAGGACATTTCTACCGGGGGTTTACCCGGCCGCTGATCAATCCGGATTACGGGTGAGCAGGGTCGGGGATGGCACCCAGCAGACTCCGGGCAGTCGCGAGCGCGCTTTCCCGCGTTGCCGCGTCGTCAACGCCTGCCGCGCGGTGCAGATGTCGACCGGCCTCGACCACCCGACGCATGCGCACGGATGTGTGGCCAAGATACGGATCGTTCGGATCATGCAGATCGTCAGCGAGAGTGAGCAGGGTGTCCCCGGTTAACCATTGTGCTTTGCCGGTATCCACGAGTCGCTTCGAGACGGGCGCAAGGAATTCAATCCACGGCCGATCCAGCGTACTCACGCGCGCCGCCGCGATGGCGGCGGTAGTTTGGTTCAAGGTTGAAGCAGGCGCGCGTGGGAGTGAGCCGATGTAGTGGGCAAGCAGCGGCACATCGCCGTCGCCGCTGCGTGCGAGTGTCGCCAGATCGTCAGCGGCTGCAAGCACGATCGGCGAGTTCGCATCGAGTGCAGTGGCAGCCTTGTGTCCGAAGAGCGCGAGCAGGGGCCTTTCGGTCTGAAAGCCACCGCGCCAGATTGTGACCCGGTCGAAGACGCTCGCCATGGTACGCACGATGATGGCAAATTCGTTTTCCGTTAGCTGATAGAGCGGCAACCATTGCACGAATACGCCTTGATCAGAGAGGCGCGCCTGTGCCGCCGCGTAGTGCTCAACTGTGTACAGCGCGCCGATGCCGGCGCGCCAGGGCATGTACAGATCAGCGATGATCAGATCCCAGTTGGCCGCGCTTCGACGCAGATAGGCCCGGCCGTCTGCGTGCTGCACCCGAACCCGGGGGTCCTCGTGCAAGCCGTTGGTGTACGGCGTCATCCAGGCTGCCGACGCTCGAATGACGCTTGCGGAGACCTCCACGACGTCGACCTGCGTGACCGGATAGTCGAGCGCCGTACCCGCTGTGATGCCAGTGCCCATGCCCAGGAAGAGAACACGTTCCGCTGGATGCACGCGCAAAGGCAGGTGAGCCTGCATGACTTCGAGCGGACGGGCGCCCGACCCGCCGAGGGAATAAGTGTTGTTCAGCCGAATGTGCACGTCATCGCCGCGTCCGATCACTGCGACCGTGCCGTCCGGACCCTGCTCGAGGCTCAGGATCTGTTCGATACCGTCGAGCCGAACGGTGGGCAGGCGCGTTGGATCGAGGGTGATGGTCGAGAACGCAATGATGGCGACCGCAGTCATGCGGGGACGCAGACTGTCTGCGCTGATGACGCCGATCGCGAGGTAGCCGAAGGCGATGACGGTGACCCCCTGCCACAGACCGAGCAGCGGCAGCAGAACAAACGCTGCAGCGAGCGAGCCGACGACAGCCCCCGTCAGGTTCCAGCCGTTCAGGTATCCGAGCGCATTGCCTGGTGCGCCGGCCGTCTCTCGATAAAGTGTTGGCAGCAGCATGCCCATGATGGCGACGGGCAGACCGATGATCAGGGTCAGGGCGGCAACGACACGCAGCAGGTAAGTCGTCAGGTCGGTCCCCACGGCAGGCTGCGCGAGGCCCGGTGTCCAGTAGCTGAAGGCGAACGCAGAGCCAAGGCAGGCAAGACCGGCCACGCACGCGATCATCGTCATACTGGCAGGCAGTGCGCGGCGTGCGAGTTGGTGCACGGCGAGGGCGCCTGCCGCAAGTCCGAGCAAATAGACCGCAAGGACAGTGGCAAAGGTGTAGCTGGAGTTCTGCAGCACCTGTGACAGCATGCGTATCCACAACACCTGCTGCGCGAGCGCAAGGAAGCCGCTTGCGAACGCGATGGCTGGAAACAGTCGTGTAGGAAACTCGGGTCTTGCCTGATCTGATATCACTGCGCGGTCGGGTCCCGAGTCCTGGGCAAGCATGAATGCTCCAAGCCCGGCGCTGAGTGATATCACGCCGGCGGTCAGGTAGGTGCCGGCGAAACCGAGCCACAGCGGCAACAGAAAGCCTGCTGCGACTGCGCCGATGACTGCGCCGAGCGTGTTAACGCCGTATAGCAGACCGGCACCGGTGCTGAGGCTGTTTTCCTGGCGTAGCAAATGCTGGCCAATGTACGGCAACGTGCCGCCCATGAAGAAGCTTGCCGGGCCGATCAGTGCGACTGCCATGATCAGGCGGGGAACCGGCCCGGCGTCGCCGCATCCGAGGTCCGGAAGGACGTGGTTGGCGAGGGCATATGAGGTTGCCGCTGAGGCAGCCACGGCGAGTTCCAATCGGGCGAATGTGGCTAACGGGGCGGATGAGCGATGACTGCGAGAGCCCCAGAACCAGGACCCGGCCGCGATACCGGCAAACAACACCGCGGTGGTCACGGCTGCGCTCTCGGCCGTGCCGCCACACAATTGATTTAGCCATCGCATCCACAGGACTTCGAAGATGAGTGCTGCAAGGCCGGATGCGGCGAACACCGTGAGGGTCGGCCCAAGCCGCAGGTTTGATACCGTCGGCTGAGCGCTCACCGCGGACCTGCCGGACCAGCATGCATTGGCTGGGCGAGATCGATGACTATGAGTCGGTTTCTGCGGATACCCCGTCGTCCCTGCGTGCGGGCCGATGTGGGCGGCCGCGATACCGGGCGTTCGGTGGTTCGAGCATTGCGAGACGACGATCGTCCATGTCGTCGTAGATGCGGTAATCGTCGGGGGCGAAGAAATCAGCACCCCAACTGGCGCTATGTGGCGAGAATTTGTAAAAGATGGACGCGCGTGGCGTGTCGGCTGTCCAGGGCAGCGTGCCATGGGTGAGCGCTTCGGTGAAGATGATGGCGTCACCCGGCCTCGCCGACACCCGCTGGACGCACGGGGCAACATCCACACTGAGGTCCAGCCAGTCAGAGGGCATCGGCACGTTGCCTTTGTGGGTTCCGGGAACGCAGCAGAATCCGCCGTCATTTGGATGCGTGTCGTACAACTCGAACGAAACCGTTGTCATGCCATTGTAGAAACGGCCATCGTGATAGCGGAAAGCACCGTTGACGCCGTGGCCTCCATGCAATTTGCCGCCCGCAAAGCCCTTCTTGATATGCGTGTGTATATTGATGTGGTCCAGTCGAAACGTGGGCAACCCGGTCTGGTTTGGATTTCGTTGTGCCGCCGCCTGCAGCAAAGGGTCGCCGATCATGTCTTCCAGCAGGGCGGAGATGACGGGTAAATCAAGCAACTCGCGCCATATCGGGTCCCAGTGTAAGGGGCCCTTCTCCGGCCCGCGATCGTTGTGGTCCCACTGTTCAGTAGGCCGCGCAATCGTCGAGGTTAGTTGATCAAGTTGGACTGTCGTGAGCACGTTGGGCACGATGAGAAAGCCGAAAGTATCAAACAAGAATCGCTGCTCGTCGTTCATGATCTACCCTGACCGTTGCTGATCGAACCTAAATGTAACCCAACTGGTTGGTGTCCCAAAATTGTCATCCTGACGATTCCCGGGACTCGGTTTGCAAGCAAGCCACACATTTCCTTGCCGCCCGTGCCCTGCTTACTCGCAAGCTTCCATGGAACTAAAGCAAGGTGCAGCGGTGTTCCCTGCGCGACGGCGCGGTAAACCGGCACCGTGAGATGCTGTTACCTGTAGCCCGCCGCCGCGAGGCTCGTCCAGGGTTCGTTCTGGCCGATGCCGAACCCATCGACCAGCCCGGACTTCAGCCAGTCGCGAAACGCCGGGTGGGGATCGAGCGCGGAGACGGCATCCATCGCACGCAGCCACGGTGTTTGGTCATAGGTGATGTGCCGAGGCTCATACACGCCGTCTAAAAAGACGCCGTAGCATGCCAGTTGCCTGCCGCACCGATTCTGACCGACGCTTCCCGGATTGATGAATGCCCGGTCGCCGATCGTGCGGTAAAACTGAACGTGCGAATGACCAAACAGAACGACCGGCGCATCGGTGCAACTGCCGAGGGTGGCGAGACGTGTGGGCGGCGTATCAGGCAGGGCATTGCGGGGTCGCGCGCCGGTGAGTTCGCCATGGTTGAGATGGAGCTGCATACCATCAATTCGGTACTGTCCCGGCGGCTTCAGGTCCAGGAGAAATCGGTATCCGGCTGGATCGAAGTGTTCGATGATCCAGTTGTTGAGTGCGACCCAGGTTGCGGGCCAGTGGGCAAAACGCTCGGGTTCGAGCATCTCGATGTCATGGTTGCCCATGATGAACGTGCCGCTGATTCCGGTTAGCAGGTCGATCGTTTCATTCGCCTGCGGGCCCGACAGCACCGAGTCGCCAAGAAAGATCGTCGTGTCTGCATCGCTTTCGGCGTCAAGTACGGCGCGCAGTGCCTCGGCATTGCCATGGATATCGGCAATCACCAACACTTTCATGGAAGGGCCCTCAGCTTCATAGAGGAGCCCTCAGCTTCATAGAGGAGCCCTCAGCTTCATAGAGGAGCCCTCAGCTTCATAGAGGAGCCCTCAGCTTCATAGAGGAGCCCTCAGCTCCATGGAAGAGCCCTCAGCTTCATAGAAGAGCCCTCAGCTCCATGGAAGAGCCGGCAGCGTTCCGTAGCCCTTTGCGCATTGCCGTCGATGGCCTGGGCCTGCAGGAGCGATCAAGCGGCGTCTTCGTCCGCGTGGATGACCACGGTGCCCGCGTCGCCATCGATGGTAATGGTCTGCCCATGCGTGATGCGCGTTGTGCCATTGCCGACGCCGAGCACCGCCGGGATGCCGTATTCGCGCGCAACGATGGAGCCGTGTGCGAGGATCGAGCCCATGTCAGTGACAAGGCCAACGGCGTGGGCGAAGAGTTGGGTCCATGCCGGTGTCGTTAACGGGGACACGAGAATGGAGCCCGGCTCCATCCGCTCGAAGTCGGCCGCATTGAGGATGACACTTGCCGTGGCGGTCACTCGCCCTGAACTGACCGGAAAGCCGCGCATGAGGTCGCTTGATTCATCATTGAGTATCTGTGTTTCCTTGAACGAAACGCCGGGATCTTCGCGGGCTTCGTCGGGCACAGTTCCCGGTGGGTGGTGGCGTTTGCGCGCCTCGCGCCGTTGGCGCCGTTCGGCTGCCAGACGTCCGAGTTCGGGCAACGCGTTGCCGGAAAGGCGCGCTTCGATGGCACCGGTTAGCTCTGCAGTTTCGAGATAGAACGTGTCTTCTGGCAGGTTGAAACTGCCGGCTGCGACCATGCGCCGCCCGAGTTCAAAGGCGAACGGGCGGAGCACGGACCATGAATAACCGAACAGGAAGGCAACTTCCTCGCGGATGTAGTTGTACTTGCGGGCGAGCCAGAGGCGGTGGCGAAACTGCCAGTATTCAAGGCCCGACAGCAGTTCACTAACCTCTCGAAACTTCTCGTCCCGGATGTTGCCGGCGCGCGTCGCCTGATGCTTTGGGTCGTAGTCGTTGTCCTGGACCATCACTTTGAGGGTCGCAAAGAGCGCCGCCGGATCTTCGATCTGGGTCGGCTCAACGAAGTCCATGCTGTAGCCCTGGTGACCGTAATCTGCGAGATACCGGTCGATGGCTGCGACGACCGCAGCAGCGGTGGGGTCGTCCCGCAAGGCCTGCATCAGGAACTTCCCGGGCGTCACGGTAACGGTGTAGACGAGGTGTTCGCCCTTCCGAACGAGGCGCGCAATCGCAAAGAGGTCTGCGTTTGCCTTCATCGTTTTCGATTCAATTCCGGACAGAAACTGACCGCTGATGTAGTTGTGTTCCGGCAGGGTCTCGCGCAGGAAACATTGCAGGTGATCATCGGTTGATTTGGCAACGCCAAAGGTGTGGGACGAGTTGCTGGACCAATAGTAGCCCTCTTCGATCGCCATCTCGCGAATGCCGGAAAGAAGCATCTCGTCTGATGCTTCTTTGGCATCAACGGCCGCCCATTTGTCGCGGATGCCGACCAACCGGGGCCGCGTGACGTCGTGCCATTCGCCCAATTGCCGGTTATTGAACGCCGTCTTGTGCGCAAACACATAGGTGGGGTTGTCGCTCTCCGGCATGGTGACCTGATGCGCAAGGTTGCTGAGATCGGAGGCCGCCTCAAATGCGTGGAACGCGCGCTGATCTGCGGGGGAGAGGTCACTGACCATCTGTTCCAGGTCATCGCCTTCCTGTTCTGCGCCCGTTGCGCGCATGGCTTCGCGTTGCCGCGCAGCATCTACGGCCTTGTTCTCCTCCGCCTCGATTTCCGCTTCAGTCGTTGGTTTTGCTTCTTTCGCTTTCTTGCGTCGCTCGTGGATGAGGGCAAAGTCGAAACGCTGGTACGCGTAGCCGTTGAGTGTCATGAACATGGCACCGCCGCCAACCATCAGGCTCTTGCCCTTGCGCGTCGACTCCAGACCCTCGGTCAGGTACAGCTCGTCGAATAGTTCGCAGATTGGGTCGGGCATGTTTTCAACAATCTGCCGGCGCGACATGTAGCGAGCAGGCGGAGGCGGTGTCCAGTCGAGTTCGATGGGCGGGACGGGCAAGTTGGTGACGGGCCGGGACTGCAGCAAATGTAGTGCGCCGTCGGCGAACGCCCACTCGATATCCTGCGGCAGGTCGTCGTACAAGGACTCGATGCGCAGGGCTGCGTCGATCAACTCGCGCTGCATGGACGCCGACAGTGATGATTGGTCTCGGTCGGCGGCGTCCACATCGGTCAGTTGTACGCCGTTGTCGCCGTTCGCAACGATCCGCTGCAGCTTGGGTCCGATAACGGTCTCGGTCACCGCACGCGTCGCCCGGTCAACGATATAGGTGTCAGGGGTTACCTGTCCGCTCACCACGGCTTCGCCCAGGCCGAAGCTGGCGTTGATGATAATTTCTCCGCGCGCGCCCGTCGCCGGATTGGCCGTAAACAGAATGCCGGACACGTCTGACGGCACCATGGCCTGAACGACCACGGCCATCGCAACCGAGTCCTGATAGATATCATTATGATGTCGATAGCTGATGGCTTGCGCGGTCCACAACGATGCCCAGCAGCGCTTGACGGCGGCGACGACAGCAGCGCTGCCCGTGACGTTAAGGAAGGTCTCTTGTTGCCCTGCAAAAGACAGCCCGG
>CAVOBC010000142.1:0-10838 GCA_963693635.1 Gammaproteobacteria bacterium | reverse complement strand
ATTGTCAGGACGGCAATTGTTTGGGACAAAAACCGGTTAGAGTGCGTTTTCGCCGGCCCCTGAATCGGCTTGCAGTCCAGCCAGACGTGACGCGACTGCTCCCGGTGAGCCCGTGCCGCGTGCCATCAGATTGTAGAAAACCGGTACAACGAACAACGTCAGTACCGTGGCGAGCGCGACGCCGGCGAAGATCACGACGCCCAGGGTAACGCGGGACTCTGACCCGGCTCCTGTCGCCATGATCAGCGGTAATGAGCCCATGATCGTTGAGAGGGCCGTCATTAATACGGGCCGCAGTCGGATGAGGGCAGCTTCCATCAGCGCCTCGCTGAAAGCGAGTCCCTGGTCACGTAACTGGTTGGCGAACTCAACGATCAGGATGCCATTTTTCGTGGAGATCCCGACCAGGATAATCAAGCCGATATCACTGTAGATGTTGAGTGAGTCGCCGGTTATATAGAGCGCGAGTAGTGCGCCGAATGTTGCGAGCGGCACTGTCAGCATGATCACAAGCGGGTGGATGAAGCTCTCAAACTGGGCAGCGAGTACAAGAAACACAACCAGCAGCGCAAGCATGAATGCAAACAACAAGCCGCCTTCTGATTCCTTCATTTCCCGCGACTCACCCTTGTAGTCGGTCTGTGCGTTGATCGGCAGTTCGCTTTGGACGATGTCCTCCAGGAAGTTCAGGGCCTCATCGAGCGTGTACCCCGGCGCAAGGTTTGCGGAAATCGTAATTGCGCGCAGCCGGTTGTAGCGATTGAGTTGCCCGGCATCGGCGAGATTGCGGACAGACGTGAGATTATCAAGGGGTATCAACCTGCCGGAGGTTGCCGACTTCACGTAGATGTTGGTCAGATCGGTCGCGGTCGCGCGTTGATCGGGACGTGCCTGAAGAATGACATCGTATTCTTCACCGGCGTCGATGTAGGTTGTGACCCGTCGTTCACTCATCATCGTTTGCAAGGTGCGGCCGATGGACTCGATTGAGACCCCAAGGTCCGCCGCGCGAGCCTTGTCGACGTCGATCAACAGTTGCGGTTTCGTCTCCTTGTAGTCGGTTTGAATCCGTGTGAGTCCTGGGTTCTGCGCGGCTTTGGCGAGGATAAGGTCACGCCATTCGGCAAGTTCTTCGTAGGTGCTGCCACCGAGCACGAACTGCACGGGCTGGCCGCCTCCGCGACGTTGCAGACCTGAGCGCATGAAGGGGAAGCCGCGGATGCCGGGGATGTCACCCAGGCTTTGCATCATGACGCCCATCGCGGCACCGGTTGGCATCTTGCGGTCTTCCCACGACGGCATGATCGTTAGTACAACTGAGCTGTTGACGGACTCGGCCGCACCCCAGCCTGGCAGGAACACCAGCAGGCGCTCGACATTGCCCGATTGCACGAGTGGCATCATGTGCTCTTCGAGTTGCCGCATCTGGTTTTTCATAAAGTCGTAGCTCGCACCTTCCGGGCCACTGATCATGGTCATGAACATGCCCTGGTCTTCCGGTGGCGCGAAGGCCTTCGGCACTTCGTTGACAAGCCACCAGGTGCCAGCGGACAGAAGGATGACGATGCTCCCCATCCAGGCGGGACGTGGCAGCAGATATTCAAGCGAGTCCTTGTAACCCGCCTGCAACCAGTGGAAAAAGGTGTCGGTCTTGCGCGTGAGCCAGCTCTCGTGGGCACTCGCCGTTAGTATCTTTGAACACATCATCGTCGTTAACGTTAGCGCGAGCACACTTGAGAATATAACTGCGGTGCCAATCGTGACTGCGAGTTCGGCAAATATCACACCGATATTTCCGTCCAGGAACGCAATCGGTACGAAGACGGCGATGAGCACCGCGGTCGTCGCGATGACCGCAAATGCGACCTGCCTGGAGCCATTAAACGCGGCAAGGAGCGGCGGTTCGCCCGCTTCGATGCGTCGCTGGATATTCTCGAGCACAACGATCGAATCATCCACAACGAGGCCGATAGCAAGGACCAGGCCAAGGAGCGTGATCAGGTTGACCGAGTAGCCGAACGCGAGAATGCCGATGAAGGATGCGGTGAGGCAGACCGGAATGGTTACCGCTGGAATCAGCATGGCCCGGACCGTCCCCAGGAACATATAGATGACGAGGCTGACGAGGATGAGTGTCAAGCCAAGGGTTTTGTAGACCGAATTGATCGCGCTTTCGATATAGACCGAATTGTCAGAGCTGGAGAAAATCGCCATGCCGGGCGGCAGCCCTTCGTTGATGGCGAGTGCCTTTTTGTTCGTGGCGCGCAGCACCTCCAGCGTGTTGGCGGTCGATTGCTTGACGACGCCAAGCCCGATGTTGGAAACGGCATTGCCGCGGAATGCTGCCCGCACGGTGGAAGGCCCAATCTCAACTTCTGCGACTTCACCGAGGCGAACCAGGTGACCGCCTGCGCCGCGCGATATGACCAGTTTGCGAAAGTCATCCGCGGTCTCGTACGCACGATTCACACGCACGGTAAACTCGCGCTGCACCGAGTCGATGCGGCCCGCGGGCAGTTCGACATTCTGCCGGCGCAGGGCCGCCTCGACGTCGTTGACGGTCAGTCCCCGCGCTGCGAGTGATGTGCGGTCCAGCCAGACTCGCATCGAGTAGCGTCCGGCGCCGCTCACAAAGATGCTGGCGACCCCGTCGATGACGGTGAACTGATCGACGAGGTAGCGTTCGGCGTAGTCTGTAATCGCCATGTCATCCATGCTGTCGGATGTGAGCGAGAACCATTGAATGGGCTGCGAATTACTGTCTGACTTGGCGATCTGGGGCGGGTCTGCTTCCTGCGGCAAGCGCCTGATCACCCGAGCGACCTTGTCGCGAACATCATTGGCGGCCTGATCGATATTTCGATCAATGCTGAACTCCACAGAGATCGAAGAACGGCCGTCAGCGCTGCTTGAACTGATTGACTCGACACCCTCGATGCCGCTGATCTGGTCTTCGATGACCTGGGTGACTTTCGTTTCCATCACCTGCGCGGATGCGCCGCGGTACGTCGTTGATACGCCGACGATGGGCGACGTGACATCGGGATACTCACGCAGTGGCAGGTCGCGGAACGACAACACGCCGAAAGCGAGGATGAGCAAACTGAGCACTGTCGCGAAAACCGGGCGTTTTACTGAAAGGTCCGAGATCACCACGATGACATCTCCTTCTCTTGTTTGAGTGTTCGAGTGTTCGAATATTTATGGGCGCTTGCTGGTTACAGACGCTTGCTGGCACCTGTTGACCGGGGCTAGTTAACCGGCGCTTTTTCTACTGGACGACTCACACTTTCCGGCGTTGCTGTTCCTTGCGGGTTAGCCCGGACGTCGCCCGCCGCCGCGACTGCCAGAGGCGCTGTCTTCGCCCTTGCGCTTGACCTTGCCACCGGGTCGCACCTTGATGACGCCCTCTGTAATGACTTCCTGTCCGGCCTCAAGACCGGAGATGACCTCGACGAATCCGGGCCGCCGCCGCCCGGTCTGAACTTCGAGTCGTTGTGCGGTCCCTTGCGGCGAGATGGTGTACACGTACTGCTTGCTTTGCATTGGCACGATGGCTTCTTCCGGAACGACGAGTGCCGTCACGGTGTCGCGTGTCAGCCGAACCTTCAGCAGCATGCCGGAGCGCAGCACGTGGTCCTTGTTGTCGATGATTGCGCGAACGCCGATCGCCCGCGTGACGGGGTCAACCCGTGAATTGATCGTGCTCACCGTGCCCGAGAAGGTGCGATCCGGATAGGCGATGCTGACTGCAGTCACGGCCTGACCAGGTTTGGTGACACCGAGGTAGGCCTCCGGGATGGTGAAATCGAGCTTGATTTTGTTGATGTCATCGAGCGTGGTCACGATGCGATTCTGGGTCAGGAGGGTTCCCGGTGACACATTGCGGTAGCCGAGCACCCCGCTGAACGGCGCGCGGATCAGGCGATCATCGAGCCGTGCGACGATGCCCTCGTACCGTGCCTGCGCGGTCTCCGTGCGCGCCCGTTCCTCATCGAGTTGAGTGAGTGCGGCGAGGTTGCGGGCATTCAGATCCTTGACCCGGACCATTTGCCGGGACGCCTCGTTCAGTGTCGCCTGTGCTTCTGCCAGCATCGCGGTTTGTTCAGAATTGGTCAGTTCAACAATGATATCGCCTGCCTCGACGAAGTCGCCGTCATCGAAGTTGACCTTGCTGACGGTGTCGGTGACCTTGGAGGTCAGGTCAACTGATTCGCTCGCAAGCGCTGTGCCGATCGCTTCGATCGAGTCCACCAACTCCATGACCCGCACTCTGTCGGTGATGACGCTCGGTGCGGAGCCAAAGCCGCGGCCCGCGCTCTGGGATTGGCGGTCGAGATAGGTCTTGCCGGTGACGCCAGCGATGCCGATCGCAGCAATGATGAAAACCAGCAGAACCGAGTGTTGCTTGATGAAGCCCAAATCAACTCCTCCGGAAATCGGCTCTGCCGGACCCCCGGGAGCAGGGGCAGGACGCGCCGATGGAACGCAATCGATTATAGGCCCGGTTGGCTTGCGATTGGAAAATCCCTTTCGGACGCGGCCGCCCCAGACGAGACCGGTCCGTTGTGACGTGTTTCACCGACGCACGAGCGTACGATCTGGGCCGTGCTGTGTGATCAGGTCAGGTACGGCAGGCAACCCGTTTCTTCGAGAAGATCAAAGAGATGTGTCTCGGTTCTGTCGGCAAGTCGTTTCTTCAGCCGGTCCAGGCATTTCACCTGGTATTTGAACGGTGCCTGCGCGTACGGCATGCCATTGATCGTGGTCTCGACCTGCGTACTGCTCGCATAGGCCTCAGCATTGGCGGCAGCAAACGACAGGTAGTAGCGCGCGGTGAACGCCAGGAGGTCAGTGACGGCGGGCCGCAATTGGTTGAAGTCATGCCATTCGCCGTCGATGCCGCTCGCGTCGTCCAGCTGCCGAACCCAGTCGTACACGCTCGGCGTACGGTCCCGCATCAGAAGCATGGGCGTGTGATCTTCGGACAATGTCTTCAACTGACCAAAGAGCCCGAAGTCGCCGAGCGACGGACGGGTACCGAACAGGAATTCATCGCGGGTGGCGAATGAGTCCAGGAGATCGAGCAGTTCAAGGTAGCTGCCTTCGATGACCGGTGCGTTTTGCTCCGTGCAGCCGACGAGGGGCATGCGACCGACCTGACGGTCAGTAATGGCCTGGGCGGCAGCGATGAGCGCTTCGCCGCGCAATCCGGGTGTATTGTCGCTGATGATCTGACGGCTGCTGTAGGCCTGATCGACCTCGCGATGCCACCGATAGTGAAACATCACCTTGGTGCACCACTCGTCCCCCATGTCCTCGATCAGTTCTGCAATGTAGGCGACTGCAAGTCGTCTGGCAGCAGGGACCGTCCTCCGTGAAGTTCTTCGAGCATGTACGCGAGCGGCGTTGAATCGACGTGCAGACTCGCATCCTCGGGCAATTGCAGGATCGGAATGACCGGTGGGCCGTCGCGGTCCAGCGTGCGACGAATGTCAGGGGTGATCTGCACCCAGTTAAACCGCAGCTGTCGATAGCGCATGATTGCGCGCATCTTCATCGAGTACGGCGATTCGCTGCCGCCGAAGAGACGGTAGCGGCCACCACTGATGGAGTCACCCCGGCGCGAGCGGCTCCGACGTTCAAGTTGTCGGCGGTCCTGTTTGCGTTTATCCGCCATTTCGTCTGATTCGCTGTCTGAAGTCATGTTGGGGTCATCCGTGGCTTGGGATAGAAGATTAGGATCAATTAGTGGCTCGATTAATGGTGTCGGGACCGTGCTGTCGTGTGGGCATGGCGATTGTTTTGGCGAGGCTTTTTTGCCGGTGATCGCGGTCGGCGGCCTGCCAGCGGGGAGTCGACGTCATTCTCCGTAGCGCGTCGAGCGTCGGATAGCGAACTAGAATGAAATGGTCCCACGTGCCGTCGCTCACCATCGCCTGCTCTCCGGTCAGGTGCAACAGCACCTCGCCGCCGAGTTCGCGAATCATTGAACCGGCCGTCTTGCCATAAGTCTGATACTCCTCCTTGCCGCCGTCGTCGTTGTAGCGCAAGAGATTGACGACCGCGATCTCATCCGTGTTTGTGCGCGGGATGTCGCCAAGTGCAGGGCTTCTCTCGCTCGCTACAAAAGCGTACAGCAACCGCCTGGTAAGGCCGGCGGTTCGATCTTCGATCGCGGCTTGATAAGCAGGCGCGTTTTGCATGTCGAGCCAGGCTGCGCGCCGGGGATAATGGACGAGGGCCACGGTATCCCAATCCGATTCGCCCGGGTGACTGGGGGTCAGATTGACACCGCTGTAGATCACGCGCCCGCCGCGGGCTTGAATTTCCTTGCCGGACACGGCCCCGTAACGTGCGTATCGGGCACGCCCGTCGGGCTGCGCGAACTTCATCAGGTTGACCATGATGATCGCATCATCGTCGTCTCGGGCTGCGAGGTCTGCAATGGACTCGGCGCTGGGGTTAACGGCGGTCGTCGGGTTTGGCACGCGCTTCTCCGCATGGGCGAGCGTTGGTGGCGTAGCGATCCATGTCGGTCTTATCGGGCACGCTACGGGGGCTAGGGAGCCGCGTCAAGCGAGGCTCTGAGCATCGGCGGTGTTTGTCTGACCGGGTTATGAGGGCATCTACCCGCGCCGTGATGTCGGGGCGACGGAGTACCGTGGGTGACAAGGAAAATTGACTGACCTGGAATATCAGTCTTGCGATTTCGGCGGCATCGACGGCGAGTGTATTGAGCGCTTCGTCCCGTGCCCGCAGCGTGGCGATATTCGCGGGCAGGTCGCCCGTTGTTTCAGGGTAGATGGTGTCGCCGATCGTTGCCTGCTGCCAGGGTTCGATCAGAAGCGCAGCTTGCCGGGGAATAAAGGCAGCACTGATGCCAGCAGTGGACTCGCCGGCGTCCGCAATTGACGCGAGCGCTTTGTCCAGCAGATCGGCCTGGGCAAGCGCCGAGGTCATGCCCTGGCCATAAAGAGGATTGAGTGCCAGCGCACTGTCGCCGCTGGCAATAAATCCCTGTGGGACCCTTGGCAGCGCGTCGTAGTGGCGCATTTCGTTGTGAGCAAAGGTGTAAGCCGTGACCGGCGTGGTCGGTGCGCGATCACGGAGCAGATCCTGCACTTCGGCGATCGGTAGCTCTCCAGCAGAGGCCATGAAGCCCGCCTGATCTTTTGCAGCGTAAGCCCCGAACCGGCCTGACAGGGACAACAACCACTGGTCGTTCTCCACCGGGAGCAGTGCCGCGCCGAGCTTGTGGATGGGGTAGTGGCGGACCAGGTAGCCTGTGAGGTCATTTGGAGGGCGTGCGTAATTGCAGGTGACGTAACGCACATCGATGTAGACCGACGACTTGCCGAGTTCGCCGAAGCCGTTGGCGCGCAGCCAGGTGTTTGCTCGCGAACCCCGGCCCGAACAGTCGACGACGAGCGCAGAATCAAGGTCAGTTGTGTCATCGCCGGCGCCATGGCGCACGCCGGTAACGCCGGCATCAGATCCGGTCAGCGCCAGCACCCGGCTTCCCCACACGAAGCGCACGTTGTCGATCGCGCTCGCGTGTTGGCAGATGTGATGCTCAAGGAATGGCCGTGTCAGTGACAGGCCAGGCCGGTCAGTCGGCGTGATCCCACCCAGCCATCCTTTAGAAAAGACCGCAGATTAGCCCCGAAGTCGAGGCTGGGGGCTCCGGCGGCCCCGAGCGTGCTGTCGAGGCCCGGAAAGAACTCCGTGAGCAGTGTCAAGGCGTGACCCTGAAGGCCATGCACGTGTGTCCCCTGCGGAACGCCGCGCCGAGCGCGGGGCGTATCATCCGGCGTATCGTTGTCGAGTACGACGACTTCTTCGAAATAGCGGGAGAGCACACTGGCCGCCGCGAGGCCGGCGATACTGGCACCGATGACGATGGCGCGCTGGTCAAAAGCGATCTTCGGTATGTTTGATCCTGCATGGATGTTGCGTCCGGGCATTTGGCGGCCGCACAGCGCGGGCTATTTTAATAGCAAAGCTGCAACCCGCAACTGATCGATCACGGCAAGGTGTGAGGACGGGATGCCTGACCGTGGCCGGACGCCACGGCGGTTGCCGCGATTTGGCGTCAGTGGTGCCTGCGGGCGTAGACTAAGCGGCACCCACCCTTTCATTTGACGGTGTCAAATCGGGAAAGGGGTATCTATCATCCTTGGCAGGCATAGGCCTGTGACCCTGAAAGAGTACGCATAGGCGCTTTTTTCAGGGACCTGTTAGATCGCGAGAGGAGACCAGCCATGACGACGACTACATTGACCCTGGATCAAAAACGCAGCCTGTTTCGGGACGGCTACATCGTCCTCAGGGGTGTGGTTCGAGACGAACTGGTCGAGGCGGCCAGGAACCGGATCGCATCGGCAAAGAAAGGCGAAAGCTTGTCGACGGCCCCGGAACTGACTGACCTCGTCAATTTGTCGTCGGTAACGCCGATTCTGAATGAGGCGATGGGTCAGTTCGACCCGCCCACTCACTGCCAGCCAGGGGTCATCAAGCGGTCGGATCCGGGCGAATCCTTCACGCCGCTCGGGTATCGAGACAAAGACCTCCCGTACTTTGGTCACACCTTGCATGCGGAGGGTTTGTTCACCGTGGCGCCGCCGCAGGAGCCAATGACGGGTTCGCATGACGAAATCTATCGCGAGATGATTGCCAAAGGTCCCCGCGGCGACATCGGTCGCTCGGCGGACGTCATCGGTTCAAACACGGACCCCCTGTTTCAAGATCCTGACATGACCCTGGCGGTTGGCAGTTTCACGGCGTTCGTCATCGTGCCGCTCAACGATCAGATGACGCCCGGCTGCGGGCAGACCGCGGTCGTTCCGGGCGGCCACCGGGTGCTGGAGGAATACTACCGCTGGCAGAACGCGCAGTCGGGCAAGATTGGGCCTGAGGGCCCGGGCTGGCCTCGATTTGACTACGACACGCCCAATGGTGCCGGGCACGTCTATCTTCCGGACGCGGTGCAGGAGGCGCTGATTGCCCTCGGGGACGCCGCGCCGGAGACGACGCCGGACGGCCGCCGCTGGCCGCGACCGACGCAGATTCTGATGGAACCGGGCGATGCCGCGATCACAATTTTTCAGATGCCGCACACCGGGACCCGGAATGAGGTTGGTACAGAATCGCGCAAGAACATGATCTTTCGCATCCGCAACAAATCGCGGCAGCCAGGCAAGGTCGTTAGCGGCGTTTCAGATCATCCGGACCGGGGCCAACTCGGCGAGTGGCTGGACTTCGAGGAAGCCAACAATCCGTGGGAACGCTCGAAGCACGCACTCACCCATATGTGGGACGAGTGGGAGGGCATGCGGGATGTGGTTGCGTCCGAATCGTACAAATATGCGCCCATCGACTACAGCCAGGCACGCTAGCGTGGGAGGACGCGAGCAAGCCCGCTCGTCCGCTGCGGAATTCGTGAACAGACGGTCGTGACGTCACTCAGAAACCTGCGGATACCGTGAGGTCAACTGATCGTCACGACTGAATCTGCAGTGCAGCCCCTCTCGCGGCTAAGGCGTCCGGGTCTCTTCGGTGCCTCGGCACCCGTTGAGGCAGCGATCTGTGACCGATAGCCTATTGATTGTTGGGGGCGGTGTCGGTGGTCTGACCGCTGCCCTGTGCCTGGCCGACGTGGGGATGCAGGTTCAGGTGTTCGAAACCACGAGTACAAGCGACGACCCTGGCGCAGGTCTGCAACTCAGTCCCAACGCGTCGCGCGTCCTCCATCACCTCGGCCTGGGTCCGGACATCGCGTCGGTTGCATTCCGTCCGCGAGCGGTCGAATTCAGGCACTGGCGCTCGGGCAAGACGATTGCAGAGACGCCGCTCGGTGACGACGCCAGGCGGCGGTTCGGCGCGCCCTACTATCACATCCACCGTGGCGACCTGATCGACGTTTTAAGCGCTGCGGCGCTTCGCGACCCACAGATCACGGTCCGCCCGGGTGTGACCGTCAGGGGTTTTTCGAGCGGCGGGATGGGACAGGAAGCTCGTGTCGAGATCACGACGACCGCGGGGCCTTTTCGCGGCGACCTGTTGATCGGTGCAGACGGTATCCATTCGGGTCTGCGGTCCCAGCTTCTTGGCGATGTACCGGTGCGCTTTACCGGCAACGTCGCCTGGCGCGCGCTGGTTCGTGCGTCAGACCTGCCGGACCATCTGGTGCGGCCGAGCGCGACTGCCTGGTGGGGACCGGGAAAACACTTCGTTCACTATTTTGTGCGGCAGGGGGCGTTCGTTAACTGCGTTTGTGTTGTCGAGAAATCTGGCTGGGATGTGGAATCCTGGACTGAGCGCGGGGATT
This sequence comes from Gammaproteobacteria bacterium, assembly GCA_963693635.1. Classification (GTDB taxonomy): domain Bacteria; phylum Pseudomonadota; class Gammaproteobacteria; order Pseudomonadales; family Azotimanducaceae; genus CAVOBC01. Next base: position 508 of record CAVOBC010000142.1, on the reverse strand, counting down.
GGCGCGAACTGAAGTCCGACTTCGCAGGATGGCACACGGATTTGCAGCAGCTCATTGATGCGATGGATCGTGAGACGCTTTACAAGTGGGCGCTGCACGATCACGCGCCCCTCCCATACTGGGGCCGCGGACCGGTCAGCCTGTTGGGAGACGCGTGCCACGCAACGCTGCCGTTTATGGCGCAGGGCGCGGCGATGGCGATTGAGGACGCGGCGGTACTCGCCGGGTGCATGACGGGCGGTACGGACAGGGTCCAGGGGCTCCGTCGCTATGAAGCGCTGCGTCAGCCGCGCGCTGCGTGGGTGCAGTCGGCGTCGCGCCGAAACGCATCGGTCTTTCACCTCCGAGGGCCCGGCGCGTGGTTGCGTAATCGCGTGGCCGGATTCGCGAGCGCCAGAACGATGAATCGGCTCTATAGTTACGATGCGTTAACCGCAGCGGACGCTGACCCGTAGCGCTGATTGCAGAAAACGTGCGGTTCCCGGGAGGGGGGGGCAGGTCCGCAAGG
>CAVOBC010000141.1:0-10901 GCA_963693635.1 Gammaproteobacteria bacterium | reverse complement strand
ATTGATCGCCGCCGTCTGACGTTCACGACGACCGTCCACTCTCCCCGCGGCCTGATCAGCGACGGTACCCATGAACGTGCCGTAGTGGATACCAGCCGCTTCAGCTAAGCCGCGATCCGATTTGACCGGGAGATGATCCCGGCCACGCGCGAAAACTAGCGCCGCGCCTCGATAAAATAGTGTTTGTCATCAAACACGAGGGCCCCGCGCTGTTCGATTTCGATCTGAAGATCAATCAACTGTGGGAGGTAGCGACACCCGGGCCAACCCAAAAGGCTGGCCAGCATTTCCATGACGACTGCGCCACAGAGCATAACTCTAGCTTAGCTGGTTCCTGTCCCAAAATTGTCATCCTGACAATTCGTGGGAGTCGGTTTGCAAGCAAACCTCGCACCTCTTGTAGAAAAGAGGCTTGGAGAAAAGAGCCCTGCGGAAAATGGCGGTGCATCCCTGCACCGCACGCCAGTGCCCGCCCCAGGAACAGAGTTCTGGGACAGGAGCTGGCTAGCCGTGCTTTGAAGGCGGAACGTCAAGCGTTGGATTGCGCTCAAAAAAGCCGACCGGCTGTAACATGAATCCGCAATACTCGACCGGCATGACCGGCCAGTCTTCCGGCCGGGGCACATGCGTCACGCCGACGGTGTGCCACACTACAAGGTCCTGATCCACAATGTCTCGGTTGGCGGCTGTCCACCGGGGCAGGCCGTCGCCGCCGGGGTGCAGGTTCGTAAATTCACCGGCTGCGCTCATCTCCGCCGGGTCGTACGGCGTCACCCACAGGTTGTGCTTTGCAAATCCCGCGCGTTTCGCGACCGGGGAATCCTCATGGGCGAGTAGGGTGGGTGACGGATTAGGCAGGAATTTAAACGCGACCGGCTTACCCATCCGGTTGGTGCGTGCCTGATTGACGACCTTCCACGAACGTGAGCGTGCTGTGTTGTTGTCGCGAATGGCCTGCCCTTCAGTCGGCAGCAGGCTCGCTTTCGCGCGAAAAGCCGTGCCGTGTGGGTTGTTGTCACCCATCGGCAAGGGCTCAGCTTCGACTTCATAGATGCGATTGGCGCCGCCATCCAGATCGAAGTCCAGGCGGAAGCAGAACAGATGCTGGTGCACGGGGGATGCGAGTCCGGGGGCGATCAGCGGCGCAAACTCCGGGTCCTCGCCGCCATCCTCGACGGCGGAGACCCCGACGATACCGGTCAGCTTTACCTCCATCTGAATTGTCCCGTCGAGATACAGATACCAGAAGAAGCCATACTCGTAGTTGCCGACCGTATGCATGGAACTGATCACAAGTCGTCGCTGGCGGCGGACCTCCTGCGTCTGTGACTGGCCGTCACGGTGCTTCCACAGAATCCCGTAATCCTCCTCATGCAGGCAGATAGCGTTCGGAATTGTGCGCGCCTTGCCGTCCCAATTGACTACATTGATATCAAAGTAGTGGATCTCGCCAAGACAGTCGCAGCCGAGTTTCAGCGCGTTGGCGATGGTACCGATTGCCGCTTCGCTCGCATCAAAGACATGCTTCCAGGCGTGCATATGATTGGTATCGCCATAGGGCACAACCATGTCCGAAAGTGACGCCCGGTAGAGGATGTTGCGCAATTCGCCGGCTGCGCCGTCCTCGCTCTGCTGACGATAGCCAAGCTGATGAAGTACGAGCCCGTGGGTTGGATGCATGCTGACGGAGAATTCCCACCCCTGCCACGCAACGTTGTAGCCGTCGACGATGTAACTTGGCCCCTCCGGCTGGGTGATTTCGATAGGCTTTAAGTCCGTGCGGAATGACGTCTGGTGTTCGGCGTCGTAGCGGCCCGCCTCGGGAGGTATGGCAACGACGCCCGTGTCCTCCACGTGCACGACCTTGTCGGCGGTCAGGTCAACGTGGGCGATCAAACCCTGAATCGGCCGCGCATAGCCGTTGTCCGTCTTGTCCGTGCGCAGAAAGCTGATCGCCCGCATGACCCGGTGGCCCTCGGGCACGTCAGGGTGGATGTAGCCGCCCGTGGGCCAGGGATCAATCTGTACCAGTTCAAAGGTCGTAATGCCACGCTTGGCCATGGCCGCTTGCCAGTCAGGGTCTGCTTTTGTCAGTCGCACCACCTTTTCGACATCCGGCCAGTGGATGGGCGCGCCGCCGTCGCTGATTGATTCGACGCTAACGGTTTTCGCGATCAGGTCCACCTCGGCCGCGAAGGTCCCTGATCCCTGGTCGAAGCCCGTAATAAGGGCCGCACGTGGGCAGGGCCCGGTGACATCGAGGCTCGCGACCAGGGCCTTGTCGGGTTCGACCAGGGCGACACTTGCGAACGACGCCGTATCGGCGACGTGAGGGCGAACGAGTGCGACTGCTGCCTCGATCTCGCTAACTGACAGAGGTTCGAAGGGGCGTGCAGATGTGGTGGGCGCGTAGAGCGTTGATACGGCCATGTGGCCTCCAGTCTGGTGAGCGATGCTTGAACGTCTATTAAACGGAACTGGGCGGGCTCTGTCACCCCAGTCATTAACGACGTCGTCAACGGATGTCCGCCCCTCTCGCCACCCCCCTTGCAAACCGAATGTCGTCACCCCGGTCTGTTCCAGATGCGCGGGGCGTTATACTGCTCGCCCGGGCAGGCTTCATTTCGATTCCTTGCCAATTCCTCTTGCCTGCGACCCCAAACCCCCCAACCTGAACCCTCTAACGCCTAACCCGTCAGGAATCCCGATGAGCGAACACGCATCCCTTGAATCGATGGTATTCGACAACCGGTTTACGGCGGCGCTGCCGGGTGACCCGGAAACCGCTAATTTCACGCGGCAAGTGCAGGGCGTTTGTTACTCGCCAGTCAGTCCGACGCCGGTAGCGTCGCCGAAGCTGGTTGCGTGGTCGCGAGAGGTTGCACAAGACCTGGGCCTCAATGAGCAGCAGGTCAAATCCGGTGACTTCGTTGATGTCTTCTCCGGCAATCGCGCGCTCGCGGGGATGGAGCCGTTTGCGATGTGTTATGGCGGACATCAGTTTGGCAACTGGGCTGGCCAACTGGGCGATGGCCGCGCGATTGGCCTCGGCGACGTTGTCGGGCCCGGTGGGGAGTCGTTCGCTTTGCAGCTAAAAGGTGCCGGAATGACGCCTTATTCACGCACCGCGGATGGCCTTGCGGTCCTGCGCTCTTCCATCCGCGAGTTCCTGTGCAGCGAAGCGATGCATCACCTCGGTGTGCCCACGACGCGTGCCCTCAGCCTGATGACAACCGGCGAGGATGTGACGCGGGACATTCTCTACAGTGGCGACCCACGACCCGAGCCTGGTGCGGTCGTGTGTCGGGTGGCGCCCTCTTTTGTTCGATTCGGTAATTTTGAGATTCACGCAGCACGCCAGGAACTGGACCTCTTGCGAACGCTTGCGGACTTCACCATCGAGAATTTCTTCCCGGCGCAGGCGATGGCGAGTGGACCGGATCGATACGTCGCGTGGTTCCGGGAGATCAGCGAGCGCACGGCACGGCTGATGGCCGACTGGATGGCGGTTGGGTTCGTTCACGGCGTCATGAACACGGACAACATGTCGATCCTCGGACTGACTATCGACTACGGTCCGTACGGCTGGCTCGAGGATTACGACCCTGACTGGACGCCCAATACCACGGACGCCGCTGGCAAGCGTTACCGCTACAGCTATCAGCCGCGCATCGGCCAATGGAATCTTCTGCAATTGGCGAACGCCATCTATCCGCTGATCGAAGACGCGGCGCCGCTCGAAGCCGTCCTCAATGACTACACCCGCGTGTACGAGGAGGCCTATCAAGCACGCATGGCGGCGAAGCTTGGCCTGTCGTCAGTTGTGCCGGGTGACGATGACATGGTTGCTGAGTTGTTCACCATCCTCGGCCTCGTTGAAACCGACATGGCGATCTTCTTCCGCCAGCTGAATGCGGCGGCTTCAGATAACGATGTCAGCAAGCTATCTGCTGCCTGGTACCGGCCGGAAGAGCGGGACGCGGGCTATGACAAGCGCCTCGGCATCTGGCTGCAGCGATATCGGCAACGACTTGAGACTGAGTCTCGGGATATCACACAGGTGGCAGAGCAGATGCGACTCGCCAATCCGCGGTTTGTGATGCGCAACTACCTGGCGCAACTTGCCATCGACAAGGCTGAGGCCGGCGACATCTCGATGGTTGATGAGTTGCTGGACACGATGCGCAGGCCGTTTGATGACCAGCCTGGCCGTGAAACATTCGCCGAGAAGCGGCCCGACTGGGCACGCACGAGGCCCGGATGCTCTATGTTGTCGTGTAGTTCGTAAGGCACGGTAACCTGTGGAGGTTTTCCTGAGCGAATCCTGGGAAATCTACCCCTCACCCGGAAACAGATGACACGAAATCATTCTGCCGTCGTCGAGCCTTGAAAGGGACGGCGCGCTGGCAGAGCACGCTGCCGTCGCCTCCGGACACCGGGGATGAAAGTGGCAGCCGCTTGGCGGATTGCGGACGCTTGGTACTTCACCAACGATCAGTTGCTGTGGGCGGGTTGCTTCGAGTTCCGGGTCAGCGACCGGTACCGCCGCGAGCAGTGCTTTTGTATAAGGATGGCGTGGGTCGTTAAACAGCGTATCCCGTTCTGCCACCTCTACGATCTGGCCGAGATACATGACGGCAATGCGATTGCAGATGTGGCGAACCACCGACAGATCGTGGGCGATGAAGAGATAGGTCAAACCCAGTTCTGCCTGCAGGTCCATCAGCAAGTTAATGACCTGTGCCTGAATGGACACGTCAAGTGCGGAGACGGGTTCATCGCAGATCAGCAGACTGGGATTAAGCGCGAGCGCCCGCGCGATGCCGATGCGCTGCCGCTGGCCGCCCGAGAACTCGTGCGGGTAACGGTCCGCCATGTCCGGCAGCAGACCAACGAGGTCCATCAGTTCGTTCACGCGCTTCTTGAACGCTTTGCGGTCGCTGATCACGTTGTGCACCCGCAGCGGTTCGCCGATGATATTGCGAACCTTCATGCGGGGATTGAGTGAACCGAACGGGTCCTGATAGACCATCTGGATGCGCTGACGAATGGGCCGCATCTCCGCGACCGTCTTGTCGGTGATGTCGATCCCCTCAAACACGACGCGTCCGGCGGTCACGTTAAGCATGCGCAGCACCGCCAGCGCTGTCGTTGACTTGCCGCAGCCGCTCTCGCCGACGAGGCCAAAGGTTTCACCGCGCATTAGCTCAAAGGAGACCCCGTCGACTGCCCTGACCGAGGCAATCTGTCGCTGCACAAGCACCCCTTCGGTGACCGGGAAGTGCACCTTCAGATCGTCGATCTGCAGCAGGGGTCCGTCAGTCGTATCCATGGCAGGCCCGCAGGTGATCAGTGGCGACGATGTCGAGAGAGGGAGAGTCCTGTATGCAACGTGCGTGTGCGTGTTCACAGCGCGGGGCAAATGCACAACCGGCCGGCAGTTGTGCGAGGTCCGGTGGCTGGCCGTCGATGGATTTCAGGCGCTGACCGGAGATGCCGTCGAGTCCCGGAATCGAGGCCATAAGGCCTTGGGTGTATGGGTGCTGCGGCGTCTTGTAGAGCGGCAGGGCCGCTGCGGTCTCGACGATGCGTCCCGCGTACATGACCGAAACCCGATCCGCGTAGCGCGCGACCACGCCGAGGTCGTGGGTTATCAGAATGAGGGCAGCGTCGAACTCGCGGGTCAGTTCCTTGAGCAGTGCCAGAATTTGCGCCTGCACGGTGACATCGAGCGCGGTCGTGGGCTCATCGGCAATGATTAGCCGTGGCTGGCAGGCGAGTGCCATCGCGATCATCACCCGTTGTCGCATGCCGCCAGAGAACTGGTGTGGATAGTCGTTTAACCGGGCAGTGGCATCTGGAATAGAGACGCGCGCGAGGAGTTCACCCGCCTGCGCGTAGGCGTCTTTCCAGGACATTTTGCGGTGCAGCCACACGGGTTCGGCGACTTGCTTGCCGATGGTGAGCACCGGGTTCAGGGACGACATCGGTTCCTGAAAGATCATCGCGATGCGGTCACCGCGTATGTCACGAATACCCTCCGGCGAGAGGTCAATCAAGTTGGTACCGTCGAACCGGATGCTGCCCCGATCAATGGAGCCGTTGTCACCCAGCAACTGCAGGATCGACAGCGCAGTCACACTCTTGCCGGAGCCGCTTTCACCGACAATTGCGAGGGTCTCGCCGGCGTCCACGTGCAGGGAGACGGAATCGACGGCCTGCACCCGCCCGCGATCGGTGCGGAAGGAGACCGACAGATCAGAAATTGACAGCAGCGCCTCACTCATTGGCTGCCTCGCATGCGCGGGTCGAGCAGATCGCGCAGCGCGTCCCCGAAGATGTTGATGGCATACACCACGATCGTGAGGCAGAGGCCTGGCGCGAGTGCGAGCCAGGGGCCGAGGTACATGTACGTGCGTCCTGTGCCGCTTAGCATGCTGCCCCAGGTGGGCGCGGGTGGCGGCACGCCCAGCCCCAGAAACGAGAGCCCCGCTTCCGCGAGAATCACGGCACCGATGCGGGTCGTGAAGAGCACGATGACCACCGGCATGATGTTGGGCAGGATGTGATACCACAGGATGTAGACAGTGCGCGCGCCAATGGACTGCGCCGCGTGCACATACATGTTTTCCTGCACCGAGATGACCGAGCCGCGCACGATGCGGGAGCCGGCGATGCCGTACAGCAAGCCAAGGACGATGACGATCTGCGGGATGCCCGGGCCAACAACCGAGATCACAACGATGAGCAGCACCAGGTCCGGAAACGTCATCCAGGCGTCGACCATGCGCTGGATCAGCATGTCGACCTTGCCACCAAAGTAGCCGGACACAAGGCCGATGACGATAGAAACGATGGTCGCAAGCCCCGCTGCGAGAAAGCCCACCAACATCGAGATCTGCCCGCCGATCAGGATGCGCGACCACACATCCCGGCCCAGGTGGTCGGTTCCCATCGGAAACTCAACCGACGGTGATTGCAGACGCACAGCAAGGTTGGTTTCGTTCATGCCGTACGGCGCAAGCACGTCAGCAAAGACCCCCGCGAGCAGGAAAATCACGAAAATGACGCCGCCCACGGCACCCAGCGGCTTGTCGCGAAAGAGTTTGACGAAGAAGAGGGCGAGCGGACTGCGTGCTGGCGGCAGCGCTGGGAGCGGGGTGACTGTTGTCGGCACGGTGTCACTCATTGGTGGCGCACCTTCGGATCGAGCAGACCATAACTGAGATCGACGATGAGATTGATCAGCAGGATCGCGACGCCAACGACCAAAAAGACGCCCGAGATGACGGGGTAGTCGCGCTGGGAGACGGCGTCGAGAAGCATCATGCCCATCCCTGGCACAACGAATATTTGTTCAAGGATTACCGTGCCGCCGATCAGCAACGGCGCCTGTAAACCGACCAGGGTGACGATGGGAATGAGGCCGTTGCGCAGGGCGTGGCGCACCACCAGCAGTCGCTCCGTCAGCCCCTTGGCCCGCGCCGTGCGAATGTAGTCCTGCCGCATGACCTCCAGCATCATGGTACGGGTCATGCGCATGGTCACCGCCGAGATCGAGAGGCCAAGCAGAACGGCAGGCACGATCATGTGCGAGAGATTTGCGATTGGATCGACAAAGAAGGGGGTGTACTCAAGGGCCGGTGACCAGCGCCACCAGACCGAGGGAAATACCATGACGAGGGTGCCGAGCCAGAAAGCGGGGATCGCGAGCATCAGCAGCGAGAAGGAACGGGCGATGTAGTCTGCCGCCGTGTCCTGGCGCATCGCTGACAGGATGCCAATCGGCAGCGCGACGGAGAGCGCCACCAACAGAGCCAGGAAGCCGAGTTCGAAGGTGATTGGCAATCGCTCGGCCAACTGTTGGCTGACCGGCGTGTTTTTCCACAACGAGCGGCCAAAGTCGCCCTGTATAACGCCGGCGGCCCAGTCGAAGTATTGGATGTAAATTGGCTGGTCGAGGCCGAGGGCGGCCTCAATCTTGGCACGGTCCTGCCCGGTTGAGATGTCATTTTGCGCCAGCATCAGGTCGATGACGTCGCCGGGGATCAGCCGCATGGAGCCGAAGACGATGATGCTCGTGAAGAGCAACGTTGGCACGAGCGCGAGTAAACGCCTGATTATGTAGGCTTGCATTCCGTGGGTGACTCAGATTTGTAGATTGCGTTTGCGGGCAGCCTGTCCGGGTCCTGACTGACGCGTTGTCGCGTCGCCGAACTCGGTCGTTCAACCGGACCCCGAGTGTATAACTCGAGTAAATAACCCGAGTACATAAACGGGTCCGCTTGGCGTGCGGTCCCGCCCCGGTCAGAGGCCGCAGATGCTATCTCATTTGCGGGGGCGGTGTAATGGGCTTGTCCGCACCTCACCGTATCGCCGCTCGGGCATTGATAACCGATGATGAGAGCGGTCAATGGCCCTGTTGCTGTTCCCACGTTGCGTACATGCCCGCGTAGTAACCGCGCTGGGCCAGCAGTTCGTCATGGCTGCCCATTTCAAGGATGCCTTTATCATTGATAACCGCGATGCGATCTGCGCGCCGCGCGGTTGCCAGGCGGTGCGCGATGATGATCGCAGTGCGCCCCCCAAGCAGATTGTCGAGCGCTGACTCGATGCGGGATTCGCTCTTCTGATCCACGTTGGATGTCGCTTCATCCAGGACGAGTACCCGGGGTTGCGCCAGGAACGCGCGCGCCAGCGCGAGCAGTTGCCGTTCGCCGGACGACAGCGATGAGCCTCGCTCGTGGCAGGGCGTGTCAAGGCCATTCGGCAGGCGCTCGATCATGTCGTCGATCCCCACCGCCTCACACGCCGCCATGACCTCGTTGTGAGTCGCGTCCGGCCGCGAGAACCGAATATTGTCGCCGATGCTGCCGTGGAACAGGAACGGCTCCTGTGGCACGACGCCCAGTTGGCTGTGCAGGGACGTGAGGTCAACATCTTTCAGGTCGTGACCATCAATCTTGATAGACCCCTGGTCGGGGTCATAAAAGCGCGTGATGAGTTTCGCGAGTGTCGACTTGCCGGCCCCTGTAGGGCCGACAAAGGAGATGCTCTCGCCACTTTTGATATGCAGCGACACGTTCTCAAGGACCGGGGTGTCGTCATACCCAAAGTAGACGCCGTCGACTTGAATGTCGCCCTTCATGTTGTCGATGATCACGGCGTTGGCGGCCTGGGCAACGGTGGGTTCGCTGCTCAGCACTTCGCGCAGTTTGGTGACCGCAGCGTTGCCAGACTGGAATTCGTTGTAGAGCGTCACGAGTTGCTGGATAGGGGCAAAGAACCGGGCGACCAGATTGATGAATGCGACCAGTGCGCCGACGGTAAAGGCGCCGGCCGGGTCCAGGGTGGGGTTGACGTCGAGCAGGATAAAATAGCCAGCGATGACGATGAAGAGCGTCGCGGCGATTTGCAGCAGACTGGTACCTGATTGATAGAAACTACTGATCAGCGCCGTGTAGTTATTGGCGTGCTGATAGTCAGAGACGATGTTGCGGTGGTGAATGATGTTGTGGCGCATGCGGTTGAACGAAATGATCAGCCGCATGCCGGACAAGCTCTCCTGCAGGTCAGACAGGACCCCTGCAATCCGGTCTCTGACGATGTCGTAGCCGCGCTCGGAGACGACGCTGAACCACATCGTCATTCCCAGCATGATCGGTGCCGTCGCCACAACGAGAACAATCGTCAATTCAACGTTGAACGACAGCAGCAAGCCGATGATGAAGATCAGCTTCAGGGTCTGCGCCACCAGGTTGATAAGCCCGGTCTGCAGCAGGTTGGCAAGGGCCTCGATGTCGCTTGTCATCCGTGTCAGCAGGCGACCTGCCTTTTCGTCAGTGAAGTAGTCCAGAGACAGACGCTGCAAGTGCGAAAACACCTGCACGCGCAATTGATACATCAGCAATTGCCCGAGTCGACCGGTGTAGCGCATGCGTACACCCGAGACCAGCATGACCACAACGAGCGAACCGAGGTACACCGCACCCACCCAGTACAGCACGGTCATGTTGCCTGGCATGATGCCGTCGTCGATTGCGACCTTGACGAGATAGGGCCCTACCAGCAGCAGCATTTCGGTCAGGGCCAACAGCGCCAGTGCGCCGGCCATACGGAACTTGTAGGGCGCAAGGAAGTTCCACAGGGTGAAACGTTCGCGTGCGTAATCGGTGTGCGAAAAGGCTTCCTTGGTATCGGCGAAGTCCGGTTCACCGGCGATCAGTTCTTCAACACGCTCGGTCATCTCGGGCGGGATGCCTGCAAACGGCAAACCGCCTTGCGGCGCGCCCATGCTGCCGTGACCGCCTCTGCCGTGCCACATTGCCTAACGGCCTCCCATATCGGGCCCGCTGCCACCCGGTGATGGCGCACTGCCCGTCACGCTTGCGATCCGGGCGCGGTACTCGGCGTCTGTCTCTTCCGCTGCCTGGGCGTCGTCATTCTCGAGCACCGGTTCGGCTTGATGTGCCCGCACCTGCTGGTCAAGGACATCGGCGTATCGAGGTTCGTTCGCCATCAACTCCTGGTGCGTACCGGTCGCGATGATTTTGCCGTCTTCAAGCAGCAAGACCCGCTGGGCCAGGCTGATGGTGGACATGCGATGGGCGATCACCATAGTCGTGCGGTCTTGCATCAGTCGCAGTAGTGACTCGTGGATGGCCGCTTCCACGTTGACATCAATCGCGCTGGTCGCGTCGTCCAGGACGAGAATCGGGGGATTGAGCAGCAGCGAACGTGCAATGCCGATACGCTGGCGCTGGCCACCTGAGAGGGTGTACCCGCGCTCACCGACCACCGTGTCGTAACCGTCGCGCATATCCATGATGAAGTCGTGGGCCTGTGCCGCCCGCGCCGCGGTCATAACCTCCTCAATGGACGCGTCCGGTCGGCCGTAGGCG
>CAVOBC010000140.1:0-11136 GCA_963693635.1 Gammaproteobacteria bacterium | reverse complement strand
GCCGTCACCCGAGACCGGGAATTTCTTGGCGGCAACATCATTCCGGGCGTGCAGCTTTCCATGCAGGCCCTTGAGGAGGGGACAGCGCAGTTGCCGTCCGTTGAGATCAAACGGCCCAAAACTTCGATCGGTCGGTCGACCGTCGAGAGCATTCAGAGCGGGCTTTACTGGAGCAATGTGGGGATGGTTCGCGAGTTGGTTGCCCGCATCACGGTCGAGGCCTTTGACGGCGAGCGACCGATGGTGATCGGAACCGGCGGTTTCGCGCACCTGTTTGACCGCGAGAATTTGTTCGACGCGGTCGCCCCGGACCTCATCCTCACCGGTCTGCTACTTGTCCTGCAGCTGAACGAGAAGCCTGAACATGAACAAGTAGCCAGCGGCGAATAGTCGTGCCTGGCCATCGGTCAACCAACGCTTCGTGTCCTGACTGGCTAATTGGTTGCATCTGGGCGGTCAGCATGTTGTGTCGCTAACAAGGCGCGGGGACGCCGCGGTCGCGAACCCGCAAGGATGAGAAACCACGACGAGGCGCTGCCGATCAGCGGCGAAACAGGCCAGCGAACAATGTGACGAATTAGCCAGACAGGACACTAGTTCTTGAAGAGATCGTTGAACCTTGACGCTGCATCGTCCGACGACAAGAGCGTATCTTCCTTCCTATCGCTGAGGGGATCGGCGAATGGGTCTTCGAGATGCGCGGCCCGGGCTTCGTCTGAATCCGAATCCGGCGCGTTCGTCGCATCGCCATCGAACAACCCATCGAGGCGGGACTTCGCGGCCTCGCGCACGGAGCCTTCGCCCATGTCGTAAGCATCATGACGCTGGGCAAAAAAGTCACAGAAGTTGCTGACCTTCTTTTCAACCACCGGCTCCGCCCGATCATGGTCGCACTGAGCCGGCCTGCCAGGGTCGTAGTGAAGGCACATGGTGCAGGTATGCAGGTCTGCGAAACAGGTCTGGCAGCTGTGATGACGTGTGATCGGCTCGCGTGGATCATCCGGCAAGGAGCCGCCGCAATTCCAACAAACGAGTTGTCCCACGGTCAGGCCAGAAAGTCGTCCAACGCCGCATTGAACGCATCGGGCGACTCGAAATAAGAAGAGTGTCCGGCGTCGCCGAGGTTAACCACTTTTGACCCCGGCACGAGTGCCGCGACTTTTTCGATCATCGCCGGCGGAAAAATCTGGTCCTGGGCGGCGGTGATGAACAACGTCGGTGTCCTGAACGCTTCGAGTTTCGTCTGGTCGGTTGGCCGGCCGATACCCGACACGATCTTCGCCCGTACGTCCGGGTCGTTAAAGGCGCCAATCTGGTTATACAGGTGGCTTGCCACTTCGTTCTTCACATGGAAGTCTGGCGCTACGGCCCAACTGCCGAATGGCGGTACCGCCGGTTTACGCACTTTTTCTGCCTCGGCACTGACCGCCGCGATTTCATCATTGGTGATGCCACCGGGGGTGTGGCTCATCACTAGCCGTTCAACGCGCTCGGGACATTGCAGCGCCATCCCGAGCCCCGTCCACCCGCCCATCGACTGACACACCAATTGGGCGGAGGCCATGCCCTCTTTGTCCATGATGGCGGTCAGATCGTTGACGAAGTGACTCATATCGAGGTCCTCATCCGGACACACCGAGCGTCCGAACCCGCGATGATCGAAGGTGACGATGCGGAAACGATCAATGAAATGGGGGACCTGTTGCCACCAGCTCGCGGCATTTCCACCCGCCCCATGCGCGAAGACCAGGTGGCGATCGCCGTCCCCGAAGGTCTCGTAATAGATGCTCGCCTTACCGATCTCTACTGTTGGCATCGCTTTCCCCTAACGGTTCTGGTTTCCCCTGGTTCGAGCCCAACGTCCTGCGCCCCGTCGCTCGCTGTTTGGCCGGTTATTGTCCCAAAATTGTCACCCTGACAGTTCTCGAGAACCGGTTTACGAGCAAACCTCGCATTTTCTTGCAACCGGGCGCGCCGGGTTCGCGGACTTGTCGCGTTCGTCATGGACGGAACGGCATCGCGGTCATGCCCAACTGGGTCTGCAAGACACGCTGGGCATCCGTGACAAACTCAACCAGCACCGCGCGCGTATCCCGGGGATCAATGATGTCCTGCCCGGTCGCTTCCGCAGTTCGAAACGGGCTGCCAAGCGCTCGTAAACGGGCTTCAATCTCCTCACGCTTCGCTTCCGGGTCCGGCGCGTCGTCGATCTCGCGGCGGTATGCGGCGGAGGCCCCCCCGGCGATATGCATCGAGCCCCAGTTCGCCGACGGCCAGGCATAACGGCGAAACATCCCCGAGGGCCGATGCTGGCACTGGCCAGCAACGCCGTAGAGCTTGCCCATCACGATCGTTATCCACGGCATGCGAGAAAGACAGGTTTGCGCGACGAGCGCCGCGCCAGCGCGCTCGATGCCCTGTTTCTCAGACTCAAGGCCCACCATGAAGCCCGGTTCGTCAGCGAGGGAGACAATCGGCAGGTGGAAGGTGTCGCACAGTTGCAGCAACCGCATCACCTTGCTGCCGGATGCGACGTCGGTCGACCCACCCTTGTGCCGGTTGTTGTTGGCCATCACCCCACAGGGGTAACCGCCGAGTCGCGCGAGGCCGATCACCCGGGAGCGGCCGTATCCCGGCGAAATCTCGAAGAACGAACCCTGATCAACCACCGCGTCGATGACCCGGTGGATTTTGTACGTTTGCCTCGGATTGACGGGTACCGCGCTCAGCAGGGATTCGTCTGCACGGCCCGGATCGTCGCCGATGTCGACCTGCGGTGGCATTTCCCAGACGTTCGACGGCATATAGCTTAGGAAACGCGTGATCTGCTCAAACGCGTCTTCCTCCGTCTCCGCCAGGTTGTCGACGCTGCCGCTGATGCGCGTGTGGATGTGGTCGCCGCCCAGTTCTTCCTTGGTGATGTCGTAACCAAGCGATGCTTTGACGACCGGTGGACCTCCCGGAAAGAGCTGCGATTTGTCGCGCACCATCAGGTTGAAGTGCGCGAGACAGGCGTTGATGGCCGGCAATCCCGCGACCGAACCCATGACCGCAGATACCACCGGAATCTCGCTGAGTATCTCGACGTCGATCGTTGACCAGGCATTGCCGTCAGGCAAGTAGGTGCGGCCGATTTCCTCGAAGGAGCGCACACTGCCACCGGCGGCGTCGAGCAATCTGACGTATGGCAGCCGCCACTCACGGGCCCGTTGGTTGGCGGCTAGTTCCTGGCCGAGTCCACCGCTTGTACCTCCAGATCCTCCACGCACGGTGAAGTCACCCGCCGACATGACAATTTTGCGCCCGCCGACAGACCCGAACCCGTCAACCGAACCCTTGGGCGTAACACGTACAAGCGTCCCGCCTTCATATTGGCCACTACCTGCCAGACCCATGAATTCACGAAATGTGCCGGCATCGACGAACTTGTCCACCCGCTCGCGGACCGTGTACTTGCCGCGTTTGCGTTGACGGGCAACGCCCTCGGGCCCACCCATCTCCTGCGCGAATCCACGGCGTCGTTCGATCTCGTCTACTTCATCCTGCCAGGACATGCCTCTTTACTCCGCAACCGCAGTGAAAACCTGAACCCTGCAACCCCGGAAATCAGTCGGTCCGTGACCCTGGGCCGGAGTTCGCAGCGCCCGCCTAATCGGTGCCGAGCGCCGGTAATGTAACGTCACGCCCGTGTCACCTTTACTTTGCCATCCATTGCGGACCGAGAGCCACCTCTTACCTCTAACCCACCTCTTACCTCTAACCGACCTCTCACCTCTTAGCCACTGCGCTGGACATATCTCTGTGAGTTCTTTCGATGTGATCCGTTGAGATGTCTTGCGTCGGGGGCCCGTTCAGATGGTCACGCTAAAGCGCTGCTCTCTCTAAGGCACGCGCCGCACTGGCCTATTAGAGCACAGCGCGTCATACCTGCACAGCGCGTGGGCGCCACAACAGAGGCAACAAAACCGCGACGAATTCGGCTCTACGTTCAACCCGGCGGGGTCCGCGACCCCATTAAGCTATCCTACTCAACCGACGAGATTCTCAGCGAACATCCCTATGCCACCGCCAATCGTGCGCCGGGTGGCGACTGTTCACCGTTGCTCCATGGCGGCTATGACGATGCGGGCATCTATGTTTCGCCCCGCACCCTGGAACGTTGGCCAGCCATTAGGAACTGGCAAGCGTCGCTCGCCGCGAAAGGCAATGAACTCATCGATGCGTCAACCGAGATTCTTGTCGCGGAGCACTTTCCCAACCACGCGCAAATGAAGCTTCTGCTGGATTCCGGCATCAACCTGCCGCTTTGGCGAAGCCTTACGACCACTGGCATCGTTGAGGGGTATGGCCGCATGCTCGCTGACATCACCGCGCCCGACTTTGCGTCCATTGTGGTCGAGGACATTAGCGGCACCGCGACGGCACATCTCAACAAGGGCCTTCTGGTTGCCCATGGCCTCGACGAAGGTGGCAGCGATGGCGCCCCCGGTGCGCACGACCGGATGTGGTTCACGGCCCGCGACATGCTGTTCGGGCCCAGTGCTTACACCACGCCGGATATGCCCGCACGGGCGGCCCGGCGCCGACAGCCGGGAATTACCAGAGATTCCGCTGGCGCACGAGGCTTTGATCAAGCAATTGATGGGCATTCTCCTGATTGAAATCAGCGCTGAGCGAGGTTTTGAGTTCAACGTGGGAATCATGCGTGACCCGGCACTTCGGCAGGGACTGCGCGACACCGCCGACGAGGCCGCGAACATCATCGATCAGATTCGGCAAGACAAAGCATCGCACGTCGCGTACGTTCAGCTATTTGTCTCGGAACTTCGTTCATATACCTTCCGCACCACTGATGGTTCGCTCACCCGGGGTGCCGAGTTTCTGGATCCGCTTTGGGAGAAGGCCGTTCGCTGGAACGCGGTGGACGTTCCGCGCAGCCAGCGTCTAATGCAGCTTACGTTGATAGAGGGGTGCATATCGGAGCATCGCAAGGAGAGCGGCCGCGGCGCCGCGTCGCTGCTCGCCCGCTTCAACGCCCTTGGCCACTCGCGCCGCGAGGCCGCCTGAGGACGCTTCCACTTTGCTGGCGCGAATCGCCAGAACCAGACTTCGCAGTCAGTCGAGAGTGTTTGCGACCGCGATGACGTTCAGCCAGCGACCTTTTCGTGCGACGGTTGCACGGACCGTGAGCCCGGAACGATCATGCACTGACACACAGATTCACCGACGTTTCACAGACCGTTCACTGGCAGCACAGACGAAAGAGGAAACCTGAGCCGGACCGCCGGCCGCAACCATGTCCACCCAGCCTTCCAGGCCGCGCGAAGAGTCCGCAGCGACACGCCACAAACCCGGCATGTTCGAATCCCTGCGGATTCGTGATTTTCGCTACCTGTGGGTCGCGAACCTCGGCACATCGTTTGCCATGCAAATGCAAATGGTGGCGCGGGGTTGGCTGATCTACGAAATGACCAGCTCACCCATGGCGCTCACCTGGGTCATGCTGTCTTTCATGCTGCCGTCGTTCATCTTCTCGCTGGCCGGCGGCGTCATTGCCGATCGTTTCCACAAGAAGACCATCATGGTCCTGTCACAATTGCTCAATGGTGCGGCCACATTGATGCTCGCCACCATTGTCTATTCGGACAACGTCACGTTCTGGCACTTCATCTACTTTGGGCTCTTCAACGGCACCGTACTCAGCTTCAGCATGCCCGCTCGGAGCGCGGTTATTCCCGAAGTAGTCGGACAGGACTCGCTCGTCAATGCGATGGCGTTGCAAAGTGCCACCTTCAGCCTCTCCCGCATCCTTGGACCCGCGCTTGCAGGTGCACTCATCGCGATTTTTGCAGGCGGAGACACGACCTCGACCGAGGGTGTCGGCATCGTCTTCTTTGTCATCGCAGGCCTCTACCTCGTGTCCGTCTTCGCCACCATCCAGTTGCACTACGAGGGCAACCCCGCGCCCCGCGGCGCATCGACGCCGCTGGAGGACATCGCCGAGGGATTTCGGTACATGCGCGATGAAAAACTGATCCTCGGGCTGCTGATCATGGGCTTCGTGCCCATGACATTTGGCTGGTCTGCATCGTTCCTGTTGCCCGCGTTCAATCAGGACGTCCTGAACGGCGGTCCGGACAGCCTGGGGCTGCTGATGACCGGGATGGGTGTCGGCGCCCTCGGCGGCTCTCTCCTGCTTGCCCGCCTCGGCGATTTCAGCAAGAAAGGGCGCTTCCTTTTCGTCACCAGCTATTGCTGGGCGATCGCGCTCGCCGCGTTCGCAATGTCCTCCAGTGCCTACTTTGCAATCGCCATGATGGCCGTCTGCGGCTTTTTTAGTTCACTCTTTGGCGCACTCAACATGAGCATCGTGCAACTCGCCATCCGGCCTGAGATCCGCGGGCGCGTGATGAGCATCATGATGATGACCCACGGCTTGATGCCACTCGGGTTGATCCCGATCAGCGGACTTGCAGAGTTTGTCGGTATCGATGTGGCGCTGCTGACGGGCGCATTCCTGCTCGCGCTCAGCATGCTGCTGCTCGGGTACTTCTATCCCGACCTCAAACGTATCGACCGTGGTCACGGCGAAAAAACCCTGGAGAGCTAGTCTGCTGTCCCAAAACTCAGTTCTAGCGACGGCTCGTCAAAAACGCCTCGTTGACGCAGTTCTCCAGACGGCCACCCGCGAGATACCGCAGCGCCACCTCAATGCCCTTGCTCCGCATGTCGCGCATACTCTCAGGCGTGTAGAACCCGGCGTGGGGCGTCACCAGCAGCCGGTGTTCAAGCCACGCTTCCTGTCGACGCCAGGCGGCCAACAGGGGTTCGGCAGGATTGAGTGGCTCTTCGGGGAGCACGTCGAGGCCCGCGCCACCCACGCTGCCGTTTTTCAATGCGCCTGCAAGCGCTTCGAGATCCAGCACCTCGCCCCTTGCCGCATTCACGAGGACGAGGCCCGGACGCGCCGTGGCCAGTACCTCCGCATTGATCAGGTTACGCGTCTCAGCGGTCAACGGCAGGTGCAGACTGACGAAATCAGCGGCACCAAACAGAGCAGCCAAAGACGCGTAGCGCCGGACGCCAAGCGCCAGATCAACACCATTGTCGCGGTAAGGATCATAGAAGCCGACATCCATGCCAAACGCCTTGCAGCGTAGCGCCATTGCGGTGCCGATTCGTCCGAGGCCGACAATGCCCATCTGGGCACCACGCAGGCGCTTCGCGAGTGGCTGCTCTGTCGGCTTCCAGCCGACCACCGGATCTGCCCGAAGCGCCTGCTCATAACGACCCACGCCACGCACCAGTGCAAGGAGCAGGCCGAGCGCGTGATCGGCAACATCCTCAGTCCCGTAGTCAGGCACATTACACACCGGCACACCCGCGTTGCCCCACACGCCGAGGTCAAAGTTGTCGTAGCCAACCTTCGGCGTAACGATGATTTTGCAATCCGGCACGTCCTTGGGGCGAATCACCGCGAGCGGATCAGCGCGCGCCATCATTCCGTCGCACCGTCGCCACTGATCCGTTGTTACGTCATTCACGTCGGGCACGAAAACGCCCGCAGCGCGCCCGCCCAACACCTCTCGTTCGACGGCGTTGTCATCCAGCCAGCGGGTGCCAGGCCAAAGCAGGCAGGTCATCACGTTCGTCCACGGCAAAGTAGGCCGATGATCATCGCGATATCCCAATAGTAAGCAAGCGGATTATCCGGGCATGCGGCCAAAGCAGGACAACCCCTGGCCAACAGTTTGTAAACGCGCGGGCCCGATTCACTGTTCGCCCATACGGATATCCGAACGCAGCGTCACCCTCGGTGCCCTGACCGCTTAGCAACCCGGCTCATGCGTCCACTGCCCTCGCCCGCCGTTCAAGACCATGACGGTACCTGCGAAAACAGCCCGGCCGCAAACAGCCCGCACGCAAACGACCGGACGCAAACAGTGCGGTACGAACCATCACGTGACAAAACGGTCGGTACGAGAACGGATCTGGCGTGAAAAGAGTGGGATCACAGGATCGGTGGCCCCAAACCGTCTGTTGCGAAATCTAGGGTAGACTCGACCCGTCAATGGCCCAGGCACAACCATGCGAACGCCTACAGCATACATTCGCCAGACCCGTGAACTCTACGACCAGTTGGGTTACGAGCCATACCGATGGCTTCAGGCTGACGGCGCGCCCGCGTTCTCACCGGCACCCCCGCTCGCGGAATCGAAGCTGGGACTCATCGTTTCATCCGGCGCTTACGTCAAGGGTCAGGTTGCATTCCACTACAAGGACGACACATCGATCCGTTCCATTCCGCGAGGAACGCCGGTCGATCAGCTGAGGTTCTCGCACGTTACAGAGAATTACCTGCCAGAAGCGCGGCTGGACCCGCGCTGCGTCGTACCCATTGAAGCGCTGGCAGCGCTTGAAGCGGATGGCACGATCGGCAGTCTCGCGGAAAACTTTTATTCCTGTATGGGCGGCGTCTACTCACAACGCCGGGTCACTGATGAGCTCATCCCGACACTCGAGGCGACAATCGCAAGGGAGCGACTGGATCTCTTGCTCCTTGTGCCACTGTGACCTGTCTGCCATCAGACCGTGAGTCTGATCGCCCGACACTTTGAAGCCGCTGGCCTGCCTACCCTGATCCTTGGCAGCGCACTCGACATCATGACCGCAGGCCGCCCGCCGCGCGCCCAGTTTCTGAATTTTCCGCTCGGCTTTGAAGCCGGTCAGCCGAACGACCCCGCCATTCAGCACGCAGTTTTGGACGATGCGCTCCGTGGATTCGCGGAGTTCACCGGCCCAACAATCAATTGGCTCCCCCACGAATGGGATGCCGGCTGGGACATGATCGCCGCGAGAACTCGTGATAGCACGCGTCAGGATCTGCGCTCACCCCGCGATACGACGCCGCAATATCAGCACCCCGAAGACCGGGCCGCTGCCGAACAGGCGCACAGCTGACACAGAATCGAGGCAAGCGTGCCGCGGGTACCCCGGATCGCACCCACAATCTTGTTGAAGAATGCGGCTGGCGTTCCCCAATGGTCTGGTCTGGTTAACCCGTTAGTCAGGTCGCAGCTTCAAGTTTTTCGCATCCCACGAACCGTTTTCTGCAGATTCTGCGTGATAAGTATTCATTATATTTCAACAATATATAGATATATTATAATCTAGATTGTCGAGTTCATCGGGCTGCTAAACCATGGCCAAACGTAGGCCTTACGCACTGCTCATCAACGAGAAGGTATTGAACGCTGCCCAGCGCAGGGCAGACGATGAGCTGCGCAGTCTCAATGCGCAGATCGAGTATGTGCCTCGCGACCCTGCGCAAGAACGGCCGCCTCAAGCCGCGGGGCCGGCACGAACAACGCCACCGGCGACGTCACGCGACTCGTCGCCTGGGAGCAAACACCCCACAAACCCGAGGGCGATGGTTGCTTGTGACGTCCTTCCCGGGTGGTCACCCGAGCGACACTCCCGTCTCCTTTCCCGACGTCGATGCGGGCCCGTCGGGCGTTACGGCACTATCTGCATGATAGCGTGCCAGACCGTCTTGCTGTCCGCTTTGCTGACGATGTTCGCGAATGCCGTTCTCGCAGCCGTCGACAACCCTGACGGGCGTGTCGAGGCAAATCGAACATGCATAGACGGGCCTCCCGAAACCCAATCCTGGGACTTCCGCCGCAGGGTCAGTGGACCGCCGCCAGCGGGTCGGATTCGCGAGATCCACTATTCGCGTCTGCCCGTGTTTGACGAGACGAACCCGCGGGAGAACAACTGGCTCTTCCGTTGGGGCAACCGTATACACACCCTGACCACTGTCCAGAGTGTGCGCCAGCAGCTACTGTTTGACGTCGGTAACGAATATTCACCTGCACGCGCCGCCGAGACGGAACGCAATCTGCGGCGGTCCAGTCATCTTTACGACGCGGCCATACGGACCCTGGCCACGTGCGACGACGACACGGGTCGCCCGGAGGTCGATGTAGAAGTCATCACGCGGGATGTCTGGTCCCTGACCCCTGAACTCTCGTACACGCAGGCCGGGGGCGAGAGCACGTATCGCTTTGGCATCCGTGACAACAATCTCCTCGGCACCGGCAATCACCTGTCGATGGTCCGCCGCCACGATGCAGATCGTAATTCAACCGAGTTTGTGTATCGCGATCTCTTCCTGGGAGACACGCGGATTGCGACACAGCTTGAGTGGATCGACAGCGACGACGGCAACGCCGCGCTCGCTCGCGTGAGCTTGCCCTTCTACGCCCTTGATGCGCGCAAAAGCTGGAGTATCTCGTTGCGGCGGACGGACCGTAGCGAAAAACAGTACGCCAAGGGGCGCGCAACGAGCATCGTCCAGCATGACTTCGAGGATCTGTTTGCGCACCTCGGATGGTCCCGGGGTTTGATCAACGGACGTGTCACGCGCTGGTCCACCGGCGTTCGGGTGCAGGCGGACCGGTTCCAGGCTTTGCCCGCAGCCGACCTGCCGGGCCCGCGCACGACGCCGCGGTCAAACCGACTCACCTATCCCTTCGTACAAATCGAACATATCGAGGACCGGTACAGCGAGGGTTACAACTTTGATCAGATCCATCGTACCGAGGACCTGCACCTTGGAGTCAGTTGGTACGCCCGCGCCGGGTACGCCTCGACGTCCCTTGGCTCGACCGTCGATCGCGTGGTCGTGGAAGCCCAGGTCCGTGACACGCTTCGGTTCACGGCAACCGATCTCTGGTCGCATCGATTCGCGATTGAAACACGCTGGGATCTTTCTTCCAGCAGCGCTGAGGATCTGGTGGCCGTTTACGCGACCCGGTTCTTTCGCTCGCTGGGAGCCCGGACATCCCTCGTCGCGACGCTGAATGCGACGTACAGTCACAATCTGAACAGCCATCGTCAGGTTCAGCTCGGGGGCTCGAACGGGCTGCGCGGATACGCGAACAGAATCACCGTCGGCGACCGGTCTGTCCTCGCTTCGGTCGAGCATCGCCTGTTCACGAACATGCATCCTTTGCAGCTCGCCCGTCTGGGCTTCGCCGCATTTGTGGACATTGGCACTGCCTGGACACGCCACGAGGACAATGGCACCCGGAACCGTGCACTCGCCAACATCGGTATTGGCATGCGGCTTGC
>CAVOBC010000139.1:0-11152 GCA_963693635.1 Gammaproteobacteria bacterium | reverse complement strand
TGGGACCGCGCCGATGCCTCGCCAGCAGACCAGGGAAACGTGCGCTCGCCGGCCCGCTCACGCACGACGAACACCCAGACCAGAATGACCCCGACGCCGACAGCGAGCAGTACCGCCGCACCTGATAATCCCCAAAGGCTGAGCGCAAACCCCGACAGAGCGGCCGATCCCGAATAGCCCGCAACCTGTCCAAACGCCATAAGGGCGTTGGCCCTGCCCCGCTCACCTTCGGGCAGCACATCGATCGCCATACCGTCAACCGCGACGTCCTGCACCGCGGCGAAGGTATTGACGAGGACGGCTGCAAGGGTTAGCACAAAGAGGTCATCCAGCGGGTCAGTCAACGATGCCATCAGGAGGAGTCCGATCAGCAAGCCGCACTGCGCTGCGATAACCCAGGGGCGACGCCGACCCATCGGCAGGAACGAGAAGCGGTCCATGAAGGGTCCCGCAAACAGCTTGAGGCCCCACGGCAGGGAGGCAATGGACACGAAGGTCGCGATGTCCGCTGCAGTCGCGCCTTCGCCAGCGAGCCAGGCTGGCAGTGCGATGCTGATCAGCCCGATGGGCAATCCCTGCGCGACGTAGAAAAGCGCGAATGAGCCGAATCGCAGGTACCGGCTTTCACCGAGCGTTGTCTTCATGTCCTGACCCTATCAAATGCGATTCAGCGGCGACACCTGCCCACGTGGCGGTGCTGAAAAAGTGCTTTCCTGCACTTTTCACTTTTCACTTTTTCAGGTCGCGTGCCTCAGCCCGCTCGCGACTTTGGCAAGTGTTCGTCAAGCATGTCTATAATCACAGCAAGATCAGGGCAGAGGACTTTGCGATGCGCGACGAAATTACGGCTTTCTCCGCGTCGGCAGCAGACGTTGGTGTCGATGCGGACAAGGTTGCAAGCCTCCTCGACCGGGCGCGTCGTGAGGTTGACGAGGGACTGTTGCCGTGCGCGCAGATTGCACTCGCGCGGCACGGCAAGCTGATCGCATTCGAGACCTTCGGTGAGGCGGACAACGACTCACTCTTCTGCATCTTCTCGGCAACCAAGGCGATCACGTCTGCGGCGGCGTGGCTGCTCATCCAGGACGGCAAACTGAACATTGATGATCGCGTCGTCAGCGTGGTACCCGAGTTCGGTGGCAACGACAAAGGCAACATCACGATCGATCGGCTGTTTACGCACACGGCCGGCTTCCCATCAGCCCCATTTCGGCCAACCGACTGGTTCGACAAGGCGAGACGCTTGCAACGCTTTGCCGACTGGCGCCTGAACTGGCCAGTCGGTGAGAAGTTCGAGTATCACCCGACGTCCAGCATGTGGGTCATTGCCGAACTCATCGAGCGGCTGTCGGGTGACACCTTTGATGGCTTCATCCGCCGCCGCATCGCCGAACCGCTGGGACTGCCAGACCTGTGGGTGGGCTTGCCGGACAGTGAGCACCCGCGTGTGATCGACTGTTCACACACGGGTGACCCGATGACGGCGGAAGACTACGCGCGCCTCGGACTGCCCGTACCACCTGTGACCGAAGTGACGGAAGACGCGATCTTGTCTTTCAATACGCCCGAAGTTCGTCGCGTGCCGATCGCCGGTGGCGGCGGCATCATGTCCGCCGCAGAGATAGCGCTCTTCTATCAGGCGTTGATTACCGGCAGGTCGGCCGCCGGCGATGTCATCTGGACGACGGACACGCTCGATATGGCGCGACAGGTTCGAACCGACGGGTATGTCGACCCCTTGTCTGGCATCCCGGTGAACCGAGGACTCGGCATCGTCATCGCCGGGGATGAGCGACGAAATCTGCGTGGGTTTGGCCACAGCAATACCGCTTCAGCATTCGGCCATGGCGGTGCGGGTGGCCAGATTGCCTGGGGTGATCCCGACACGGGCATCAGCCTTGGCTATTGCACGAGTGCGCATGATCGCAACCCCATGCGCATGGGAAGACGGGGAATCAGTATCTCGAACAAAGCAGCAGATTGCGGCACTGACTGACCGCATCGCCAAATCTGAAAGGATCTGAAGGATCAGGCGGAGAACGACCGTCGCGTACCGGACTTAAGGTCAATGGCACTGGCGACCGCAACAACAAAAACGGGGCTCAAGGCCCCTTTTTTGTGTTTGTGTCATCGTCTTTGCGCAGCAAAGACGCAAACCGCTCCGTGGACGGAACCTACGGCGAAGCGCAGCGTCTACCAGCGTGCCGTCAGGTTCAGAAAGATCCCGTCGAAATCCGCGTCCAGGGCCACTAAGTCTGATCCGCCATCAACAATCAGCTTGCGGTAACCCGCCTCGACACCGAACTCCGGGAAGATGAAGGAGTCTGTCTCCCAGCCGATCTTGGCCGCGTAGTCCGAGACCGAATCGCCCCGAAACGAGAGCGCGTTCACCTCAGCGCCCACGTAGACACCGGAGAACGGCAACCCAACTTTCGCACGGGCGAAGACCATGGGAAGGACCGCATCGATGTCCTGGCGAACACCGTTGACGGCGACCTGACCGTCCATATATCGGCCCGTGAGACCGACGTCCAGATCCATGCCCACATCAACAATCTCGTAGTACAACGTCACATCCGTGTGCGTGAGATCGATGCTGGTGTTTAGCCGCTCACCGGCCGTAAACACGGTACCGCCAAACTCAAAGGAGGTGCTAAGGGAAGCGCTGCCGGAGTCCTTGATATTGGTTCGGCCAATCTTGATGTTCGGCAGGAGTGGTATCGGATGCTCGAAACCCGCGTAGATGTTGATCCCGGTGTCGTCCTGGACATTGAACGAATCGAGGGACAGGTCCGAAATATCCCCGCCAACGTCGCCGTTCCAAATCCCCACACCGACCCTGATCCCTAAAAAGTCCGCAGACGCGCTGCTCGCAAACAGGAGTAGGGCAACCGATGCAATTATACTTTTCTTCATGATTTCTCCAGAATGTTTCGCCCGCCGCCATCATAGGAGAAACAGGCCCGAAAAGTAACGACATTGGCGGCTGCGAAGACTCAGAAATGGTGCGCCGTAGCCCATCGTCAGTAACGGCCCCGCTCGCCAATCTGGCAGGGTGCCGCAACGTGTTTTCAACATTCTTCCATCATGATCGGTCTAGCCGGCGCGTCCCTGGTGCCAGCTAGGACGCCGCGCTCAGCAACCGCCGAATGCCGTAGTAACCCTGCGAGCGCGCATTGTCGATCACGGACTCGACGAACTGCAGCGACACGCCAAGTGCGTTGCCAACCAGGTTAACCCGCACGCGGTCCTCGAACTGAATCTCACAACTCGCATGGGTCATGAGAAATGCAGCTTCCACGATCTGCTGTTTACCCGCCGCGTTGACGTACGCAGCAGCGGTCTGGAGTAAGCCGAAGGCGTCTTCCTTGTCATTTTCGAAACGCCGCACCTGACGTCGCAACGCGTCGTCTGAAAACTCAAAGCCGGTCAGCTTCAGATAGATTTCCTGCGCAACCTCACGATGGTCGTACATTCCGTAACCCAACAGCACGTAGATCAGCACCTGCTGCACCGATTCACACTGGGATGGTTCGTCCAGGTTTTCAGCCGCAAACGAGTTGTTGCAGCTCGTGCAGCTGAGGTAATCGGCCATCTTCTGAATCGGCAATAACCTGAAACCGAAGCACGTGAAGTAGTTGGTTTCCACCACCTTGCTGAACGGCCGGGTAGATCGACAAACGGGACAGGTATGCTCTCCCGAGTAAATCGATTCACTGACGATTCGCTCACCAAACAGAAAAAACATCACTTCCCTCGTGTTGCTTCGCGGCCAAGCCGTGCGAAACAAGATCGAAACCTGGTTTTTTGAGACTAGCAGTGCAGACTGAAGCCGCTATTTACCCGACGCGGCCGGCCCGAAAAGCGCTCGCTCCCCCTATACCAAACAGGCGATGCCGAGCGGACCATGCCAAACGGGCCATGCCGAACCGCGAGTTGCGCTCCGGCCCGGATCGTTAGGATTGAATTCTTCTAATAAGTGATCGATTCAGCGAGCGTCACCCAGCGACCATCCTTGACCTGGGACAGCGTTGATTCGCTTACACCCTTATGGTCTCCCGGTCCGAACGACACCTGGTAGCCAAAAATGTCGTTGTAATCCGTGATGCTTTCCATCGCTTTGATGAAGCCGTCACGCGTCAGATCCGGACCGGCGCGCTGCAGCGCTTCAACCATCAAGTCTGCGGCGCGATGGCCCTCCATCGCAGGAATCCCGGGATCATCGCCAAAGCGCTCCTTGTACGCGTCCCACCACGCCCGAAGCGGTGGCGACAGATCGTCGTCGGCATAGCGTTCGGCCATGTGCACAAACGCATAGTAGCCCTCACCGGAGCCGCTCTCCTGGTCAGCAATCACCTGGCCATACGCGGCGTTGTTGCCGACCCAGGTGACCTCCTTCCAACCGAGTTTACGGGATGCCTCAAGCACCAGGATGGTGTCCCGGTGAATAGTCCCCATCAGCACCAGATCGCAGCCCGCATTGCGCAGCCGGATGATAGAGGCGGTGAACTCGCTCTCCGTCTTGCCATGCCCTGAGACTTCAACCACTGACTGGCCCATCACTTTGAGCTGATCCTGCACACCTTCGAGGATCTCCTGGCCATAGTCGGTGTCCTGGTAGATAACGCATGGACGGGTCTTGGCTTCCTTCTCCATGAAGTACTTCACCGCCGCACGCATCTCATCGTAATAGATGCCTCGTTGCGTGAACTTCAGATCGTGGTAAGGCTCGACCATCGAACGCGCACCCGTCAACGGGAACATGTTCGGCACGCCCTGTCGCAGTTGTTCAGTCAGCACCGCATTGTTGGTGGGCGTCCCCAGCGCAAGCACCATGGCAAAGATCTTGTCCCGGTTAATCAGCTTGTTGGACGCCTGAATGGCGCGCGGGATCTGGTACTGGGTGTCTTCAACGACGAAGCGTATCTGCCGCCCATGAATGCCACCGCTGGTGTTGGCATCGTCGAACCGCATGCGTGCGCCGTTCATCGATCCGACCCCCCAGATCGCTACGGCACCAGAGAGGTCCGTATGGGTGCCAAGCGTGATTTCGGTCGGGGAAACACCGCGTTCTGCGACGGTCTGATCTGCGCCCACCGGGACGGCGGCGTCCTCACCCGCTGGCTGGCCACCCCCGCAAGCCGTCAACCCCGCAACCAGACCCACAATTGACGATGTCACCAGAATCCGGCCAACAGATCGCACTCTTGTCATTTTTATTCTCCGCATTGTGTCGGTTTTGCGCCGGGCCGCCCGGCGTGTTTCGTTTCATGTCCTTTTGGGAGCACTGCAATGACCCGCGTCTCAACAAAAGCGCGCCCTTTCAGGCGTGCCCCGGTGTCAGCCACTGTACATGCTCGTGATCAAGTCCGAGTATTTCTCGTTCACGACCGCTCGTTTCAGTTTCATGGTCGGCGTCAGTTCCTCGTCTTCCGGATCCAGCAGCTTGTCGATGAGGCGAAATTTCTTAACCGTCTCCACGCGTGCGAACCGCAAATTGACCGCTTCGATCTCCGCCCACACCAGATCCTGGACCGCCTGGGTGTGGCACAAGCTCGTATAGTTGGTGAACGGTACGTCGTTGTCCTGCGCAAACTTTGTCACGTTCTCCTGATCGATCATGACCAGACAGGTCAGATAGGGCCGCTTGTCACCCACGACAACTGCATCCGAGATGTAAGGCGAGAACTTAAGCTGGTTCTCCATCTCGCTCGGCGTGATGTTCTTGCCACCGGCGGTGATGATGATGTCTTTGATCCGATCAATGATATAGATGAACCCGTCGTCGTCGATGCGACCGACGTCGCCTGTGTACAGCCAGCCCTGACGGATGGTCTCCGCGGTCTTCTGGGGCTGATTCCAGTACCCCTGAATGACACCGGGGCCGCGGATGAGGATCTCGTTTTCATCGGAAAGAACGACATCGACGTCCTCCATCGCCCGGCCGACGCTACCGATCCGCATGGCCTCTGGGGTGCACGCGGTGGCAAGGCCGGTGCACTCAGTTTGCCCGTAGACCTCATACATCGGCTTGCCGATGGCCCAGAACCAGTCGATGAGATCGGGGGCAATGGGCGCGGCAGCCGTCGACAACCAACGGCAGTCCTCGATGCCGAGCATCCGGCGCAAATTGCGCAGCACCAGAAACTCGGCAAGCTTGAACATCACGGCGAGACCCGCTGGCACCGGGTCACCGCGCTTGACGTACATCATGCGGCGTTCGCCCAGCCTGAGCGCGGCCCCATATGCGAAGCGACCGACTGCGGTCGCTTCTTTGAGCTTGATCGCGACCGTACTGAACTGCTTCTCCCAAACCCTCGGCACGGCAAAGTGAATAGTCGGGCCGACCTCCTGCTGATCCTGAGTCGCAGTCTCCAGATCTTCGACCAGGTTGACGACGGAACCGCTCTCGATAACCGCAAACGTGTAGAACATGCGGCCGGCGACGTGCGCGAGCGGCAGGAATCCCAACTGCTCGTCGGTCGGCCGGATCTCATAGCAGCGCTGCAGATTGATCATCATGAACATCATATTGCGCTGTGAGATCATGGCGCCCTTCGGTCGCCCGGTGGTCCCGGACGTATAGGTCAGCACCATCAGATCCTCGGCATCTGCGCTTTGAATCGCGAGATCCCAGGCATCCGGGTGCTCTTCCCCATACGCCGCGCCGAGTTCAAGCAGCGCGGCGAAACTCATGGTGAGGTCGTCATCGAGGTCCCGCAGACCTTCCATGTCGAAAATGATCACCCGCTCAAGCGTCGGCACACGATCGCGCACCTCAAGCACCTTGTCGAGTTGCTCTTCGTCTTCGGCAAAGTAAAAGCGAGTGCCGCTGTCGTTGATGAGGTACTCGACCTGGTTGGCGGCGTCTGTCGGGTAGACGCCATTGGTCACGCCGCCGATGCCGATAATCCCCAGGTCAGCAAACATCCATTCTTTGTTGACCTCAGAGGCGATCGAACAAATGTCTCCCCGAGCAAGGCCAAGCGCCTGAAGTCCGAGGCCGGCCAACATCGCCTGTCTGCCGAAATCGGCCCACGTGTACTCGTTCCAGATGCCGAAATCCTTCTCGCGAAGCGCAACTTTGTCCGGTTGCTCGGTCACCCGCTTCATGAAGATCGAAGACACCGTCGAGCAGTCGTCAATCGTCACCCGCGGCACGGGTTCGGTCAGGTCAACATGATGTCTTGAAGTCACTTTGATGTTCTCTTACCCCGTTCAGTCTTGTCCTGTTGACTCTTGTCCTGTTGAAGGGGGCCGGCGGCTTACCCCCACCTGCCTCTGTGTCAGCGCCAGGTCTTGCGTTGCTTCCACCGGCGGCGACCCCGAACGCCGTCGTCCTTCACGCCAAGGTAGAACTCCTGAATGTCGGTTGCCGCCGACAGTCGTTCGCTGGTGTCCTCCATCACGACCCGCCCTACTTCCATGACATAACCATAATCGGCAATGCTGAGCGCCATCCTGGCGTTTTGCTCAACGAGCAGAACCGTGACCGCCTGCTCTTTGTTCAACTTGACGACAATCTCACTAATCTCGGTCGTAAGACGCGGTGACAGCCCCAGCGACGGCTCGTCGAGCAGCATTAGCCGAGGCCGCAGCATCAACGCCCGGCCGATCGCGAGCATTTGCTGCTGACCGCCCGAAAGAAAACCGGCTTGCTGCCCGCGCCGTTCTGCGAGCGCAGGAAAGTACTCATATACCAGCGCCAGATCCGTGTCGATCGCAGCACGGTCGCGGCGCGTAAACGCCCCCATCTGCAGGTTCTCATGCACGGTCAGGAATGGAAAAACCTCCCGGCCCTCGGGCACGTGACCGATGCCGAGGCGCGCAACCTTGTCCGGGTCCATGGACTGAATGTCCTTGCCGTCAAACGTGACCTTGCCCTTTTGCGGCGCCATTGCCCCGCTGATGGTCTTTAGCACCGTGGTCTTGCCAGCACCATTGGCCCCGAGCAGGGTAACGATCTGGCCCGCTTCAACATTCAAAGACACGCCCCGTATCGCCATCACCGGGCCGTAATAAGTCTCAATGTTAGTGAGGGTGAGCAGCATGGGTCAGTCCCCGAGGTAAGCG
The DNA here is from genome assembly GCA_963693635.1 of Gammaproteobacteria bacterium. GTDB lineage: Bacteria > Pseudomonadota > Gammaproteobacteria > Pseudomonadales > Azotimanducaceae > CAVOBC01. Next base: position 3,079 of record CAVOBC010000139.1, on the reverse strand, counting down.
CGCAGTACGTCAGGATGACGCTGTATTTCAGCGGGTTCGCCGACGGCAAGCCGCGCCCCATCGGCCAGGGCCATCACCCGGTGTGACGCGCGCGAGACGAGATTCATGTCATGCTCGACCATGATGATGGTAACGCCCAACTCCTGATTGATGTCCTCGATCTGGAAAGACAGATCCTCGGTCTCCTCCGGATTAAGACCAGACGATGGCTCATCCAGTAGGAGCAGGCTTGGCTCAACGCACAGGGCACGAGCCACCTCCACCATCTTGCGCGCCCCATAGGGCAGATTTGCGATCAACTGATCCCGATAGCTCGCGAGGTCGAGCAGGTCGATTACGTCCTCGACCTTGCGTCTGAAAGCGAGCTCCTGGCGGCGCACAGACGGCAGGAACAGCAGCTCCGCCGCGAGGTTCGTACGCCGATGGACATGGCGACCGATCAGGAGGTTTTTCAGTACGGTTTCGTGGTCAAACAACTCTGTGTTCTGAAAGGTCCGCGCGATGCCTAGCTCCGCGATCTTGTGGGGCGGCACACGGGTGATGTCCTTGCCGCGAAACGACATCACCCCGCCTTCCACGTCGTACAGCCGGCTGATAAGGTTAAAAAGCGTTGTCTTGCCCGCGCCGTTCGGGCCGATGATGCTGAACACCTCACCTTCGTTCACATCGAGCGACACCTGCTTGACCGCGCGAATGCCGCCAAAGGAGACGGAACAGTCCGTTAGCGAGAGCATGCTCAATGCAGCCGCTCCGTGCGCAGATAGCTTTTCTGGCGCTTGTGCGTCGCCTTGCGATAGAGGGGGAACTCCTCGAAGTACTGCCGAATCTTCAGCCATCGGCCGTAGATGCCAGCCGGTTCATAGATGAGTACGAGCACGAGAACCAAGCCGAAGATGCCTGGTTCCAGCCCCGGCAGTTGACCGACCACTGCCGGCAAGGTGTCTCGCGCGAGCGCGATTCCCTGGGGCAACATACCGATGAAGATAGCCCCGAAAATGACGCCATGCAGCGAACCAAGCCCGCCGACCACGACCATCAGGAGCAATTGAATCGAGGTGAGAAGCGTAAAACTGTCCGGCGAAAGATAGCCGATGCGGTGCGCGAAGAGTCCGCCGGCGAGTCCCGTAAACGCGGCAGACAACGCAAACGCCCGTGTCTTGGTTCCTGCAATGTTGATACCCATGCTCTGGGCCGAAATCTCAGAGTCGCGAATTGCGATGAACGCGCGCCCGGTCGGTGACCTCAGCAGGTTGAGGGCCACCAGCATGCAGGCGACCAGAATTCCGCCGCAAAGATAGTAAAACGGCATCGGCTCCAGAAACTCCCATCCCATCAGCGTTGACCGGGTTACCAGGAATCCCCGGTGGCCGCCGGTGACTGACTCCCAGTGATGGATCACCTGCTCAACGATGATCGCAAACGCAAGCGTTGCGACGGCAAGGTAAATCCCGGTCATGCGCAAGGCCGGAACCGCCACCAGCGCCCCGACAAGTCCGGTTAGCGCGGTTGCACACACGAGCGATGGCACAAAAGGCACGCCCTGCGCCAGAAGCCACGCATGCGTGTACGCGCCAATCGCAAGAAATGCGGCGTGACCGAGGCTCACCAGTCCCGTGTATCCGACCAGCAGCATGAGACCAATACCGGCAATCGCGTAGATAAAGACGAGCGACAGTTCGCCCAGGTAGAAGATATCGAGACCCGCCGGGGCCGCGACCATCGCAACAAGCAGAAGTCCGTACCAAAATGCCTGGCCCGAATGCCTGACGAGGTCGACGTCCTGACCGTAGTGGGTCTTCCTAACGTAGCGCATCAGACTTTCTTCCGCGCCATTGTGGCGAAAATACCCTGCGGACGGATCATCAACATCACGAGCAGAATCAAGTACGCGCTCATGTCGGCAGATCCCGGCGGCCCGTAGAGACTCGCAAACTGCTCGACCACGCCCACCAGCAGCCCACCCATAATTGCGCCGGGAAGACTGCCAAAGCCGCCGACAATCGCGGCGGCAAACGCCTTGATGAAGATGAAGCCCATTAGCGGGTCAATTAACGAAACGGGTGCAACGAGGATGCCTGCGATCGCAGAGATCGCGGCCGAGAGCGCCCACACGAGTGAATAGATGCGTTTGACAGGGATGCCCACATAGTACGCGGCGAGTTGGTTCTGGGACGCGGCCTGCATCGCGACGCCCAGTCGACTAAAGCGAAAGAACACAAAAAGTGCGCCACAAAGCAGGATCGTGCCGACAACGATGGCGACGTTCTCATAGCCGATGATCAAACCGCGGATCTGAAACACGTCCCCGGCGTACGGCGTCGCGAGTGCCCGGGGCTCGTTCCCCCAGATCATCCCCGCCACTGCCCGCAGGATGAAGCCAAGACCGATGGTAAGCATCAACACCGCAAACGGCGGCTCACCAATCATCGGGCGCAACAGGACTCTCTCGATGACCACCCCGAGCACGGCCATGCTGGCAACGGTTGCCATCACTGCCCAAAAAAATGGCAGGCCGAGCATGTTGCTGAACGTGAAGGCCATGAACGCCCCGACCATGGTGATGTCAGGTTGAGCGAAATTCACCATCTCCGTAGCTTTGTAGATCAGCACGAAACCGAGCGCGATCAAACCGTAGACGCACCCTTGGGAGACGCCACTAACAAGCAGTTGGAGGACTTCCATTGGGCGGGGTCAGGTCTCGATGATTGCTGATCTGCAGCGATTGGGTTCGGGTTGCTGGCGCATAACTGACAGTCAGTGGTCGCTCGCTGCAAAAGCGCAGGAGTCGCACGCGCGCCGACACCGCTGAGGCGACCGGCAAACTATCACAATCGGCAAGCGGCGCACAGCGCAACCCGGGGGTCGCCAGCGCGCCAGATGTCGATCAAATGCCTGTCAACGTCGAGCGCGGGACCGGCCCCGCCCTGCATGCTTTGCTGCGCCAGCCCCCTATCCGATCTGAGCCCGATCTGAGCCCGATCTGAGCCCGATCTGCACCCGACCTCAGCCGGACAACCCACGCTGCGCGAGCAAAGGCGCCACGGTTGGTTCCTGACCCCGGAAGCGCTGATAGAGCGCC
>CAVOBC010000138.1:0-11156 GCA_963693635.1 Gammaproteobacteria bacterium | reverse complement strand
TCGCCGACAACGATACAAACTACGATCTCGTAGACCTCGCCGCTGACGGTCTTGTGCTGCGCTACGCCGGCGACTACTTCGACGACAACATCGATTCGCCCGATGACTTCGACGCACGTTTCGCGGACGGCGACTTCAGGGACGTGCCGGTTCGCCTCGATGCCTCGTCACCCATGGTCAAGGTGTCGTTTGACCGTGAGGACAAGCGTTACATCATGTCGCCGAACCCGGACGAGGCCATCAACTCGGTGAGCAGCCTTGTCCACGGCGACATCGTCATTGTCTTACGGGAAGGCACGGACGACGATCGCGAACCCGCCTACCTGATGCGCGTGCAACGCCTCATGCCTGACGAAGACCCTTCGGCCAACCAGGTCATCGCTCTCGAGATCGTGCCGTTCACGGACGGCGTCGCCTGCATGAATGAGGGGCGCACGTCCACCTCGCTGTTGTGCCCCCCTGAACTCCCCGAGTTCTTCATCGCGCCAGAGCTTGATGTTGCGGCTGGCGTCATCGTCGACCATGACTTTGACGGCGTGCCTGCGGTGTTTGACCCCAATGACGGTGACCCGAATATCCCGGGCCGCCATCTCCCAAGCACACAGGGCCACCAATCGGGCTTAGCCGTTAGACCCATCATCGAGGACGAGGACGGCACTCCAGTACGTCGCTTCCTGTTCGAAACACGCGACTTGTCAACCCCGGATATCAAGGCCGTGAGCTTGCGTATGCCGGCGATCTTCGGCAACGAAGATTTGAACCCCGTCATTGAATGCGGACGGGTGAGAACCGTCACTGACCTTAGCGGTGATCTTTTCTGCGAGGCCGTTACTGGGTACCCGAACGGATTGACCGTGAACATCGACAACGTCAGCTTCGACTTTGTCACGTTCATTCTGGGCGTGCCGGATGCGGTGCTCGACGACCTCGGCGAGCGCACTTTTCTGGACTATTCGATATCCTTCCGCGACCCTGTGGACGCGGATGGCAGGCCCCTGACCTGTGGCGACCAGCCGTGTGAAGCTTTGCCGCAGATCGAGGACACCGCTGTCGTGCGCATTATCGACATCGACAGCCTTCGAAGTATCGGAGAAGTAACGCTTGCACAGGCTAACCAAGCGCCGTATGCACTCGACACCATTAGCAGCATCGACGTCACTCGCCCGCTGCACATCGCAGCCGCACCCGTTGCCGGCGCGATGGATTACGAACTCGCACTCTTCTGTGCAGCCGTAGACGCAACCGACGCGTTCACACCGGATCATTATGAGTCCTACTATGCGCCTGGGAGGGACGCGAACGGCCGACCGATACCGGTCGATTTCGAACTCAACATCTCCTACCTCGGCGGACGCACCTGCCAGCTTGAACTGGTCGCATTCCTGTTCAACGATGCCGGCGAGTTTGTCGGGGAAAATCGCATCGTGTTCGAAGACATCGTCACAACGGGCGGTAGCGACGAGTTTTTTGATAACGAGCTCAAGGTCCGTATTGGCGATCAGGTCTGTATCGTCGGTGGTGACATTGTGGTAACCGGTACTGATGAAGGTACGGCGCCCCTGGACACCTCCGGCTCAGCTTGCAACGATGACAATCGCCTGTTCCTTCTTGAAGGCACCAGCATCGATGACACTACTGCCCTCATCCTCGATGACGGGCCGGGTGGGCGCCATGCGTTGTTGCGTCTGGGGCTCAATGTTCAAAGCGCGGAGGTGGAGCGTTTTGCGCCGGAACTGGTCCACGGCCTGATTGCGGACGGGAGCGTCATCGCGATCGATGACCTCGCTGACCCTAATTGCGGCTTCATTAGCAATGATGGGACCGACGGGTTCTCAGATTCGGTAGCGGTAGGCGGCACCATATGCTCGTTCGAAGGCCAAGCCCAACCCTCCCTGACCGAGATTCTTGTCCGGGATGGCAATGTGCTGATGCCGCGCGCGCAACTCATCATTGACGGCCCTGTCACCTCTTCAGGTCACGTCAATCTCAATGAGGGCGGCTTCTATCAGATCGTCCGACCGGACGGTCACCTGGTCGCCGAACTGGTTGTGGACCTTCTGGATGACGGCAGCGTTTTCGTGACACTCCACGGTCCGCATGGCGGGGTCGTCTTCGAGCGTACGGTGGGCGACGATCCGCTGATACGAGTGAAGTCTCCCGCCTTCATCCTCATCGACTGGCAGGACCCGGCGACCGGCGACACGCAAGGCATCGACTTCGACCTTCGCCGGGTCAGCGAGGCCGGTGCGCGATTCCAGTTCTTTGTGGAACCAACAACGACCGCACTCGTCGGCGAACATGATCTCGACGGCGATGGCAATGTTGATGTGACCGTGGCTAAGTCGTTAGTCATATCGGGCGCTTTCACCTTCGAATTCCGGGAAGGAGCGGCAGTCAGGCGGTTTGATCCATCGACCGGCATGCACGAGTCTTTGATGCCCGATGCCGATACAGGACTGACCACGAGCACGTTCTTGCTACAGAACGATGAAACTACCAGCAGCGAGTACTTCATCGAGTTTGAGGTCAGGCTTACCTCAACCTCAATAGCACCTCTTCCTAGTCCAATTAGCGGTGACGTCGCTTTCATCTTTGGCACAGAGGGCGATCTCGGCAACGAGCCCAGGGCGTTCGTGTTCCCGTTTCAGCCCCACGATGGCGGTAACGAACCGCCTCCCGGCGTCGAAGTACCCCTCGTTGACGCAACGGGCAACGGCAGTCACGACCTGGATGGCGACGGCGTCCCCGACGTTTCCGTCCAATGCTGCTTCCCAGATGGCGTATTCATCGTTCTGGAGTTCGCCCGGGGCCTTGTGGTTACGGTCTTTAACCCTGGATCAGCCACAGTTGAGCCACTCTCCTCGCTGGACACCAATCCCGGGATGAGTGTTTCCTATAACTCGTATGGCATGGCTGTTGTTCAGATCAGTCGCAACATACCCGCGGTCGAGTTTTACATTCGCGGCGAACACATCGACCACAGATTTGCCGTGTTCGATCTTGCGGGCGATCATCCTGTCGCGCACATTTCAGAGCTCTCACCAGAAACAGATCCTTCTCGATGACCAGGTTCTGAACTTCGGTCGTTCCGTCCAGATAGTGAGCGCCTTCGCCGCTGCCAGGTGGCGGGCCAGGCCTGGGACTGCAGTAATCCTTTGGCACCGAGTGCTTGCATGCACCGCTCGACGCCACGTGTGGCCGCTCTCACCGCAAACTTCTTCGCGTGCGGGACTCGAATAGCGGCGTCCGCATCGTTGTTGTCGGTGGCCACGGCCGCTCGCGAGGTCAAGCCTGACGCAGCGTCTATATCTGTCGCGACATCCGCCAATGCCCAACGCAGGCCCTGATTCGTTGACAGTGGGCCCCCGACGCATGGCGTTCCTTGACGTAACCCACAGCTTCGTGGAGGCTTCGTCGCGACAGACCAACACAGAGTCCGGCGACGACAACCCGGGCGAGCCCGATCGCTTCCATAGCCAGTCGATACGCATCCCCGGACGGATTGAACAGCTGATCATCTGCCAGTTCTACATCGTTAACGGTGAAGCCACCTGCTCCGGTCGCATGGGCGCCGAGCATCTCGTAGGGCTGGCCCCTGTTGACGCCGGGCTGGTCAGCACGGACCAGAAACGACGCGATGCCCCGCGCGCCGGCCCCCGGGTGCACAGCGACAATCAGGATGAGAGACGCGTGACAATCAAGATGAGAATTTGAAAGGAGCCGTTGTTTTGTTGATCTGGGGAAAGTTCAGGGCATGAAATGACGGTGGCAAGACCGTTTTCGGTGCTCGTCGTAGTCCGACTGAAGCTTCCCGTCGGTTCAGGCAGTCTCGGCAGAATTGACATATAATTTCGACGCCTGATCAGGCACAACCAGCAGCAACGTATTCACAAGATACAAGAAGACATTCAAAAATGACCGAAACACCCAAGATCATCTACACCGATACCGACGAAGCGCCACGCCTGGCGACCTATTCACTATTGCCGATCATCAAGGCGTTTACTGACACTGCGGGCGTTGAGGTTGAGATGCGTGACATCTCTTTGGCAGGGCGCATCATCGCGAGTTTCCCTGAACGACTCACCGATCAGCAACGCGTTCCGGATCACCTCGCCGAACTTGGGGCGCTCACCCAAAGTCCTGCCGCGAACATTATAAAGTTGCCAAACATCTCAGCGTCTACGCCGCAGATCCAGGCGGCAGTCAAGGAACTGCAAGCAAAGGGCTATGATCTTCCAGACTACCCGGAAGAGCCCCAGTCTGATGCAGAGCACGAGGCCAAGGCGCGTTATGACCGCGTTAGAGGAAGCGCCGTTAATCCAGTATTACGAGAGGGTAACTCTGATCGTCGGGCGGCCACGGCAGTCAAGCAATACGCACAAAAGCACCCGCACACGATGGGCGCGTGGTCCCCAGATTCCAGATCACACGTGTCGCATATGCATTCGGGTGACTTCTACGGCAGCGAAAGGTCAGTCGTTGCATCGTCTGACGACAATTTGAGCATTCAGTTGAACGGCGAGATCCTGCGCGATGGCGTCGCGGTAGAAGCGGGCGAGGTGGTTGACGCAAGCTTCATGAGCAAACGTGCGTTGTGCGATTTTCTGAACGAGCAAATCGCTGATGCCAAGACGCGCGGAGTGCTATTTTCGCTGCATCTCAAAGCAACAATGATGAAGGTGTCTGACCCAATCCTCTTCGGCCATTGTGTGCGCGCTTATTACGCGGCAGCGCTCGACAAGCATGCCCACGTTCTATCGACCGTGGGCGCCGATATTAACAACGGCATCGGCGACGTTTACGACAAGATTAGGACTCTGCCTGCCGATGTGGCAGCGGTGATCAAAGCGGATCTTGATGCGTGTTGCGAGGCGGGACCTGACCTTGCGATGGTGAACTCCGACCGTGGCATCACCAATCTGCACGTGCCAAGTGATATCATCATTGATGCATCCATGCCCGCTGCGATTCGAGAGTCCGGCAAGATGTGGGCACCTGACGGTGAACTGGCCGACATGAAGGCCGTTATCCCGGACCGCTCGTATGCGCGAATCTATGAAGAGACGATTGTTCACTGTCGTGAACACGGTGCCTTCGACCCGACCAGCATGGGCACGGTACCGAATGTTGGGTTGATGGCGCAACGTGCTGAAGAGTATGGGTCGCACGACACGACTATCGAGTGCCCGGCGAGTGGGGCGATGAAGGTCATCGACAGCGCGGGCAACGTGTTGATTGAGCACGATGTTGAGCAGGGGGACGTCTGGCGGTTGTGCCGGGTCAAAGATGGTCCGGTACAGGATTGGGTGAAGTTGGCGATTAAACGCGCGAAAACGACTGGATGGCCGCTCATCTTCTGGTTGGATGAGAACCGGGCGCATGACGCGCAATTGATCGGCAAGGTTAAGGCTTACCTGCCCGACCACGACATGACCGGCGTAACCTATAAGTTTTTGGCGCCGGGTGAAGCTGCGAGGGAATCACTGACCCGGATGCGCGCTGGCGAGAACACGATATCTGTCACGGGAAATGTTCTGCGCGACTACCTCACTGATCTGTTTCCGATTCTGGAACTGGGGACAAGTGCAAAGATGTTGTCGATTGTTCCTTTGATCAATGGCGGTGGCCTGTTTGAAACGGGCGCGGGTGGTTCAGCGCCTAAGCACGTTCAGCAGTTTGAGAAGGAAGGACATCTGCGCTGGGACTCTCTTGGCGAATTCCTAGCATTAGGCGCGTCACTCGAACATCTTGCCGACAACTTCGGCAACGAGCGTGCTCAGATTCTTGCGGACACGCTGAACGAAGCGATCGCTGAGTTCCTAGAATCCGACAAGTCGCCATCTCGGATTGTCCATGAGTTGGACAACCGCGGCAGCCACTTCTACCTTGCGCTTTATTGGGCGCAAGCAGCGGCTCGGCAGGATCGGGACCCAGTCCTTAGGCAAACATTCATCCAGATTGCCGAGAAACTCGCGTCCAACGAGGCCACGATCGTTGAGGAGTTGAATGCTGCGCAGGGTCCCGCTCAGGATGTAGGTGGTTACTATGACCCTGATCCCGAAAGGACGGCGGCTGCAATGCGTCCAAGTCAGACTTTCAACCAGATTCTTGATCTGGTTAGCTAAAAGCTTAAGCGCCTTGTCCCCCAGTTGTCATCCCGGCGGTTGGGGGAGTCGACTTCAGTGCGCCTCTTGCGAGATAGCCAAATGGTGGCCTCCCTATGGGCTCAAGACCTGGCCCGTTTCGGTATCCAGTTAGCGATGAGATGGTGCGAGTGACTTACCCCTCAGCATCGCGGTGATCGACCCTCGCTGGTCTGCACCGGCCGACCTGCGCGTGATCCAATCGACATGATCGCCACTTGCCGCCGCTTTGGCGAGCTTGATCGACCAGAGGGGATCGATTTCATTAGGGACCACGGAATACCGAACGTCCAGCACCTCATCTCCGCGAACGCCTAGAAAATCGCTGGAAAACCAGCGAAAACGCTCAATGTCGATCGCCTGCTGGGAATCCGGGTCGAGCCACGTGAAGTCACGCGCGACATCCAGTTTGTGTATTGAAGCACCTGGATAGACCCTCGCGGATACGCCCATCCGTATGGCGTCCACGTAATAGACGCCGTCAACTTCGTAGATCGCCTTCCACAGCAACAAATTGCCGAAACCCGGTTTCACTTCCAACCGCTCTGGGGTGTGTCCGCGGGACGCAGCGATTTCAGCGCCTGCTTCGTAGGCGCGATCCCGCTGAAATACGCCGATAGTTAGATAGATCAAGACCCAGCAGAGTGCGACGCGAGCAAGGGGCAGCGATCGCCGCCAGCTTGCGGCTGCGATCAGTACCAGTGCGGGGAGTGTCAGAATCGGGTCGACGACCGAGATGTTATTCCATGCCACTCGAGTGATCGCAAACGGCCACAGAAGCTGCGTGCCGTAACTGGTGCAGGCATCCAACAGGCCGTGCGTAGAGAACCCCAGGAGGCAGAAGAAATACGCGCGACGGAACGTGATGAAACGCCTGGCAACCGGATAGAAAGCCACTGCGCAAACTAGTGCACCAATCGGGATGAACACGAGGGAGTGCGTAAATTGCCGGTGGAATTCGAGGAAGAGCAGAGGATCGGTTGGCGACTGGACCAGCACGTCCAGGTCCGGTGCCATGCCGCTGAGGGCACCGAGCGTCAGGGCGGCCCGCGCCTCAGAAGTGCGTGCGAGCGACTGTGGCAGCGCAGCACCGATAACCGCTTGTGAAAGTGGATCCATACGGCGATTATCCCAGACGGCAACAACGAATATCGGTTTGCATCGACATCATGTGGTTGCTGGTCACGCAGCGCGATTATGAGGTTCGCAACGGGGGCAATGGGATGAAACTTGGCGTTTTGCTTGGTGCGCTGGCGGGCGGTGAGAGTCTGGCGGCGCAAGCGGCGATGTTGGAAATGACCGGTTTTGACAGCTTGTGGGCACCTCAGGCCATCGGTCGTGGCTTCATGTTGATCGACACCTTTGTCACGCTGTCAGTTATTGCGGCTGCGACCAGCAGGGTCACGGTTGGATCTGCCGTTGTGCAGGTGCCGCTCTATGCACCTGCAGATCTCGCGTCGCGGGTTTTGTCGCTGGCCCAGGTCTCGGGCGGGCGTATGTCGCTGGGCGTGGGTGCGGGTTCAACTGAAGCGGACTTTCGCGCATTCGGTCGTGATTACACCAGACGCTTTAAGGAATTCGACGAAGCGATGCCGGTTCTGCGCGAACTGCTCGACAGGGGCTGTGCAGATGGCGTCGATCTCTCACCACCCGACGGCCTCTTGGGACAGACCCCGCTGCTGTTGGGTACCTGGGGCAAAGGAGTCGAACGCGCCGCGAGTGAGTTTGACGGCTGGATAGCCTCCGCGCGCTACCGGTCTCCCGAGCACGTCATCAACTCCCTCGATGCCTATCGGCGCGCGGGGGGCAAACGGGCAGTGGTATCGACCATCGGTCTGTCGGGTGAGCAATCGTCGCAGCAGACGCGTGAATTGCTTCAGAGCTTTGAACGGGCAGGGTTTGACGAGGCAGTCGTCATGTTTGGTGCGGGTGCGCCAACGCCGGCGGAGATTCGAGACATGGTGCGTTGAGGGACGTTTGCGCTTGGGTTTGTAGCGTGCAAAAAAACCGGCTGTGAAGCCGGTTTTTTTGCATCTGCTCCTGTCAGGCCAGCAGGTGCCGGTACGGCTGTGTACGTGAAGTTGTCATAGATCGAACCATCACTAGTGCCCAGTCCATCGGTAATCTGCGACCACTCGACGTGCTTGATCGCGCCAGTCACTGTCAGCGTGATAAAGGTTCCGACTCCTGCGCCGATACCTGTAAAGGACGCAGAGTCCATCATGACGCCGCCAGCGTTGAAGGCGAGGAGTTGAAAGCCGTCCCCACTGATGTCGATTCCGGTCAACGAGACAGATCCCACAGTCCCTGCGAATACAGCCTCGAGCGGGTCGCCCGCAACGGCGTTAAACCCCGATGTGCTGTGATTAATTGCGATAGGCGTCGTTCCGCCCGGAAGCGTACCGAAAGCGTTGGTGACCGGTTCGACGAATGTTACGCCCGGAAACGTTGCTCCAACCGCGACGCCCGCAGCCAGTCCATCGAAGTCAATTGTAACGGCCTGGCTTGGTGCCGCCGAGAGCGCCCATATCATTACTGAGGCAATCGCTATTTTCTTCATCGTGTTGTTCCGTACCCAAAATTTGTTGGGAAAGCTGAAAAGCCTAATCTGCATCTTGGATACGCACAATTCGTGCCGTGGTCCCAATTCCTTTTTCAATACAAGGGGTTATAGAACCAGGTGGTACAAGCAGCATAACCAAGTGCAAAAAATATCGACGTATTGTGGCGTCAATGAAGGTGTTTTTGCATCATCGGCGTGGTCGACAAATGCCGGTGCGATTATGTCTATAGTGCAATGTGTCTACTGTGCACCAGCGCTAATGCGCAGGTATCCGTTCGATTCGGTCGTAGAGGTCTGTGTCTCGATTGGATGCCGTGATCGGTGTTGCACGGTGATCACTCGTGCAGATTGTCCCAGCCGAAGTCGCTGCCTGTCCCGGCCGAAGTCCCTGCGAGACCGTTGAATCTGCGCCGACGTCACCAATCCATTATCATTGCGGCCCCTTTGTGTAAGGCTCCCAGATGTCAGTCCTGAGTCGCCTCGATGATGTGCTGAGACCGGGCGGGCATATCTTCTATGGTTGGTGGATTGTGTCCTCAGCGGCGGGCATCCAGATGTTGTCGAGCATGCTCTGGATGCAGTCCTTCGGTGCCTATGTGGTGCTGTTGCAAGAGGACTTTGGCTGGAGCAAGGCGGTCATCGCTGGCGCGTTTGCACTTACTCGCGTCGAAAGCGGGATTCTCGGTCCCCTTCAAGGCTGGTTGGTCGACCGTTACGGGCCGCGCATCATCCTGATGATTGGCCTTGCCATGTTTGGCGTTGGCTTCATGATGTTTAGCCAGATTACTAGCCTGCTGGGTTTCTACTTGACGTTTGCGCTCATCGCTGTCGGCTCCAGCCTCGGTGGTTTCGCGACCGTGATGGTGTCCATCGTCAACTGGTTCAGTCGCAATCGGGCAAAGGCTGTAGCGGTGTCGCAACTGGGGCACTCGATTGGCGGTTTATCCGTCCCCATCGTGATTCTCAGTCTCGAGGCCTTTGGCTGGCGCACCACGGCGTTTGCATCGGGTGTCGCGGTGCTGGTGATTGGCTTGCCTCTGGTTCAGTTGGTCCGACATCGACCGGAGACCCATGGCGAGGTCGCTGATGGCATAAGCTTGCCAGTCCAGACCGCGCCCGGCGCAAAGGCGTTTGCAGAAGGTCGTGACTTTACCGCCCGTGAAGCCATCAGAACCCGTGCGTTTTGGCTCATTTCCATCGGCCACGCGTTCTCGCTGCTGACGGTCTCGGCGGTGATGGTTTTCATGGTGCCGCACCTGACCGAAGGGCTTGGGTTCTCGCTGGGTGAAGCTGGCTACGTCGTTGCCCTGATGACTGCATGCCAGATGGGTGGCCAGATGGCGGGCGGTTTTCTGGGTGATCGATTCAACAAACGCTACATTTGTGCGGTCTGCCTCGTTTCACACACGGCCGGACTGTTGATGATCGCCTATGCAACGGGGCTATCGATGGTCGTTGCATTTGCGGTCCTGCATGGCTTTGCCTGGGGCACCCGCGGTCCTCTCATGGTGGCGCTGCGCGCGGATTACTTTGGCCCCTCGTCGTTTGGCACGATCATGGGCTTCTCGTCCCTGATCGTAATGTTCGGAATGACAGGGGGGCCGTTGATCGCAGGATTCATGGCTGACCAGTCGGGAACATATGTCTCGGGTCTCGCGACGCTTGCGTGCCTGACGTTCCTCGGATCGTTCTGCTTTCTCGCTGCCAAAGCGCCGGAGAAAAGGTTCGCAGTGGCATAACTCGCGACCTGAACGGGTCTAAAGGAGAACCCAGCGAAAGGAGAAACTGTCGGGAGAAATGGTCGCAAAAAGTGTCGGTCGCAAAGAGGGTCGGTGCAGCGCAGTTGCAGCCCTCTTTTCCTGTGCTCTCGAAGACGATCTCGCTGAGCGAGTGAAGTCGGGTACTTAACGAATGCTAGAGATGATCGCAACATAGCGCTATCAGCCGCCGGTTGTCGTAGTTGCTCCATCTCCAAGAGCAGCCGCTCGGCACGCAGATGTTTCTGCAGCCGTCCGGGACGGGTTCCTTCTCCGGTTTTGCGATGATGGTGAATGTCACCGGTGACACCGAAGACAAAGACGCGCTGTTCGATGTGGTTGAGCAACGTCGCGCCCCGGTTCGCTTCGCTTCGGTGCCGGGTGTTAGCCAGGCGACAGTGACGGGGGTGCGGGCCGCCAGGTGATCGTCACGGTCGATCCGGCGCGGTGAAGTGCCTATGCGGCCCGGCGTGCCCTCCGGATTGTGAGACTCGTGCAACCGAGCTCCCCCAGTTGTGGTCGCTCGAAGCGCCTCACTCGCGTTCTGATGCAGCGAAGCAGCAATCATGAGTCGATGTGTCCACTTAGGTTAGCTGGGCGCCTATGTAATTCTCCCCCGACTGATTGGGGAATTGGAACGTGGGTCGGTCGGTTGTCCTTCGGTCCTTCCGCTTAGGGATAGTGCCGCAA
>CAVOBC010000137.1:0-11272 GCA_963693635.1 Gammaproteobacteria bacterium | reverse complement strand
CGCGGTTTGCTCGCCGGCCAAAACAACCCAGCCGCCCGCCAAACGGCGACCAGCGAATCGTTGGCGATACTTCTCGGCGGGGGCAAGGACCATTTCGATGAGGGGTATCGCAAGTTGCTTGCCATCCGCCGCCGACAGGTCAAGGAATACATGCAGCGCGTACGTTCCGCCGGATTCGGCGAGCGTTTTGAAGACGGTCGGGCCGACCCCGAACTCGTCAAGTACGCGCAGGCCTGATCGATGACTGTCAAAATCAAACCCCGCCCGGAAGGCCGAACACGCCGGATGGGCGAAAGTGAAGACGTCGAGATTCCAGAACCCCAATACGCATGGATGGGCAAGAGCCACCAATGGGGGACACGGGTTAAGGCAGGTGACAAAGGTCTTACGCTCGGCAGCCTCAATGTGGGCCACTACGCCGAGGTTCCCGAATTCTGGGAAGACCAGACCCGCATGCCCCGGGGCTCGGTTGCCGGTAGTGCGGTGGTGCCGCCGATTGGCTACAGCGTCAGACACAAGTCCGGACTCTGGGCCGACTGTGCGGGCGATTTGTACGAAGAAGCGATCCAGCGCCGATGGGTGCCGACGACCGATCTCGACTGGTCTTCCGTCGAGCCGCTCGATGACGCTGTTGAACGTGCGATGTGCCAGCTTTGCACCGAATTGATCCAGTGCGCCAACGTCGAGATGGAGTCCATTGCGAGCTGGCAGGAGGAACTCTCGTACGGCTTCCATGAGGTTAAGCAGTTCCTCGCCACCGTCACTTTTGACGATGCCCGACACATGGACGCGTTCCGCAAACGTGCGCTCGCTAACGGCGGCGGGCTCGGCGTGGAGAGCAAGGGCATCCTGAATCGCATGATTCTCGAGAGCCGCGGCGGTTGGACAGAGACTGTTGCGGTCATGTTTCTACAGCGCGGTCTGCTGACCCAGACGATCTACAAACACGGCGTCGGCTTCGCCCACAACGCCGCTGAGCGGGAGATGTTCAGCCGCTCCATGCAGGACAAGGCACGCCATCTGACCTATGCCGTCGAGCATCTGAAGTACGCTGTCAACCACAACGAAGGTCAGGGCCCGATTCTCAATCAGGTGCTCACCATCGGCGAAGGTATGCTAATCGCAGAACTAAAGGACCCCGCGCTGCGTGAATCGCTGATGATCCTGCTGGCAGGCTCGCTTGAGGCAGCGCCATCGGCGGGGAAGGCTGCTTTCGAGGGCTTGATGGGCGACTACCTGCGCCAGTACGCCGCACTCACCGACTGGATCGGCGTATCCCGGGACGACGGCTTGCCACCCGACCTGGCCCGATATCTGGAGGCGTGATGGCTGAGTTTCCATCCGTCGACTGGTTTCACGCAGTCCGCAGTGTATTTAACGAACACGACGAATATCACGGGGCGGGCGGCGGTGCCTGCGACACGCGCTTCGGCGTTGTGGTTGAAGACGACGTCTACGCGTTGACCATGGCCGGGTTACGGTGTGTTGATGCCGTCTCGATTTCCGCAGATGAGCTGCCCCAGCTCGACTTCTATCTGCTCATGAGTCATGGGGATTGGCGCGTCATGCTGGAGAACATCCGGGACAACGGCCGGGCCGCCCTTGATCAAACCCTCAATACGATTGACCTTGACCGCGAGGAAGGTCTTGCCCACTCGGCGGCAGAGGATCAGTACAAGCAGGACCTCTTTTTTCGGTACAACCAAACACTCCAGCATTTTTTTGACGCGTCGAGTCGCGTTGAGACGTCTTTCAGCGACAGCGACTGACCGGGCGATTCACCACCAACTCTCGACAACGTGGCCCTCCGGGCAAGACAGGTAGCAAGCGATGGCACTCAGCATCAAATGGTTAAAACAGGCGGCCCAGCGTGCGAACGCCGATACGGGCTTCCGCAGGGAAGGCAACTGTGACGCGGTGGTCGGCCTCTGCGTGGGGCCTCAGACGTACTCCGTGACCTTCGCCGGCTTTGCCTGCACCGAGGTCAGTGCGATTGCCCGGAACGCGTTGCGCGAGGTCGACTTTTACCTCGACATGCCGAAGGCTGACTGGGAAAACTGGCTCTCCCGGCGCAGTGCCGGCGACGGTCCGACGCTGGCAGAACTGGACCTTGAACGACAACTTGTCAGTGCCAACGACCCGGCACGGGGTCTGGCGTTCACACGCTACCACCGTAGTCTTGACGCCTACTTTCGACTTGGCGCCAGTAATGCCGATTTATGAGTTCCGCTGCGACGAATGCAGCGCCATCTCGTCGGTCCTTTGGCGTGGCGAGACCAGGATGGCGGACGTCGCCTGCGACGGTTGCGGCGGGAAAACGCTGAGCAAGATCATTTCCGGCGTGTCGGTGCACCGAAATATGTCGAGCAAAATGTCCTCGCTTGATCCGAAGTACGACAAGATGATCGACCAGGCTGTCAGCCGCTCACCATTGACCGACCCGCAGACGCATCTCAACAAGCTAAAAAACTTCAAGTCAGATTAAACGAGTCTGCATCAAGATACGCCGGAAAGTCTGCCCGGAACGCGCGCCACGCAGCGGCATCGAGGTCGGCAAAGCCAACCGTGTCCTGGTCACCCAGGTCGAGCACACCGTCACCGCGGTAGTCGAGCACAACAGAATCGCCCGCGTACTTGTTCCCGTTGCCATCGCTGCCCACCCGATTGACGCCGATGACGTAACACTGATTCTCGATAGCGCGCGCGCGGAGCAGGGCAAGCCACTGTTCACGGCGCGGTGCCGGCCAATTGGCAACAAAGATCAGCACGCCCAAATCACCGTCTGACCGACTCCAGACCGGAAAGCGCAGGTCATAACAGACGAGCGGGCAAACCTTGAAGCCGCCGGTTTCCACCAGTAGTCGCGAGGTGCCCGCGGCGTAATGCTCGTGCTCATTGGCCATGCGAAAGAGGTGACGTTTGTCATAGGTCCGATGCACCCCATCCGCCGCGGTCCACACCAGACGGTTGTAGTAGCGACCGCCGACCTCGATGATCACAGACCCGCATATCGTGCTGTCGAGTTCACGCGCCATCGCCGCAAGCCAGCCGACCGTTGCGCCGTCCATGGGTTCCGCCAGGCGCGCCGACGCCATACTGAAACCCGTACTGAACATCTCCGGTAGAACGACGAGGTCTTCGTCACCGTTCAGCGACCCGCGCAGTCGCTCGGCAAGCAGATCTCTGTTAGCCGCCGGGTTCTCCCAGACGAGCGCTGTCTGCACCAGTGCCACTTTCATGCCAAACATCCCGGAACAAAGACCCGTGGCTGAACTCGCTTTCGTCCCAAAATTGTCATCCTGACAATTCCCGGGAACCGGTTTCTAAACAAACCTCGACTCTATTGCAGACAAGAGGCTCGCAGTAGAGGGGCGCGCAGAAAATGGCCAAGGCGCTCACCGACTGATCCCGCGCAGCCGCGATGCCGCTTCCCGCAAGGTGTCGTCATCCTTGGCAAAGCAGAAGCGGATGATCGCATCCTGTGACGATTCCTTGTAGAAAACCGAGACCGGAATCGCCGCGACTTTGACCTCTGTTGTGAGGTAGCGGACAAAGTCGACATCAGGTTCGTTGCCGAAGGCTGAATAGTCAGCCAACTGAAAGTAGGTGCCAGCGCTCGGCAACAGTCTGAAACCCGATGCCACGAGTTCCGCCCGAAAGAGATCGCGCTTGGCCTGGTAGAACTCAGCAAGCTCTGCATAGTGCTCCGGGTGGCGCTCCATGTAGGTTGCAAGGGCCCACTGGGTCGGCGTGTGGGTCGTGAAGGTGACAAACTGATGCACCTTGCGGAACTCGGCGGTCAACACCGCCGGTGCCACGCAATAAGCAACCTTCCAGCCCGTTGCGTGGTAAGTCTTGCCGAACGACGAGATGACGAACGCCCGTGACGCCAGCGCCGGTCGCGTAAGCAGGCTCTGGTGCGGCGCACCATCGAAGACCATGTGCTCGTAAACCTCGTCAGAGACGATATGAAGATCGAAGTCCTGAAGGAGCAGTTCCAGGGCGTCGAGGTCTGTCGCATCGAATACGGTTGCCGTGGGATTGTGCGGCGAATTGACCATCAGCAACCGGGTATTGGGTTTAATCGCGGCGCGCACCCGATCCCAGTCGACCGAGAAGTCCGGTGCCGCCAGCGGCACGTGTTGGACGGTGCCGCCGGCCATCGTGACTGCCGGGTCATAGGAGTCATAAGCAGGATCCAGCACAATCACGTCATCGCCGGCATGAATCATCGCCTGGACTGCAACGAAAATGGCCTCAGTCGCCCCCGAGGTGATCGTGATCTCGTGTTCAGCATCGGCGGCGCATCCGTACAGCCGCTCACACTTCTCTCGGACCTGGGCCCGCAGCGCCTCAACACCCGACATCGGTGGATACTGATTGTAGCCATCCCGCATGTACTGGCTCAGCAAGTCGATCAACTCAGCTGGCGCATTGAAATCCGGATACCCCTGCGACAGGTTAATCGCGCCAACATCGGCAGCCAGTTTCGACATCACCGTGAATATGGTTGTTCCAATGCCAGGCAGTTTTGTTTTCATCTAATTTATTTTATTAAAACTAATCAGTTGGAATATGTACTTAATGCTATATAACACCAAGCCAGTCCTGTGGTTTGAGGTACCTTTCATACAGCAGGGCCTCGGGCGTACCCGCATCCGGCTGCCAGTTGTAGCGCCAGGACGCGACCGGCGGCAAGGAAGCGAGCACCGATTCGATGCGCCGGCCTGACTGGAGGCCATAGCGTGTGCCGCGATCAATCGCGAGATTGAATTCGGCATACCTGCCACGGCGATAGCTCTGGAAATCCCGCTCCCGCTCGGTATACGGATGGTCACGATGCCGCTCCAGAATCGGCATATAGGCAGGCAATATCTGATCGCCGATGCTGCGCACGAAGTCAAAACTCCGGTCAAAGCCGCCTTCAGTCCAATCATCGAAAAACAGCCCGCCAACGCCCCGGGCTTCGTTCCGATGACTCAGATAGAAGTACTCGTCACAGGCTGCTTTGCACCGCGGATAAACCTCATCGCCGAACGGCAGGCAGGCTTTGCGGGCCGCTTGGTGCCAATGGACGACGTCCTCTTCAAACGGATAGTAAGGCGTCAGATCGAAGCCGCCGCCAAAGTACCAGTGGGTGTCGTCAACCAGAAAGAACCGCAGATTCGCGTGCATCGTCGGCTGGTAGGGATTGCGCGGGTGCTGGATCAGGGAGATGGCAGCCGCCTGAAAGCCGCGCCCCGCAAGCTCAGGGTTTCGCTCTGTCGCCGCGGGCGGCAAGCTCGCGCCGATACTCCACGTGAATTGTACCGCGCCTTTCTCAATGACAGCACCGGCCTCGAGCAATCGGGGGCGCGATCTGCCGCCGCCCGGCGGATAGATGTCCTCGCTGCTAAAGCCGTCGCCACCGTCGAAGTCCCCGATCGCCTGGCAGACCGTGTCCTGCAGTTCAGCGAAGTACGTCGTGACGGGTTCGATGTCGATCATTTTTTCCTCCGGAGGCACTTCGGCACACAACAGGCGCATTCGAGCCATGGAGAGCCGAATCCGGGAACACCGGTCTCAGGCCTCCGCAAACTCGTCAGATCACGCGCTTGTCCTTGAGCGATTGCTGTTCTTCGGCACTGTAGCCGAGTTCAGCGAGAATCTGTTCCGTGTGTTCCCCGAGGGTCGGCGCGCGATGGCGTAGCTTGATCGGCGTCTTCGACAACCTTACCGGTTCGTGGACAATCGGCGCGGGCTTCGGCAACCCCGGATAGTCCACGTCCTTAAAGATGCCGATCGCCTTAATGTGCTCGTCTTCCAGCGTCTGCGCAGGCCGCATCACCTCACCGTACGGAATCCGGTGTTCGGCCAGGATCGCCATCGCCTGTTCATTGGTCTTGTCGGCGGCCCACTCGGTCGTTCGATCACTGATGTCCTTGGCATTGTCGCCCCGCGCCTGGTCGGTGGCATAGCGCTCGTCGGTGAGCCAGTGCGCTTCGCCCATCAGATTCGCCCAGCGCTCAAACAGCGGATTGCCCACCACCTGGACCATCAGCCAACCGTCGGCGGTCTTGATACAGTCGACCGGTGCCGAGCCCTGGCCGCGGTTGCCGGAACCCTCCCGATTGATATCGAGCACCGCCTGTTCGATCAGGTTGGCGTTGTTGAACGTCAGCGACGTGCGCAGCAGGGAGGCCTCTACATGCTGTCCTTCGCCCGTTTTCATCTTGTGAATGACAGCCGACAAGGTGCCAAAGGCGGCGAGCGATGCGGTACCGAAGTCGCAGTACGGAACGAACGACTTCATCGGCTGATCCGGCGATCCGCCCATGTACATGTTACCGGACATCGCCTGCGCGACCCCGTCGAAACCCACCTTGTCGCTGTAGGGACCGGCCGCCCCGAAGGCGGACACAGTGGTGAGGATAATGTCTGCCTTGACGGCTTTCAGCGAGTCGTAATCAAGCCCCATCGCGACCAGCGTTGGCTGTGGCAGGTTGGCAATCACGACGTCTGCGGTCGCAACCAGTTTCTTGACGACTTCCCGGCCTTCAGGTTTGGTCGGGTTGAGCGTCAGACCCAGCTTGTTCCGGGCAAGCTGGATGAAGCCCGCACCTTCACCCTTGTCATTAAGCGGTGAGGTGTAGCGATCTTCACTGCCGTCGAGCTTCTCGATCCGGATGACCTCTGCGCCCAGGTCGCCGAGCAGGCAACCACAAAACGGCCCTGCAATGTATCGACCGAAATCCAGTACCCTCACACCGTCCAGAACTGATTGCATGCGTCCCAACTCCATGAAAAACGGCCGGTAACATATCGAATAGTCTGGACCTTTGCACGTTCGGCGAACTGCAGCCTGACAGCCCGAAGGGAAGGCCGGCGCGGGCGTACCATGTCATCGCCACTGTTGCCGATGCGTTAACATGCGCGCCGGGTCCGCTGATCCCAGGACCTGCCGGAAAGCGGCCGGCCAGACCGATACATGGATTTCATTCGCTTCGCGAGCCATGAATTTCCGGCACGAAGCCTCCTACTACGCAAGGAAGGACGGAAAAGAAACTATGCAAAGCAGTACCTCCAACCCGCGACTAACCCTGTCCGAAGGTGATCTTGGTCCGGTGATGGCGAGCCTTCAGGCCGCGAACGAACGCTTTACCGCCACCTATCCGGGCATTCAGGTTGACCGCGTACCGGTCCACACGGTGTACGGCGGCGCACAGCTATACAAGGTGGGGGTGGCCGACAAACTGGCGCAACTTGCACGTCGTAACCTGGCCGAATTCGCGCCGACGTTCGTTGATTTTGCCAGGGCTCTCGAGTTCGAGGGTGCCAAATCCCTGCCGCAGGACACCGGGTCGCTGGCGCCATTACAGGCTGCCCTCGAAGTAGACGCGACCGCCGTCCGCGCCACCAATCCAGCCGCATGGCTCGCGTGGACCGTCTACCAGCGAGTGCAGCGCAAGCTGGAGCGCGAAGCGGTCGAAGACCAGCGAATTGACTTCGAGGACGGCTACGGGGCACGCGAAGATGCTGAAGAGGACGGGCACGCGCTAGCCGCTGCAGCGGCCATGGCGCAGGGATTGCAGGCAGACAACCTGCCGCCGTTTACAGGCATCCGCGTCAAAGCTCTGACAGAAGAAGCCAAGGCGAGATCGCTGCGCACTCTCGACATCTTCATGTCCACATTGCTCTCGGCGACCAGCAACGTCCTGCCGTCGAATTTTGCGGTCACGCTACCCAAGGTCACGAGCCCCGAGCAAGTTTCCGCGATGCACCAGTGCCTCTCGTTGATCGAAGCACATCACGGTCTGGTAGGCGGCGTCATTCGGCTCGAATTGATGATCGAGACGATCCAGTCGATCATCAATCCGAGCGGGGAGAGTGCAATTCCTGCGCTGATGCGTGCGGGGAAGGGCCGTGTGACCTGCGCGATCCTGGGCACGATGGACTACACCGCGACCTGTAACATCGCCTCGACACACCAGAGTCACGCGCACCCGTCGGCTGAGTTTGCGCGGATGATGATGCAGGTTTGTCTGACAGGCACCGAGGTGACCATCTCGGACGGCATCACCAATGTCATGCCAATTCCGCCACACAAGGCGACGCCCGACGCGCCCCTCAACCTGCAGCAACACGAGGAGAATCGACGCGTCGTGCACGATGCCTGGAAGCTGCACTTTGACAACATTAGCCACACGCTGCGGCTCGGCATCTACCAGAGTTGGGACCTGAACCCTGCACAGATTCCGGTTCGCTACGCGGCGTTCTACTACTTCTTTCTGACCGGTCTTGAGGCGGCAACCGCCCGCCTCAAGACCTTCATCGACCAAGCCGCGCAGGCCACGCTCGTCGGCAATGTGTTCGACGACGCGGCGACCGCCCAGGGCTTGCTCAACTTCTTCATCAGCGGCATCAGTTGTGGTGCCCTCGAGCCTGACGAAGCGATTGCGACCGGGATATCCATGGCAGAACTCCAGGGCAAGTCCTTCCAGAAAATCGTCGAAAACAGGGTGAACGCATGAGCATCGCGCAGGCGTTGGAGCAAGCTGGTGACCGAATTAGCGAGGGCCTCGCTTACGTCAGGCGATGCTGCCTCGACGGTGCAAAGGTGGACACGGCAAGGCTGGATCTGCACCAACAGGCCATCGCCGATCTTTCACTTAGTACAGCCGAGATCGAGGCGGCGCGCGTGCTACAGGATTACGCGGCGTCACGGGGCGAGATTGAACGGTCGCTGGCGGACACGTTCGCCGCCGAAGCGCTGACTCTCATGTACCAACGCCTGCAGCGCAGTCCGGCAGATTTCGGCATGGATTCAGTCAACATGCCGCCTGGCACGAGCGCGCTGTGCGCGCGTCACCTACGCCATGACGCGCTCGCCTCGGTCGGCAGCTCCGTGGTTGACGCGGACGGTTTCATTGGCGAACGCGGACTCGGCGAAGAAAAAGCGCTGATGGCCAATGCGTTTCGACAGTTTTCCGACGACGTTGTCGTGCCGCTCGCCGAGGGCATTCACCGCGAGGATCGCATGATCCCTGCGGCCATTCTCGATGGACTGCGCGATCTTGGCTGCTTCGGCCTGTCAGTGCCTGAGCGCTTCGGGGGATTGTTGCCCGACGACGGAGAAGACAGCCTTGGCATGATCGTGGTGACAGAAGAACTGTCCCGCGCATCACTGGGGGCGGCAGGCAGTCTCATAACACGACCCGAGATTCTTGCGCGCGCGCTGATTGAGGGGGGCACAGAAGAACAAAAGGCCAGTTGGCTCCCGCGCATAGCCCAGGGTCAACCGCTCCCCGCCATCGCGATCACCGAGCCTGATTACGGCTCTGATGTGGCGTCCGTGCAGTTGAAAGCGATCCCGGACGGTGATGGCTGGCGCCTCTCTGGCGGCAAGATGTGGTGCACTTTCGCTGGCAAGGCCGGCGTCTTGCTTACCCTGGCACGGACAGACCCCGATTCGAGCAACCATCGGGGACTCAGTCTGTTCCTGGTCGAAAAGCCCGAGTTCGATGAGCACGAATTCACGGTCAGCCAACCCGGTGGCGGTCGACTGACCGGCACGGCCATTGCCACGGTCGGCTACCGCGGCATGCATTCGTTCCAACTCTTCTTTGACAATTTTTTTGTCCCATCCGCCAATCTGATCGGTGAAGGACAGGGGCTTGGAAGGGGTTTTTACTTCACGATGCGCGGTTTCTCGGGCGGGCGCATTCAGACCGCCGCGCGCGCGTGCGGGGTCATGCAAGCCGCCTTCGACGCGGCACTCAGCTATGCCGGTGAGCGCAAAGTGTTCGGCAAGCCCGTCGCGTCCTACCAGTTGAGCCGTATCAAACTGGCGCGGATGGCCGCCTACCTGCTCGCTTCACGTCAGTACACTTACCACGTCGGTCGCATGATGGATGAGGGTGCCGGGCAGGTGGACGCCAGTCTGGTCAAGCTATTCGCTTGCAAGGCAAGCGAATGGATCACGCGCGAGGCGATGCAGATCCATGGCGGTCTTGGCTACGCCGAGGAGTCCGCGGTCAGCCGCTACTGGCTGGACTCGAGAGTTCTCTCGATATTCGAGGGTACCGAGGAGACGCTCGCACTCAAAGTGGTGGGACGCGCCCTCGTCGAAGCGGCGTGACCCGAATCGCCTGCAGTAGCGAAGAGGCGAGGAGAAAAGCACGTTTAGTCGATTCGGGTACCGCCCGGTTCGGCGATGACCGCATGCGTGATCTCGCCAACATTTTCGATCTCGATCCGCACCTTGTCTCCGGCCTTCAGGAATTGCGCGGGTTTCATCGCAGCCCCGACGCCTGACGGTGTCCCGGTTGCGAGCACGTCGCCCGGTTCCAGCGTGAACGCCGTTGTCAGATGCTCTATCTGCTCTGCGATCTTGTGGATCATGTGTCGTGTGTTTGAGTCCTGGCGGATCTCGTCATTGACCCAGGTCCTGAGTGCCAGACCCTCGGGATCGCCGATCTCATCCGGAGTCACGAGATACGGACCTATGGGGCCGTGTGTATCGAACGACTTGCCAATCTGAAAGGTCGCCGCGCGCGCCTGCCAGTCACGTACGCTGACGTCATCGACTATCGTGTAACCCGCGATCACCTCAAACGCTCTTGACGCAGGAACGTGGCGACAGGTCTTGCCAATGATCACGCCAAGTTCGCCTTCATAGTCGACCATGTCCGACGCAATCGGTTTGTGGATCGGGTCAAAGGGCGCGTTGACGCACGTGGTTTGCTTGTTAAACCACATCTGCACAGGCGGCACATTGCTACCTGTCTCGGCAACGTGCTCGGCATAGTTGAGTGCGATCGCAAGGACCTTACCCGGGCGCGGCACCGGCGCTTCAAGCTTTACGCTGTCGACGGCGATGCACTCGCCGCCCGCGGCAATCGCTTTGCGGGCAGCTTCCATGCCGGCGTCACCCGCGTTCAGCAACGCCAGCATGTCCTCGAATCCCGTTGCCTCAAGACCCAATATGCCGTCGTCTGTAAGGGCACCGATGCGCGTGGATCCGTTATGGGTGCTTCGGTCATGGGTGAAGGTGACTAGCTTCATGTCGCGGCCTCAGTTTGGGTCAATGGGTAGATGCGGGTCGGTTTGGGTAGATGTGGATCAGTTTGGGAAAATGTGTGGATCGGTCGGCCTGCCGATCACCCCGCCTTGTTGCCTCCACCCCCGGCAGGCGCGGACACTTGCGGCAAGAGCGCATGCCGCGCCGCGGCCACCGGTCGCTGCGGCTGGCGCGCGTGTGCAAGCGCCGCGACGTCGGGAAGTCCGAGCATCC
>CAVOBC010000136.1:0-11321 GCA_963693635.1 Gammaproteobacteria bacterium | reverse complement strand
TGATGTCGATAGCTGATGGCTTGCGCGGTCCACAACGATGCCCAGCAGCGCTTGACGGCGGCGACGACAGCAGCGCTGCCCGTGACGTTAAGGAAGGTCTCTTGTTGCCCTGCAAAAGACAGCCCGGGCAGGTCCTCAGCATTGGCGGAGGAGCGCACAGCGACGGCGTGCAGGGCACCCATTGAATGGGTGCTGCTGGCCGTGTCATCGACTGCGGTGTATGCGGTGATGATATCGGTGACGGTAGCGGCACCCGCCGCAGTGTCCGCGAGTTCGGTGCGCTCAAAGAGCGCCTGGATGTCCGCGGCGGACTGCTCAAATGACGCACGGCCCGCGACGATGCCGGGTCTCGCGAGTTTAAGGATCTCTTCCTGCAGGTCGTTCGATCGCACAAAATCCCGGTACGCGTTAGTTGTGATGAGAAATCCGGGTGGCACATTGAAGCCGGCGCGAGACATGATCGCGAGTGAGCGGCCCTTGCCGCCGACAGTCTCAAGCCCGTTGTCTTCCGTGTTGAGCGGCGCGGTATATCGGTCGTTGTCCATGTTCGGTCATTGCCTTGCTTAGGTCGGGTGGAATTCGGATGCAGCTCGGATGCGGGTCGATTGAAGGTCATTTATTAAAGCGGGTGTTGGGTCACGCTCAATCGATTGCGTATGAGCACGCCGCTCTTCGGTGTTGTTTTGGGGTAGGACCGGGAGCACCCAGCGTGACTCACACCGAGCGGGCCTGATCATAAAGAGCGATGGGGGAGGGGATCAAACCGGGCCGTCCGTCCCGACCCAAAATCATGGTGGCACGCAAAAAACTTTAAAGCCATTCACTGGGGTGGTGGCGGCTTGAACAGACCTTGTGCCAGGCCTCAGAGTGCACCCCCCTCTTTGAGGACCGCCGCCAGTTCCTCCGCCAGCATGCGATAACCCTTTGCGTTGGGGTGCACCGGGTCAGATTTGTTGGCCGGGTACTGCAGAATCGAAGCCAACGCGTCTTCGTTGATCGGTGTTTTTGTTGTTTCTGCGACCTCCGCATAGAACGATGCCGTTTGCAGCAGCAGTCCGGGTGGCGGCACGCCGGCGATGACCACGTCCGCGCCGCTATCACGGCTCAGGTTGATCATCCTGGTCAGGTTGGCTGATGCCTTTGCATAGGGCATGCGTCGCAACATGTCGTTGCCGCCATGAATAATGATCACCAGATCAGGCTTGTGTTCGGCGAGAAGTGTGGGGAGTCGTTGCACGGCCTCCGTCGTAATTTCGCCCGGCACCCCTGCGTTGATGACCTTGCGTCCCTTCATCTCGCTCAGGACTGACGGGTAGCTTTCGGAGCGGCCCGCCCCCGTGCCGTAGGTCAGACTGTCGCCGAACGCGAGGATAACGGCGTCAGATCCGAGCGCCGCAAGGGGCGCAAGGTCATCGCAGCTTGCGAGGCAAATCAACAGTAACAGGATCGATGCTGACGCAAGGCGAGGGCGCGCGTGAAGGCAAGGGGGTGTCATTGGTTGTCTTTTGCTGATTTGGGAACCGCATGGAAACGCCAAAGCGGTCCTGGGTGCAAGGGAGCCTTCAGCGAAAAAGGAGCCTTCAAGCGTAAAGGCCCTATGGTTGTTGTTGAGCGGGCACGTGTTTACGATGCGGCGCCCGTTGATAAAAGGGTAGGAAAGGTCATGAAGCGGTCGTGAAGCGGGTATGAAGCAAAACAGCAGGCGGCGGAAGAGCAACCTGCCAGAGGGTAGATGAGCGCGATGGAGACAGATGTGATTGAGCGTCAGACCGGACAGCCGTTTTTTGAACGGGCGGGCGACGGATTTGTTCCGCAGCCGGTGTGTGCCGGACCCTGGGATCCGAAGTCTTTGCACGGTCGGGTGGTCGCTGGCCTGCTGGCCGCAGAGATTGAGCGCAACCACGGTGACGATGCCTTGATTCCGGCACGCCTGACAGTCGATCTGTATCGTCTGCCGGACTTCTCACCGATGCGCGTCACGACCGAGGTCATTCGTGAAGGTCGACGCATTCGCGTGGTTGCGGCCGAGATCTGGAGCGGCGATCGCAGTGCAGGACGGGCGACGTGCCAGTTGTTGCGCAAGGGCGGCGAGGCACGTGGCAAGGTTTGGGCCCGGGACAACTGGGACGTGCCGATGCCTGCTGGCATTGCGGCGCCAGCGGCAGGGGCCCTCGGCGGCATGTGGCACACACGACCGATCGCGGGTGCGATGGGGGATTCGGGTCCGCGCCGTTGCTGGATAAGCGAAGCGCGGGAATTGATTGCGGGTGAGGCACTCACGCCGTGGCAGAGAGTGGCCCTCGCGGCAGATTTCGCGAGCCCGTTCGCCAATGCGGGCGACAACGGACTCGGCTTCATCAACACCGACATCACGCTCTACCTGCACCGCCTGCCGCGAACCGAGTGGATCGGTTTCGAAGTTGCCAATCACCAATCGGCTGACGGTGTCGCCAACGGTGAATGTTACCTTTACGACGAAACCGGACCGATCGGCTCGAGTTCGGTAGCGGCGCTCGCGCAGAATCGCGAGGCGTAGCGGGTCGCCCCGGCTGATAGGTAAGAGGCCGTATAGGCAAGCGGCGGAATAGAAAAGAGGACGTGGGCGCCATCCGACCCGATAACCAGCTAGAAGATAGGCGGACCCTGATCCTTGCGTTCCGACACCTGGTATTTCTCTATCCCGGTGTCATCACCTAGCGTCACAACGGCCGTAAACCCCCCGGCACTGGTTGCGTACTCGGCCACTGGCGAGCCCGGATAGCAGGCGCGGGTGCGCCCGTAATCATGCTGGCGCCACACGTGCACATGACCGAGTGCCAGATAGTGCAGGTCGCTTTCCCCGATTTCATCGTAGGTAATTGGTGATGCGCAACCGAGCGTACGGTCGCCCAGGACATCCCCGTGGGCCATGCCGATGTGCCAGAAATCCTCGGGGCCCTTCGTCACGCCGCTGAGTGGCACGTTCTCAGGCGCGTGCTCGGTCATCGCGCGTCCCCAGATGCTGGCCTTGATTTCCGGCAGTTCGAGCAGGCGGCCTTCGGGCACGTCAAGCGCGTGAACGTGGTCCCCGGCCTCGCTGAAGTCAATCCGATCCCACACTGACGTGTGGTCGTGCACGTCGTGGTTGCCAGGAATCAGAACCACCGGACAATCGACGCGTCGGAGTTGATCGTAGACAAACTCAAGGTCTGCATCGACCACGCGATTTGAATCAAACAGATCGCCCGCGATGAGAAAAAGGTCAGCGGACGCAGATACCGTCAAATCGACGACGGTGGCGAAGGCGCGCTCGGAGACATTGCGATAACCATCGCGCTCGACCTCCGCGTCGCGGCAGTCGAGGTGTACGTCGGACGTATGGACGATCTTGATCGGTGCTTTGGTCATATCCAGGGAAAGTCGGGAATGGGTGGAGTGGGCTGGGTGGATGGATGGAGGGGAAAGGCGGAACCGACCCAGCGCGGAATTCAACCATGATCGTGCGCGAGAAGAAAGCATAGGCGGTCAGGACGCGATGCCACGAGTCAGCGGGACCGAGGCCCCCGGCGTATAAAAGTCCAAGCTGAGCGACGGACTCGCGGCAATGATGGCGTCAACATCAATCCGTTGATTCGGCTGTGGGGTCCTGATTGCGCATGTGATCAGCCATGGGCACCACTTTTTCAAGCAGTTCGGCGAGCAAATCGGGTTCAAGGTCCATCGTCTTCAACGCGTTCAGCAGGCAGACCAACCAGGCGTCGCGTTCGGGTACGCCGATTGGCACATGCATGTGCCGGGCGCGCAGGCGAGGATGCCCGTAGCGATCCGTGTATAGCGCCGGCCCACCGAACCAGCCCGTAAAGTACTGGAACAGCTTTTCCCGAGCGGACGTGAGATCGGCCGGATGTAGCGCGCGGACGTCGGCAGCGTCGGATGAGCTTTCCATCTCGTCGTAGAACAGGGTTACGAGTCGCTGGACACCGATCTCGCCTCCCACGCGCTCATAAAGTGTTTCACTCATAAATCTCACGGCTCATGTCGACTGGGTTGAAGGGACCTGCAAGGGGATGCCAATTGTAGCGTCGATAGCCGATCGCTTCAGCGGAATAAACCCGAACGGCCTGGTGCATGCCCCTCGCTTGCACAACGTCTCGCGCCAGCGCAGTCTCGTCATATTTCACCCCTCGGAGGCCACATGAGACTTGATAAACCCCGGGTCCCGCCGGTTCCCAGTGACGAGTGGACCGATGAGCAGCGCGAGATCATTGCGCCATTCTTGCGCGGCGGCGTTGGCGGCAAGGCGGCCAACGTCTTCGGCACGCTTCTTAACTACCCCAAGCTGATGAAGCGCTGGCTCGTCTTTGCCAACCACTGCCTCGCCAAGTCCAGTCTGCCTGCCCGTGACCGCGAACTCGTCATTCTGCGAACCGCCTGGCTCGCCCGATGTGACTACGAATGGGCGCAACACGTCGTGATCGGCGAGCGAGACGGCGTGACTGCGGACGAGATGGACGCGCTGAAGGATGCCAACGCGTCGCATGTCTGGGGACGCCGGGAGCAGGCGATTATTACCGCCACGGACGAATTGGCGGTCGACGTCTTCCTGTCGGATCTAACCTGGGCCTCCCTCGAGAACCATCTGAACCAGGAACAGATCATTGACCTCATATTTCTTGTTGGCCAATACCGGGGGCTCGCCGGCGCCCTCAACTCGCTGGGTGTTCAACTTGATGACGGTTTAAAGGGCTTCTGATGCGTACTGAATACAGGTTGAAAGACCAGGTGGCGATTGTTGTTGGTGCCGGTCAAACCCCGGGCGAGACAATGGGCAACGGCCGCGCGACAGCTTTGCGGTTTGCAGAAGAGGGCGCGCGCCTCGTGCTCGCGGACCGGGACGAGGAATCGCTGGCGGAATCGGCAAAGCAGGCGCAAGCGCTGGGCGCTCCGGTGTTGCAGGTGGTCGTTGACATCACGTCAGAAGATGACAACGAGCGGTTGATTAGCGCCGCCGCCGCCCACTATGGGCAGATTGATATCCTGCACAACAACGTCGGCATCGGTACGGGCGACCGGGGCCCGACATCGCTGCCGCTGGAGGTCTGGCAGCGTATTTTTGATGTCAATATTACGGGCCCCTTCCTGACCTGCAAGCATGTGCTGCCGGTGATGCGGAGGCAGAAAAATGGCGGTTGCATCGTCAATATCTCATCGATGGCGGCGGTTGCCGCAACCAGCATGACCGCCTACAAAGCATCGAAAGCCGCGCTCAATGCGTTCACGCAGCAACTCGCCGCCGGCAACGCCCGCCACGGTATCCGCGTCAACGGCATCATGCCCGGGTTGATGGAAACACCGATGGCGGTCGATGCCCCGGCGCGTGCACTGGGCGTCGATCGTGAGGCCTATGCCCAGGGCCGACATGACCGTGTGCCATTGCGGGGCCGCATGGGATCCGCATGGGACGTTGCCAATGCGGCGCTGTTTCTTGCGTCGGCAGAGGCGCGCTTCATCACCGGGGTGATTCTGCCTGTGGACGGTGGCAGCAGCGTGCACTGACCCAGCCTGCTATCCCGTCTCCGGCGGCGGCGAGAGGCATCGGGGCGTGTGCTACTCTCGGTCTCCGGTCCGCTTCGTTCGTCGTTTTATTCATCGATTTGACCCATTTTTGGCCCAATTTTGATCCAGAGGAGGGGGAGTGTGAACACGCCATGAGACGACTAATACGTTTGATTGCGGCCCACCTGCTGGTCGCTGTTGCGTTTTCTGTACTCGGTTTCTCTTCTGTTTCCGAGGCAGCGGCACAAGGCGACGCTGCACCGTCTGCACTCAAGGGCGTGCATGAAGTGCTGGATGGCACCGCGCACAAGGACGATCTCGGCATTTCTGTGCCCATCCCGATCAGTCACCCGGCAAGGCGCTACCCGTCGACGAATGACTTCCCGACCGGTCCGGAAGTCGGTGACCCGCTGCCGCGTATCACCCTTCGCAACCAGCATGGCGACATGGTTGATGTCCACTCGAGGAAACGCGCGGGCAGCGCCGTTGTCCTTTTCTTCCGCTCCGCGGTGTGGTGACCCTATTGCCGCACGCAACTCGTGCAGTTGCAGCGCCACATCGAGACGTTGAAGCAGTCTCAGATTGATGTCTTTGCGGTCAGCTATGACACCGTGCCGGAATTGAGAGCGTTCGCAGACAAGTACGATATTGGGTATCAACTCTTGTCGGACGCCGACTCCGCCACGATCCGCCGCTTTGGCATTCTCAACACCCTGATCGAGCGGGACAATCCCATCAAGACCCGGGCGGGCCGGAGCTATTACGGCATTCCGTTCCCGGGCGTCTATGTCATTGACGGCGCGGGCGTGGTCCGCGAGAAGTTTTTCAACCGCAGCTACGCGACCCGCAACTCGGCTGGAACGCTGCTTAACTCTGCGTTGGGCGACGTGTTGAAACCGGAAGCAGGCCCGGAGAGCAACTGGCAGGACGAGCGCATCAGCTTCACCGCATTCCTGGCGGACCCGGAACTGAAACTCGAATATGAAAGTACGCTGTATGTTCGTTTCCAACTCGCCGATGGCTATCACATTTACGCGGAACCACTGCCGGATGGTTTTCATGCGACGACCGTGGAAATTGACCAGACGCCGGGCCTGACCCTGGGAGAACCCACCTATCCGGGCACGCGCCTTAAAGCGTTCAAGCTACTGGATGTCACATTGCCGATCTACGAGGGTGAAGTGACGGTGGCGATCCCGATTCGTGCCAACGCCAAGTTGTTGAACTGGATGCGGCGCGACAAGCCCGAATCGATCGATGTCACGACCCGGGTGAAACACCAGGTTTGCAGTGACACGGTCTGTTATCCGCCCAGGTTGGAGACGCTGGTCATGACCGTCCCGCTGGGTCCGATGCAATCGTCGTGAATGCTTTTCCTGACTGCGGCCTCTTCTCGAACGCTTTCTGTGAAAGCGCCGCCTGTGAAAAACCTCTTGAGAAAGTGCTGTGACCACTGAGAATCTCTGGTCGTTTGACAAGGTTCGGGTTGGTCAGTCGGGACCCGAGAGTACTGTCGCGATTGCCGCCGATGACATCGCCATGTACGCATCGGTCTCACAGGACCCGGAGCCCGCATACCAGGCTGCGGGCGCATCCGCGATGCCGACGATGCTGCTGAGTTATGCACCGCTCTTTCGCGAACAGATCGCGGCGGCCAACGGCTTGCTAGCGTATGAATTGTCTGAAACGGACCGCCGACAAACACCGTTCACCCGGTGCGAATGTCGATGGCAGCGCCCGGTGTTTGCGGGTGACGTCATCACGGCGTCGCGGGCCGTGCAGGAAACCTACACCCGTCGCGGCAGCAACTTCGTCGTGTTTCGCGTGGCTGCGCGCAATCAGGATGGAGACCCGGTTGGCGAATACGACTACACCTGTATTTTCGACTATGTCCGTCAACCGGCGGGGACTGCCGCACGGCCCATGCCGAGAGCGCAGACCGAAGGAGGCGTCGCCTTCACGTCACGCGACGCGATAGCACCCGGACAGCGTCTTCAGCCGATCAGGGTCACTGAGACTCAGGAGACGATGGACGCAAAGGACGCGTTTCGTCTCATCGGCGAACGCGGCGTCGGCAGCAACATCCACACGGATGAGGAATTTGCGCGCAAGAATATCTTCGGCACCACGGTCAACAGTGGCCCGGCGACGATGGCCTATGCGGCGCAACTGATCGAGAACAACCTGGGTCCCGGTTGCCTCGGCCGGGGCGGTCGGCTCCTGCTGCGTGCGATCAAGCCGTTCCGCGGTAACGACACGGTTACGTTCTCTGGCACGATCAGCGCAATTGACGCCAATGATGGAATCTCGGTCGAAGTACGCGGCATCAACCAGTCGGGCGAGCTTGTGTGCCTGGCAGACGCCCAGGTGATGCCATAGCCCAGTCGGCCAGCGCGCCACCGAGGGCGCCCGGCACCGGCAGCGATTTCACCCATGGTTCGGTTGCGCGGCACCTGACCGGCCTCACGGCGTTTATGATTCTCGGCATGGTCTCGTTCATGGCGGCTAGCCTGGTCGAGACCATCTACATCGGCTGGGTTGGCACGGAGGAACTCGCGGCTCTCAGCTTCACCTTTCCGGTGGTGATGGTGCTGCAGGGCATCGCGATGGGGCTTGGCGTCGGGGCCGCGTCTGTCGTTGCTCGTAGCATTGGTGCGGGCGACAAAGAAGGCGTGCGCCGGGTCGTTACCCACAGCTTCCTGCTGGCATCATTGCTGCAGATTGGTGTCGCTGCCATCACCTACACCCAGGTGGTGCCACTTTTCAGGTTGCTGGGCGCAGAGCCACACATACTGGTGCTGATTACCGGTTACATGGAGATATGGCTGCTCGGTGCCCCCTTCTTTGCCATTGCTTTTGTGGGCTCGATGCTGCTTCGGGCGACCGGTGACGTGCGCACACCCGGCTATCTGATGGCGATCGGCGCACTCCTGCACGTACTGATCGCACCGATTTTCGTGTTTGGCCTGGGGCCGGCACCAGAAATGGGACTGCGCGGTGCCGCCATGGGCTTCCTGCTCGCGAGGGTCGGCAGCCTGTTCATGTATCTGTACTGCTTGGGATACCGCGATCGTCAGTTGACGTGGAGCGTCGATGGCATGTTGGCATCGTGGAAGGCGACGTTGCACGTCGGCTTTCCGGCGGTTGCGTCCAATCTGATCGCGCCAGTGTCAATGGGGATCATCATGCGTCTGCTGGCGTCGCACGGGGCTGAGGTGGTGGCCGGCTACGGTGTCGCATCGAGGATTGAGTCAATGGTGATGATGGTCGTCTTCTCGCTCTCGATGAGTGTCGCGCCGTTTGTGGGCCAGAATTGGGGTGCGGGGCGTATAGATCGGGTGCAGGAAGCCTTGCGACTCGCCATTCGTTTTTGCCTCGCGTGGGGTGCCATGGCGTTTGTCGCGCTGCTTCTGGTCGGTGAGTCGCTGGTCGCGATGATCAATGACGACCCTCAGGTCATCGAAGCGGCGGCCATCTATCTGATCATCGTGCCGATTGGTGTCGGCTTTGGCGGTGTGATGAACACGGTCACGCAAGCCTTCAACGCGCTCGGCAAACCCATGCCGCCGCTGGTACTGACAGTCCTGCAGACGCTTGTGGTCTATGTTCCACTCGCGATTGTGGGCAACATGCTATGGGGCTACAAAGGCATCTTCGGAGCGCTGGCGCTAACCTCGACCGTGCTCGGCATCGTGAGTTGGGTGTGGATTCTGCGGATGATCGATGCGCATGTCGCGGCGCAAGGGGCCGCCGCCCGCTGATGGCTGGCGTCAATTAGCCGCGCTCAATCGATGTAATGTGACCCCCGCGAAGACGAGCGAGAGTCCAGCGCCCAGAAGCTGCCAGTTGCCCGCGTCGATGGCGAGGACCGCAAGATCCGGAAAGGCGATGGCGACCCCGCCGAGCCCGATGAGCCACGGCGCAACGTGGCCGCGCACCTTGCCGATCAGGGGCAGATAGCGTTGGGCAGACCCGGCGATCAGAAAGCAGCCGATCATCACCTCGACCATCGCAATGAGGGCGGCGGCCACCGTGTCGGCGAGAACGAGGGCAGGGTCGAGCACGAAGAAGAACGGAATTAGGTAGATGACCACCCCCAGTCGCATCGCTGTGAATCCGGTTTTGATGGGATCTGCGCCCGCGATTGACGCGGCGGCGAAGGCACCGAGCGCGACCGGTGGCGTGATGAAAGACAGCATGCCCCAGTAGAGAATAAAGAGATGCACGGCGACCGGATTGAGGCCGCCTTCAATCAAGGCCGGGGCGAGCACGATTGCGAGGAAAATGTAGGCCGCGGTCACGGTCATGCCGATACCGAGAACAAAGCTCGTCAGCGCGCCCATGACGAGAAGGACCGCAACCGAGCCGCCCGCGATGAAGAGCAGTTCATTGATGAGGGTGCCTGCAAGCCCGGTGACTGACAGAGCCCCGATGATGAGGCCAATCCCGGCGAGGATGACGAGCAATTCCACCAGCAACTCGCCCGAACCGCGCACAAAGCCGAGCAGCTTCGCGCCATCGAAGCGATGCTTTTTTGAGAACTGGTTGACGACCAGCAGGCATGCCGTTGCGGCCCAGGGCGCGAGTGCTTCGCGCTGCATGACGAGTAACAGGACAACGAGCAGGACAAAGGCGGCAATATAGTACCAGCCTTCCTTCAGGGTCGTCAGGATCGATGGCAGCTCGCTCGCGTCGAGGCCAGTCAGCCCCTCGCGCGCGGCGTAGGCGTCAAGTTGCATAAAGAGCGCAGAGAAATAGAGCAATGCCGGAATGGCGGCGGCGAGGGCCACCTGGTAGTACGGGATGCCCAGAAACGTCGCCATGACGAAAGCGGTCGCGCCCATGATAGGCGGTAGCAACACGCCGCCGGTTGACGCACAGGCCTCGACGCCCGCTGCGGTTTGTGGCGAAAAGCCGTTCTTCATCATCGCGGGGATGGTGAGTTGGCCGGTCGTCAACACGTTGGTGATGACACTGCCGCTCATGGAACCCATCAGTCCACTTGCGATGATGGCAACCTTGGCCGGTCCACCCCGGACGCGACCAAAAATGGCGAAGGCGAAGTCGATGAAGAACTGACCACCGCCAGTATGTTGCAGTGCGACCCCGAAGATCAGAAAACCAATGACGAGGTTCGCAAATGTGCGGAACGGCAAGCCGAGCAGGCTCTCGATACTCATGGCGTGATAAGCGGCAGTTTCGGGAAGGCCGGTCGCCATTCCGGAGATGACTTCTGGCATCTGGTCTGCGACCAGCGGGTACAGTGAGAAGAGGGCCACGAGGGTAAAGAGCGCGATGCCAGCGACCCGGCGCACGGCTTCGAGCACGAGTATCCACAGGACTACGCTGACAACGATTGCGTCAAGGGGCGCGACGAACTCCCAGCCTTCATCGAGAATCAAGGTCGCGTGGCCAAATAGCCAAAAACTGCAATACGCGGCTGCAGCGGCAAGGGCAACGTCAACGAGCAGCAGGTCAAACTTTGGATTTGACCGGTAGCGCAGGAACGCAAGTGGCAGCAAGAGACCAATCAGCGCGTAATAGAAGTGGGTTTCCAATTGGATCAGGGCGTCGAGGTATGGCTCGCCCAGGAGACGCAAATTGTCGAGCGTCAGGATGACGGCGGCGAGTGTGACCAAAACGAGGGCGATGCCCAACAGTCCGGTTGTCTCCCGGTGTTTGCCGAGGGTCACTCTCTCGTCCGCGTCATCGTTCAAGGTCATGTCTCACTGCCAGATCTCGTCCACGGCCCCTCTTTCCCGGCCCCTCTTTCCCGGCCCCTCTTT
>CAVOBC010000135.1:0-11332 GCA_963693635.1 Gammaproteobacteria bacterium | reverse complement strand
CCGGCACGAATCGCGAATACGTTTCACTTGCATGTTTCACTCGATCTTCCCAGCTGTCATTGTCGGCCATATCGATTCCTCCGGTATTTGGGCTGATCGTACGCGCAGGTAGATCTCCCTGCCATGAGGCTAAATCCGGACTTTCTGCATTGAGTGATGGCTATCCAGTACCTGGTTGTGCGTCGTCGCTTGTCTGTTTTCGGCTCCGTCGTCCCAGCAGCCCCATTGAGCGCATCGACTGGCAAGCGATAGGCGCAATGGGCGAGATCATCGGGGCGATTGCTGCCGTCCTGACGATCGGCTACCTGGCGGTACAGGTTCGGGAGAATTCGGCTTCGCTTGAGCGGTCAAACGAGATCGCGAATGCCAACTCGATTAGTCAGATCGCGGCCCTCTTGAATCACAGTCAATCCCTCCTGGCCTCAGATGGTGAGATGGCTGATATCTACGTTCGTGCGCTCGCTAACGAGGCGCTAACAGCCGCCGAAGCAGTGCGCTTCAGTGCTTATGTCAGTACGATGATGCGGACCATCGATAACCTTTGGCATCAACAGAAACTGCAACTCGGTTTCGAGTTCGTGCCTCAGGAGATTATCGCCCACACCATGCCGTTGATTGGTCGGTTGATCGAATGCGATGTCGGCGCGCATTGGTGGCAGCAAGACAGCCAGTGGACTGTGAACGGAGAGTTGCGCGCGCTGATCAACTCGTTGCAGGCTTCATCGGTAAAACGCGGTAAGACACGGCAAAGCGATCGGCGTGGCGATCTTCTCGATGGCTGAAGGCGACGTCTTCGCTGACGTAGTCGCCACACTCCGGGCACAATTGAACAGGCAGACTCGGTGTTTTGTTGTCTTGTGCGTGCTGGCACATAGGTTTCCTCGCCGTATATGATGAGTCAAATCCAGAGAGGAGGAGCACATGGTCAGGTTTCATGATCCAAGAGGTGACATTGCGACGCCGATCGAGCAATACGATCTTGCGCGCGATATAAGGGCGGGTGATGGTGCTGGCGTGACCATCGGCCTGTTGGCAAATGGCTTTCCGGATTCGGAGGTGTTTCTTTCGAAAGTCGCGACCGTATTGAAGGAACGTCTGCCCAACGTAACAACCAGGCTCTGGAACAAGGGCAATGCAGGTGTTCCAGCGAGCGCCGAGATGCTCTCGGAGATCACGGCAAACTGTCAGGTGGCGATTGCTGCCTACGGCCACTGAGGGAGTTGTACATCCGGCACCGTGCGTGACGGCATTAATATTGCGAGACTTGGTATCCCCTCGGTTTCACTGGTCACTGAAGATTTCTGGCCTCAAGGCGACTTCGTTGCACAATCTGTTGGCATGCCCAGTGTGCCCCGGGTACAGCTGCCGCATCCGGTGGCGGGCACAGGTGAGTCGAACATGCAGATGATCGCGGAGAACGTCGTCGACGAAATTGTAGATCGGTTCGCAGCATGAGCAACCTGTTAGAAGCTGGCGACGAAGCGATAGCGCTGGAACTGCTGCACGAGCTTGACTGCACCGACGGCTTGCCGGTCGTTATTCCAACGCCTGAGCGCGTGGAGCGACTTGTGCTGGCAAGTGGCATGGACGCAGATATGTCGCTCGGCGCGATGGGACCCGGAATGGGTATCGCGACGGTCGAAAAAGTAGCGACGGCGGCGGTCATGGCCGGGTGCATTCCGGACTACATGCCGCTTGTGATCGCTGCGGTCAAAGCGGTCGTAGACCCGCGTTTCGATCTCACGGAGGTGCAGGCAACGACGCACTGCACCGCGCCGTTGATTATCGTCAACGGGCCTGCGCGGGATGAGTGCGGTCACGTCGCATCTGGCTTCGGTGCCCTGGGACCCGGACACCGGGCGAATGCCAGCATCGGCAGAGCGTTGCGGCTATGCATGATCAATATCGGCGGAGGTCGTCCCGGCGTCTCAGACATGGCATTGCTTGGGCATCCCGGCAAATTCACCTATTGCCTTGCCGAGGCAGAAGAGGAGTCGCCGTTTCCGCCCTTGCACACAAGCTTGGGGTTTGACGCGTCAGACAGCGTGGTCACGGTTCTTGGCTGTGAAGGGCCGCATTCGGTCATCTACAGCGACAATGCGGATGACCCGGAGGATGCGGAGAAGCTACTTCATGTCTTATCCATCGGGCTCGCGAATCTTGCGACCAACAACGCGGTACTGACCTCGGGGAGCGCACTCGTGTGTCTTGGCCCAAAACATGCCAGTGTCTTCGCGCGCTCTAATCTGAGTCGGGACGCGGTGGCCGAGCGGTTGTGGGAACTCACGCACCTGCCGACGGCTGACCACGATCGCTATGGCGGCGGGTTCGGGTCCAGGTTCTCGGGCGATACCTATTGCGCGTTCGCAAAACCGGAGAACATCCTGATCATGGTCGCAGGCGGCAGCGGGCTCTATTCGATGGTGATGCCAAGCTGGGGTGGCGCTGGCCACGCCAACAGCCCCGTCAGTATGCTGGTCGAGAACAATCAATTCTGTGAAGTGCCAGGCCTCGCAGGCGACTGATCCGCCGCGTGGGTTCGCAGTGATGCACGGATTTCATGTTCGCTTCGCGAGCCATGAATAGACGAATTTCACGTTCGCTTTGCGCTCGGCGTAATCTGCTCGGCCTTCGATCGCAATCGCTTCCGGGTCGTCAGACACAACCCCGACGAGTCAAAGCCAGGTAGGAAATAAGATGAACGAAGTCACGCTTTATGCCTCGCCGATGTCACTGTATTCAGGCCGGGCGCGAAGCTATCTGATCAAGGCGGCAATCGCGTATCGAGAGGTGCCGCATG
The DNA here is from genome assembly GCA_963693635.1 of Gammaproteobacteria bacterium. GTDB lineage: Bacteria > Pseudomonadota > Gammaproteobacteria > Pseudomonadales > Azotimanducaceae > CAVOBC01. The sequence continues at coordinate 8,532 of CAVOBC010000135.1, read as the reverse complement.
CAACCGAGCACTTCTTCGAGTCGGTGCTGCCGAAAGCCGGTGGGCGTCGAGGTATTCCGACGCTCGAGTTCCCCGACGGCAGCGTGATTCGTGATGGCGTTGCAATCATCGATCATTTTGAACAGAAAGCCGGACATCCATTTTCGCCAACGACCCCCAGGCAGCGCATCGTGAGCCGGTTGTTCGATGCCATCGGCGCGGAGGGACTATTGCGGGCATGCATGCACTATCGCTGGAACTTCGATCAGGACAACGAGGACTTTCTGAAGTTTCACTTTGCAACGATTTACCGTGAAAACTCGGAGGCAGCGGCAGTCGAGCGGATGCAGTTCATTCGCGAAAATGTAAATCCCGCCTGGGGAGTGACACCTGCGACGCATTCGCTCATCGAGTCGATGCACTTGTCGTTGCTGAAAAAGCTCAACGCGCACTTCTCAGAACATCCCTATCTGCTCGGTGGCAAGCCGTGCATTGGTGACTTCGGGATGATGGCACCTCTGTACGGTCACCTGGGGCGCGACCCCAAGCCACTCAACCTGATGCAGACTCATGCGGTCAGAGCGTTTCGCTGGGTTGAGCGCATGAATCGACCCGAGCCCGATATCGGTGAGTTCTACCCCAGAGAGGAAGCGTATCTGGGCGGTGATGACGTTCCGCAAACGTTAATCGATGTTCTGAAGCACTTTGCCATCGACTATGTTCCGGAGAGCCGGGCTGCGTGCGAGTACATCAATGGGTGGCTGGATGCGAATCCGGACGTACCTGCTGGAACCGAGGTCGAACGCGGTGTCGGAACGTGCGATTTCAACATCGTGGGGGCGGACGGCGTGCGGACAGCGGTCAGTACCATGGCGCAGCCCTTTCGGTTTTACGTGCTGAAACGGGTGCAGGATGAGTTTGAAGCACTTGATGGGCAGGGCCGCGATGATGTGATGGCGTTGCTGTCTGCCTGCGACATGGCCGAGGTCCTGGACTTCAGGCTGTCGAGACAGATTGGCAGGCAGAACAACCTTGAGGTTTGGCTGTAGCTGCCATTCGATTCAACGGCGATTTCACGACTGCTGGCACTTCTGTTCGCGGACGACAAGTGGTGATACGCGTGTTCCTGCGGGTTGCCCGTCATGGGCGCACTTGTGTAAATCGATGCGATCGCCAGACGGGTTCACCGAGGGGTGGGGGCGTCGCGATGCGAGGTGGACGCCCAGCCGCGGCTGCAGCCCTGGCGCGTCGTGCGACGGACGAGTCGGGATGTGCGACCTCATTGCGCTCTACCCAGACCACGTCGTCCCCGACGAAGCGCAGCACAAGAGAGCGCCGTTGCACGCCGGGGGCTGTGCCGCCGCCGCCATGCAAACAGCCAATGTGAAAAGCGATAACGTCACCGGGCGTGAGCGTGCAGCCGACGATGTCCCACTGATCGCGCTCGCTCTCGATTTCGGGCAGCCGTGGCAGGTCACTCTCGGGATAGAGCGGCGCCGTGTCGTCGCCCGGCTCGAAGCGTGAGCCGTTGTACAGGGTGCTGCGGTGTGAGCCACGCACCACCTCGAGGCTCCCGCTGCGGGGAATCTCGTCGAGCGGAATCCAGACGGCAAGTAACTTCGGCCCCATGAAATTGCCGTAGGGCGTGTCCTGGTGCCACGGTGTGCGGCGCGTGCCCTCTGGACCCTGTTTGAGGAATATCTGCTCGCCCAGATACCATACCGGGCTCTCGCCGCCGAACAGCCCGTGGGCGATGTCGCCGATTACTGTATCGCTGAGCAGGGTCTGATAAACCGGTTCCCGGATAGAACTGCCGGTGTCGGCGATGAACTCCTCATCGTCGCTCGATGAGAAGTCCTGCAGGGCTGGCGAATGCTGCGCAGCGCTCCAGTCATAGGCGCGCTCGACCCGCGCCATTGCCGCCTCGTCCAGCACGTTTGGCAGCAGAACGACGCCGTCCTGCAGGAACGTCTCGCTGTGTGTAACAAAACTCGGATTGTCCATGTTGCCTCCGGATTGACGGTCACACAGTTTGCCACTAAACGAACCCGCCGGTCAGGTCTCGTGGTCGGGGCCGCTAACGCGGTTGCGGTCGCTGGTACCGACCATCGAGGGCATTGAATCGATGTTTCGGACAGACCCCATGCGTATACTGCGCGCACACAAATGGAGTAATTTGAGATGATTGGATACGTCACGCTAGGTAGCAACGACATCGAAAAAGCAGGCGCGTTTTATGACGCGTTGCTCGCGGAGGTTGGTGGAAAGCGCATCATGACCAACGAGCGAATGATCATGTTCGGAAACGGACCGGGAAAGCCGATGGTCGCCGTCTGCACCCCCTACGACGAGGAGGAAGCGACCGTCGGAAACGGCACGATGGTCGCCCTGTCGATGGATTCGCAAGACGACGTGAAGAAGCTGTATGCCAAGGCGATTGAGCTGGGTGCTGCAGACGAAGGCGCACCGGACTTCAGGATGCCGACGTTTTTTGGCGGCTACTTCAGGGATCTGGATGGCAACAAGCTCGTTGCTTTCTGCATGGGCTAACCGCGACCGGTTGGCTCGCTCAGAAAGGCGGGATGACCAAAAGTCCTGTCCGACAATCGGGACGCGACTCCAATTGGGCTGAAAACCGGGACAAGCGCCCCTCGTACGGGGCTTGTGAACGGCGCTTGTCCGGCGTTGGCGCGCCGATGTTGTCGGAGCCGCCAATCGCAATGTCGACGGGAAATGTCGGCGGGATCAGTCGCCGAGCTTGCCTTCTGTTGGTTCCTTGCTCGTGAGGAACCGGTGCAACTGACGATCAAGGCGACTCGTTGCCGAGCGTGGGCCGCTCGTGCCCCAGGGTTGCCACCGGCCTCCCGATCCTTCCGGCTTGTCGCCCATGATGGTCACCCGTTGGGCGATACGTTCATCATCAAAGTCATTAATCACGAAGTGTTGGGTGCAGCGGTTGTCCCACATGGCAACGGTGCCGGGTGTCCAGTGATAACGGACCGTGAATCGGGGGTTCTGAATCCATTGGGTGAGATAGGGCAGCAGGGTGGCGCTCTCGGTGGCATTCATCTCCACCAGTCGCCGCGTGAAATGCTCATTTACGTAAAGCGCTTTGCGACCGGTCTCCGGGTGGATGCGCACCACCGGATGCACGGCCATCTGCTCGGAATGATTGTGTGGATGGGCGTCGTGCAGAGCGGTCATGCCGTCGCACATTTCTTTTAGCGGAGCCGATAACTCGTCGTACGCTGCGCAAAGATTGCTCCACATGGTGTCGCCGCCAGTCTCGGGACACGTCAGCATATGCAGCACCGACATCAGAGCCGGCCGGTCCTGGAATGTGATATCGGTGTGCCACTCGTCTGCGATACCGCCGTGGCTGGCAACCAACTCGAAAATCTCGGGATGATCTATGTGCGGGTTTTTGAGATTCGGGTGGCCTTCCAACTTGCCGAACAGCCCACCGAAATGAATGTGCTCGTCGATTGTTGGATGCTGGCCGGGGAAAAAGAGCACCATGTGCTCGAGCAGAAGTTGACTGATAGCCGCTGTATCTTCGGCGCCGACGTCGCCAAGCTTAAGTCCTCGTACCTCGGCTCCGATGGAGCCTGAGAGGCGAGTGACGTCCCAACTTTCCTGTACTGGTCGTGCGTTCAAGGCGGCTCTCCTGTTTGTGTGAGTGATGCTCTACTGAGCAAAGCGATCCGGGATCGGAAAACCGAAGATGCGTGCAGCGTTCAGCCCGAGAATCTGCGCCCGCTCACCGTCATCAAGGGCAGTGAACGTGCGTTCAATTGCCTCGGCCGAATGCGGCCAGGTGCCTTCATGATGCGGGTAGTCGTTGGCCCACAGAAAGTTGTCAACCAGACCGTGCTCCCGCGCGTTGTCGAGGCCCGCCTTGTCTTCCTGGAAACTCGCAAATCCGTTTGACTTGAAGTAGTCGCTCGGCAGCCGTTCAAGACGTGGGCGAACGAACATGTGGTGCTTTAGATACGCCTCATCCAATGCCTGGATGGCCCAGGCAACCCAACCAATGCCGGCCTCGATCGTCCCAAATTTCAGGTTGGGAAAACGGTCGATGACGCCGGACGCGCAAATGTTTGCGACCGGTTCCATGGTTGGGGACAGCGAATGCACGGCATAGTTGATGACCGCACCGCCGTTACCGCGTGACGTTCTGGGGTCACGCCCGGTGGAGACGTGGAATGTCACTGGCAGGTCGACTTCCTGCGCGCAGGCCCAGAGTGGATCAAACTCGGGCAGGTTGTAGTTCAATGCGGCGTGGTCTGGCGCGCCCCAAACCGGTTTGCATGGCAGGCACAAACCCCTGAAACCGAGCGCTGCGCACCGCTGGATTTCGGCGATTGCGCCGTCGATGTCACCGGACGCGACACATGCCATCGGCGCAAGGCGGTCGTTGTAGTTCGCGAACATTTCCCAGGCCCACTCGTTGTAGGCTTTGCACATGAGCCCGCTAAATTCCGCGTCGGGTGTCGCCCACATGGCGAGACCCTTGTTGGGGAACAGGATCTCAGCATCCACGCCGTCTGCGGTGAGATCTGCGAGTCGCTCAGCGGGCGTCTGGCCTGACCGATTTCGGAGCGCGTCCTCACCTTCGAACTTGATGTTGCGTATGCGGACGGGGCGAAAGCCCTCGGTCTTCTGGAATTTGGCGCCCTTGGTGTCCACCTGAACGCCAGGAAGGCGATCGCGGTACTTTTTGTCCATCCGGGTTGCCCAGAGGTCTGCGGGTTCCTGCACGTGGCCATCGGCGGACACCATGAAGTACTTTGCCGGGTCCGTGTTGCGCACGCCGCGGCTCCAGTCGGAGCCCGGGGTTTGCAGGCGCCAGGCGTTGTTTTCGTCGGGTAGTGGGATTACGCGTGCCATGTTTATTTGCTCTCTGTCTGCTGATGGGTCTGCATGAAAAGGATTTTGCCCAATGGGAGTGCACATTGGGAGTGGGCTCATGTGGCCAAATTACCACAAAGTTGGATGGCAACGTCTGTTGCAGGTCGCTCAGGTCGTCACGATTGAATAAGGCGTTAATCACGTTAGTTGAAGCCAGCATCGTGCTCAGCGCCGAGAAACGACGATGTAGCGCCCTGGGGTTTGCATCGCCGTGAAACGAAAAGGTTTCAGCCCAACGATTCATGGTCGAAGTGAATGTGGTCATGCTGGTACCTGCGGGTTCGGGCGATGACATCGTTGCTGTCGAGATGATCGGGATGGTCGGCAATCCATTTTTCAGTTGCCTACCGAGGCAGAATGGACCGCACTCATGAAAGCGCAGTCTCGAAATCCTCGAATCCTTGGGCGTCGAGTCGGGATGGCTCAGTAAGCGTTCTGTTTGTCTGAGATCTGTCCGATGTCACCATGTCGAGCACTGGGCGACGGCGGCGCTACGCGACAACCTCGTCAGCCTCTGTCGATTCCATCATCACGCCCTTCACGGCGGCGAATTCCGAATTGTCGCGCGGGCGGGCAGTTTCCGCTTCTTCGATCCGGCGAATCGAGAGATCGCGGCGACGTGCCACCCACAATACGCCGAGGCTGCAGATCCAGCGGCCATCGAGCGGGATCATGAGAAGGCCGGGTTGTCTATCGACGCCGAGACCGTTGCCGGCTTGAGCGGTGCGTGGAACTGCGGGGCTGCGCTGGATAGCCTGCTCGCGGAGGACTCCAACGCACTCGTATTAGGAAGCTATTGCCCCTATTAAGTAACCGCGCACGAGTCACATTTACGGGGCCACCTCAATTCGTCGTCCTGAGGCTCCGCGTGAGGACCTCATCTCCAGCGGTGGACGTGCGCAATCATGCGGGCAATCACTCGCAGCGTGCCGCCGCAGCGAGGACACAGGCTTAAATCAATCCTGAGACACGTTTTAGTCGCTGTGCCCAGGTTGACACACAGGGGGTCAGCGGGGCGCTCGGTTCGGATGCTGGTTGCATGATCGGATCACCTTCAAGCGTCGGCTTGCGGGTTGGATTCTTTGAACGCGTTTTCCTGTTCGATGAACACCGATTGATCCGGTACGCTGATTCTCCAGCATCGTAACCGACCCGACACAGTGGTAACGGCAGCGATGGTCTCGTCACCTCGCTCAGCCTGGCGCCCCTCACCCCCGGGTGCTCGCCACCTTCGAGCGCATTACAATGGTCGTCCAGCACCCAGGGTGGGCGTCATGACCGGAAAGAAGAAGGACAAGAAGAGAAAGTCGCGTATGAACGCGACCAGGATGATCCTTACAACGACTTCGTGATTCCCGACGACCTCGCATGGTAGGGGACCAAGAACGGATCATTGGCGCGATGCAGGTTGTGGCCTGACCTCACGTCATGTTGGAACTCGCTTGTGTGTGCCCGCCTTAAACCGATGCGCGGACCTTGTTGGATAGCGGGTCTGTCGACAAACGTTGCGACATCCTATACCCGCCGTCCTTCTGTCTGACCATCACCACCGCTAGCCACATTGGGCGCATGGCGAAACCCAGTTAACAGCGGCTGTCATCTGAGCGCTGGGTTACGATGGCCACATCTTGTCACAGGAACATGCCATGTCTGACTCCATCTCCAGGATGTCGCGCGTCGCCTGGGTCACGGGCGGTGGTCGCGGGATAGGTCGCGCGATTGCTCTCGCGCTGGCCGATGCCGGCCTCGACGTGGCCGTCAGCGCTCGCTCGATGGAGGAACTGACCGCCGTCGCGGACGAGGTTGAAAGCCGCGGCCAAAGGGGGCTCGCGATAGCCGCCGACGTGATGTCCTTTGATGACACCCGTGCAAGTGCGCAAGCCATACTGCGCGACCTCGGCCCGATAGACGTCCTCGTCAACAATGCCGGCGGCGGCGTCCGGCCGCGCAGCGAAGGGGCGCCCGAGCAGATCGACGATCAGGCATTTGTCGACAACGTGAGCCTGAATCTCTTCTCGGCTTATCGGGCGACGCAAGCCGTACTGGGGGGCATGGTCGAGCGTCGCTATGGCCGAATCATCAACATTGGTTCCGGCTATGCAAAACGCTCAGGCGGGGCGCCCGCCTACACCGCCGCCAAGCACGGGCTGATCGGCATGACGCGCGCGATGGCGGCGCAGGTCGCGACCCAGGGGGTTACGATCAACTGCCTCTGTCCCGGATGGACGAATACCAAACTCGTGAACATGCCCGCGATGCCTCCCGAACGGGTGCGCGAGATCGAGTCCGAGAACCTGCAACAGCGCGTTCTGGAACCGGAAGAGTTGGGGCCCATGGCGGCACTACTTGCATCCGAGGCGGGCGGGAGCATCACTGGGCAAGTCATCAGTGTGGACGGGGGCTACGGGGTCTGAGCGATTGCTGATTGGATGATCGGTCTGAAGCCGACGCGTCAGCATTCGTGGGTAGGTTGCCTTATCCTACGAATGTCAATTTGATTTTTGGATCACCAAATTGACGAGGCTCGGCAAGGCCGAGTTTCCCGATCACGAGTACCTGTCGCTCGAAGCGCCGGATGTGCGGTGACGAGCGATGGAGGATCCGCGGGGTTTCTGGGTGGGCCAAATCGGTTCATCTTGGCCGAGGTGGAGCGTGGTACGGGGCCGGCGTTTCGGATTGTGCATCACCACCCCTTTGCCGAGTTCTTTAGCGAGTTCGTCGATGAAACTGCGCTCGATTGGCGAAAGGCCTGTCATAAACAACCCCCCAGTTGCGTTCGTAAATGGCGAATGTAGAAGGTGAGGTTTCGTGATTTGGATGACGACCTGTCCCACTGAACGTTGCCGCGACTCCTTTCCGTAGAGCAAGCGTCATTTTGCGTTGTTCAGTCGGTTCTGACGTCTCCGCTCCGTTGCTGGCCACTTAGCGAGAACCGCCCCGTCCCCAGCGCCGCGACGATCAGCAACCCAGCCATAATCCCCATGTTCTTGGTGAAATTCTGCAATTCATGATTCCTCTGGATGCCTTCTTCCATGTCCCAGAAGTTGTGCATGTAGACGCTGATGACCAGGGTGAGGCCGGCCAACAGGAAGCCAGCTGTGCGCCCTCTGAAGCCGACAATCAGCATCGCGCCGCAGCCCAGTTGCAAGGCAATCGTGAGTACCAGCAGCACGGAGATGAGCGGAACATCGTGTGCCGCCATGTAGTCGGCGGTGCCCTGGAGGTCGAGGATTTTCATAACGCCCGGCAGGATGAAGTAGAGGCCAAGGAGCAGGCGGCCCGCCAGCAGGCACGCATCGGAGAAGGTCTGTGCCGGACGAAGCATGGCAGCTCTGGTTAATTTGATGGCAAGCGCGAGTGTAGCCCGGATCATTCGCCAGTCGACGAGGCGATGCAGCGCCGCAGTCAGATCAAAGTGCTGCGAGGTGGCTGGCCATCGTATGCGATACCGCCTCGCTTCAGCCGACTCTCCAACCCCGCTGAGTTCGACGGCCGAATTGGTTACCACACATCATCGCCCGAATTGTGGGTGAGCTTCGCAGGTTGTCTACCGGGTGATAGGAATCTGCGGCAGAAGAACGTAACGCGCGGCGGCTTCGCCTTCGCCGTTCTGTCAGTCCTTGACGATCTGGATGCGGTCAA
>CAVOBC010000134.1:0-11371 GCA_963693635.1 Gammaproteobacteria bacterium | reverse complement strand
TGAACAGCAGCAACAGACGACAAGTCGAAGCCCGAGGCCTGCGCCGGCTTGTCACGGGACCGTCACTGGAAGAGAGAATCATGCGCATCGGCGTCGTTAGCGACACGCACAACAACCTCCGGAATGTCCGCCGAATCGTTGAGCTGTTCAACGCTTCCGGCGTCGAACACGTCGTCCACACCGGCGATATCACGCAACCCAAGACGCTTGAAGTGTTCGCGGGGCTGGACATGCCGCTGACCGGCGTATTCGGAAACAACGACGAGATTCCTGCTCTCATCCCGGTCGCCGAGCGTCTCGGCATGACGTTCGTAGAACCGCCCCTGCGCCTTGTGTGGGCAGATCGCAATATCTTGGTCGTTCACGACCCGCTGCAACTTGAGGGGGTGCAAGATGCTGCCGATGTCACCTTGTACGGCCATATCCACCGTCAGATCATCGAGCGAGGCCCGCGTTCCCTGACTTTTAATCCCGGTGAATGCGCAGGGATGATGGCCGGTCACAACGCCATCGGCGTGGTGGACCTACAGGATCTCACCCCAACCATTGTCAATTTCTAGGCCGCTAAAAAGCCGGGCAGACCGCGGTACAAGGATTTCAGTCACCTTGCGAGTCCTGAATTTCACATCGTGGTGGGACCCGTGAGTAAATGCCTGGAGGCCGCCCCAGGACAAAATCCAGATGGTGGGACCCCCGCCAGAAGGAGCGATATTGGGGTCAGTTCTTGACTCTTTGCGTTCAATTCGATGAGTGTCATAATCCGAAAAATCTGCAAGACGAGCCGCATTTGAGACCCCAACCCCGAATCTCTGCGAGGGTAAGTCGCCTCGTCAGCATGCTGGTGCCGGCTGGGGCTCCGGGCTGGCTCCATGCAGACTCAGCGAGTCGACGACCGCGTCGGCTGGAAGGTTGGGCGGTCCTCAGCGCGCGCCGCCTCACCATCGCATGCCTTTGGACGCTCACGACAATCAGCCTGCCCGCTGCAACGGCGCCGGCAACTGTCTCGTCACCGACATCTGCACCGACGACACCACTCGCTGCGACCGAATACGAGGTGCTGCGCGATCTAATCTATGCATCCGCCGAAACCGACCAAAAGCTACAGATGCTGGACCCCTATCGTAGACGCGGCGCAACCGAACACGTGCGCACGCCCGTCGTGATCTATGTCCACGGGGGAGGCTGGGCCTTTGGCGACAAAGCGAAGGTCCACAGTAAGCCAGCCTTCTTCGTTGGCAACGGCATGAGCTTTATCAGCATGAATTACCGTTTGCGCTGGGACTATGAAGTTCATGATCAGGTTGAGGACATCGTCAAGGTGGTCAGATGGGTACGCGACAACGACAGCGCGTACGGCCTCGACGCGACACGCATCTTTCTCATGGTACACGCGGCGGGCGCGCACCTTGTGTCCCTTGTTGCGACCGACGCCCGCTATTTGCAGGCGGACGGACAGTCCCTCTCAGCAATTCTCGGTGTAATCGCAGTCGACACCTCAGGCTTTGATATCACGCGCCAGATGGAAGAATTGGGCAACTTTGTCGATCGCCGCAGGCACTCCCTCATCTTCGGATCAGACCCCGACGTCTGGGCAGCCGCGTCTCCAATCAGCCATGTTGAAGCTAACAAAGCGATCTCGGCCTTTGCCGTGCTCTATGTCGCTGAGAGTCAGGCCACCAAGGAGAAAGCGGGCAGCTTCACCCGCAAACTGTCAAGGGCTGGCGTAGAGGCGATCGTGATTCCCCGCAATGCCAAGACTGCGGACTCGATCGACCAGGAGATCGGAGCGCCCGGTGACACCCCAAGTATCGCGCTCATGACATTCATTCGCGCAAAAATCTGATCCACTTGCGTGTGTATCCACGAAGCCGAGCGCCGCTCCTTTCCATGCGACTGCTAGTCAATCTCGTTATGGCCTGGCTTGTCATTGGTACGTCCGGCGCCGCCGCTAACCCATCTCACTTCGCCGCGGATTCGATCGGACAATCCCGTTTTTCGGTACAACATCTTGCCGCAGGGACGGTTGGCACAATCACGCAGACTGTGAGCCTGAGCAGAGCACTCGCTCCGGGTTCGCTGATCGTCATCGGCTTCGATGACACATTCGCCTACCGACTCCAACATCAGGACGGCGAATCACCTGGCCACGTCGAGATCACAACCGATCCCGCAGCAACGTTTGAGCTCGCCAACCTGCCGCTCCGATCAAGGCCGGAACGCCGTGCCGTCGACGTCGTGACGGCACGGCTTGCCGACGCACTACCCGTTGGCACAGAGATTACGATCCGCTATCGACAGTTACCGGTCCCGACGATTGCGACGCCCGACCTGCTTTTTCCCGTTTACGTCGTCACGCATGGCGGCGAACGCTGGCACCGGATTGACGCCGAGCAGGTGTCAGTTTTGGGCGGTGAACGGGTTGCCGTTAGCGTCGTCGCGCCCACCGTCGTGCGACCCGGCCAGCTATTTGCTGCGCACGCTCAGGCCATTGATCGCTACGAAAATGCAACGACTGGTCCGATTCCTGGTTTGGAAATCCTCATCAATGGTCGGTTTCATTCGCGAGTCCCGGCAGGCATTGACCAGCTCCTGATCCCTGATCTGATCTTTACGCTACCCGGCACCTATCGTCTTCAAGTGCGGACAGCCGGCGGCGGACTGCAGGCGCTTTCAAACCCGATCGTCGTGAATGCGAACGTACCGGTCGTGTCCTGGGAAACGGTGCACAAGCATTCGCGGCGACCGCTCCCTTTGCCCGTTGTCGACGACCCTGGTTCGACGGAACCGCTCACGGCGGCCCCCCTGAACACATCGGGCGAGCAAGGCCCGTCCGATGAAGCAGACAGCACGGTCCTGACTCGCAGCACCGACATCGAGGAGCATTTGGGGACATTTGATAATGATGACGGCGGAGTTGCTGCGGATTTGACGGCTGTGCCGCGCGAGCGCCCACCAACCCCCGGTGAAGTCGGGGATGCCCCCGGAACCGGGAACCGCGCGGAGACTGACTTCGTCGAGGCAACCTTCGTCGAGGCAACCTTCGTCGAGGCAACAACGGCGCAGGTCGACCTGGCGGACGCTGACGCGCCTGCTGACAACACCGACGGTGCCAGTGCCCCGCTGTCGCCCGAATCCGACGGCACCCGGGCAGAGATACCCGTGGGCGACCTCCCGGATAAAACGGCCCCGTCCGTCACCGTCGATGGCGCGACATTCAATGACGGCCCCAACGCAGGCGAGAATGCCCTGGCCGAAAACGCCTTGGCCGAACACAACGTGGTTGAGGACACAGTCGCTGCCGTCACTCTGGATGACCGCACCCTGGATGCCCCCGCCCTGGATGATCGCACTCTCGATGAGCGCACTCTCTATAGGCGCACTGGGGCTGAGGGCCCAGTCCAGGACGATGCCGACGGCCCCCAACGAGACCCTGCGGGGAAGGGCCCGCCATGGCCAACGGTGGAAGACGCGCAGCTTTTGAGCCTTTCCCTCCCCGTTGTGCGATCACCCGCCGGAGCCGGATTGTCAAGCTTGCATGAAGTTGATGCGCCGCTTGAGTTGGGAGGCGCGCATCTTTTCGTCACGCCCCAACCCGTGCAGGGTCGTGCGAGCCTGCGGGATTGGCTTGCCGACGACTCACCAACAGTCCATGCGTTGCCCCATGTACCGGCCGACCATCGATTCGGACTGCCGGGCGCGCACCGGTTTGTAGAGATCAAGAGCGGCGAGGGCACGTTCGAGTGGTTCGGTCATCGTTACGCCGAGCGCGGTTTGCCGATGGCATTCGCTGCTTCCGGCGCGCCCCACAAACGACGCTGGGGCCGCCAGATCTCCACCGGTCTGACAGCCTATCGGACAGCGCTTGAGACGTACGTGACGAGCGGAACGCGGATGTTTGTCGACTTCGCCGTCGATGGCAAGCGACCCGGGTCGCGTTCCACGGGCGGTGGACCGCATCGGATCGTGGCACAAATCGCGGGCACTGCGCCGCTCGCGCGGATCGAACTCGTACGCAGTGGTGAAGTCGTCAGCGTCCAGTCTTTGGACCAGCCCGTGACTGACCGACCGATGCTTCGCATCTGTGTCCACTCTGACAGTCGGCCTCATCGCGGCGGCTTTGACCTGCCACGCAACGGCCGGGAGTGGATCGGCTTCGTCCGTACGCCGGGCGCCCGGATTATCGGTTTTCACGGCCCCGGCTTCCGAACCGAAGAACGCCAGGCCGTGGTCGTTGATGATGAATCCAGCCGGGCCGATTTCATCACCTGGACGCGCGGTTCCACCAGTTGCTTCCACCTGCAACTCGAACGCGTAGAAGAGGCGTACGTCGTTGAGTTGAACGTGCGCGAAGGGCAGGAGGACCCTGACTTCGAAATCCGGTCCCGTACGCCGTCGCCGACGCCGTCCGTACGTCAGGTCATTGCTGAAGAGGACCTCCAGAAGGGCGGTGCCACCCGCCGCTTCGACATCGCCGGCTACCAGGATTGGATTCGCGTTGAAACACTGGGCGACTTCGGCCCGCGCGACGCCGTGTTTGAATTTGTCGACAACGGTCGTACCCGTCTGACCGATTACTACTACATCAAGGCGACTCAGGTCGACGACCAGGTGGCGTGGTCAAGTCCGGTGTTTGTCGGCGGCTTTGACGTCGCCACCCGCGACGATGACGACCCAGAGAGTCCCGCGCCAAATCAGTGAGGGCCTTAATCAATTCTCGTCCTAAGATTGTCATCCTGACAATTCCCCGGAATCGGTTCGCAAGTAAACGTCGCTCCTCTCTTACAGAAAAGAGGCACACAGATAAGAGACATACAGATAAGAGGCATACAAATAAGAGGCATACAGATAAGAGACATAGAGATAAGAGGCTTAGAGAAAAGAGCTTGTAGGAAACAGCTTCGCAGAAAAGTGCGGTGCAACCCTGCACCCCACTAACTTAACCAATCGCAAAAACGCAACGGAGCATGACGGCCATGTCTGCAAATCAAAAAATCAGCGATCTTGGACTGGTACTGCCAGCGCCCATGCAAGTGCCGGCGGGTGTTGAACTACCCTTTCGCTTCACACGCACAGTCGGCGACCGGGTATACATTGCCGGTCACCTGCCACAGCAGGCAGACGGCAGTCTTGCGCAGCCGATCGGCAAGGTGGGTGATGATATCACTGTGGAGCAGGCTTACCAGTCTGCGCGCAACGTTGCGCTCTCAATTCTCGGCAGTCTGCAACGCGAATTAGGCGACCTTGATCGCATCACAGCATGGGGAAAACTCTTTGGCATGGTCAACTGTGCACCGGACTTCACCCGTCAGCCTCAAGTGATCAACGGCTGCTCTGATCTGATCCTTGAGGTCTTCGGCAGCGAAATCGGTGCGCACGCGCGGAGCGCCGTCGGCATGTCAAGCCTGCCGTTCAATGTGCCCGTCGAAGTCGAGGGCGAGGTCATCATTCGGACATAGCAAATTAACGACTTAAGTCGTTAATTTGTCGCGCGGGTTGAGGCCTGCGAGACTGAAAAGTGCAGGAAAGTACTTTTTCAAGCAACTAGGAACGAGGTTTGTTAGCGTTCAGCAGCCATTCGACAGCTTGATAGCACGGCCCCAATGTCCGCCTGATCCGGTGGACGCATCCTGACAGGAATTGACCGATATCAGGTGTCGCATCTATTCTCCTCTCTCACTCCGCTGCTTGAACCTGAATCTGGGGCCCGTGATACCTTTGCCGGCCGAGCGATCAACCAGCCGCAACACCCCAGAACCCGTTACGCAGAAATCACTCCGCAGAAAGCCACTCCAAAAAAGCCACCCCCAAAAGCAAGGGAACACCCTATGAAATACCTCCACACGATGGTCCGAGTCCTCGACCTTGAGGCATCACTTGCCTTCTACTGCGACACACTGGGTCTCAAAAAGCTGCATGAGGTCAAGAACGAGGGCGGTCGCTTCACGCTCGTTTTTCTGGGCGCCGATGAAAACGAGGCGGCTCAGGTCGAGCTCACATACAACTGGGATGGCGATGATGTGGGCGAGGGCAGCCGCAACTTCGGGCACCTTGCCTATCAGGTCGAGGACATCTACGAAACCTGTCAGCGCTTGGTAGACGGCGGCGTAACGATCAATCGGCCGCCGCGCGACGGCCATATGGCGTTTGTTCGCTCACCAGACAACATATCGATCGAACTGCTGCAAAAAGGCGGTGCCTTGGACCCGGCAGAGCCGTGGTCATCGATGCAGAACGTCGGCGAGTGGTGAGCCGGAACCGGATGGACAAAAAAGTGGCGCGGTAATGCACCGCAGGGCGTTCATTCTCCGGATCGTCCAGGGTATGGGCGTGCTTGCTGCGGTATTTGTTACGTATCCCTTTGTACGTTTCCTGTGGCCCGACGCCAACCGCACAACACTTGAAATCAACCTGGCGGACCTTGCCGATGGGGCAACCAGGTCAGCAATCTGGCGCGGCCGCAAGGTTGTTGTCGTGCGGCGAAGCCGAAAGATTGTAGAAGAACTGGCGGCAGGCGACGGCACACACCTGCACGATCCCGACTCAGTCGACTCGGTGCAACCCGACACGCTGCGCAACGATTATCGTTCGTTACGACCGGAGTATTTCGTTGCCTTCTCCAACTGCACGCACCTCGGCTGTGACGTCACGCCCACATTCAACGAGGGCAAGGCCGGGATCGGCTTTCAGTGCGCATGCCATCAGAGCGAATATGACTACGCGGGCCGCGTGCTTCGCGACCAGAGCGCCAAACGTAATCTGGACATTCCAGATTACCGGTTTGTTTCCGGCATGACCCTTGAACTGGGAGAGTTGGATGCCCATCTCTGATCGACCCTCCGCGGGCTTGTGCGACTTCGTCTTCAAGGGCTTTTGCAAGCGCGCTGCCGGGGCTGATAGGTCAGGTCAAAGCGACGAATGAAGCATCTGCTCATTGTCTTTCATTCGCAGACGGGCCACACCCGATCGCTGATGGAAGCGGTCGTCCGGGGCGCTGCGCACCCGGATGTGGACATCGAAGTGCGCGTGATCACCTCGCTTGAAGCAGGACTCGACGATCTTCTCTGGGCCGATGGGGTAATCCTTGGTACACCCGAGAACTTCGGCTACATGTCCGGCGCGATGAAGAACTTCCTTGATCGCACCTACTATCCCGCCCAGGGCAAGGTCGAAGGCCTGCCCTTTGCCCTCTTTGTAAGCGCTGGCAACGATGGTCGCGGCGCGGTCTCGAGCATCCGCCGGATCGCTCGCGGCTATCCGCTCAAAGAGGTGCAGGAGCCACTCATCGTGCGCGGTGAGCCGCAGCCGGCGGACCTTGCGCTCTGCGAAGAAATGGGACTCTCCATGGCAGCCGGCATCGAGGCCGGGATCTTCTGAATCGCGCTTGCACTCATGACTGTATATTTATACAGTAACTGGGTGTATGTACACTATTTCAAACAGGCGTGTCCATGCAGATACGCAGATGCGTCCAAGCCGACGATCTCCAAAGTTACACCTGAACGGAAGGGCCGCTTATGCAGGATCTGACTTTTTTCCAAGACACCCAAGACGGCCAAATGCGCAGTCTGCGGGCTGATGCACCCAGGAAAGGTCGCGGTGCCGTCAGCAATCGTGAAAGCCGGTTCGACCGCTTCCAGCACCAAGCGGTCGACGATGGCTGGTGGCAGGACGAACCGGTGTCAGCCGTTGCCAGTCAAACGTTGGTTGACGACAGTCGGACGATCATCAGCACCAACAATTCGCCCGACATTCCCTTCAACCAGTCGATCAACCCGTACAAGGGCTGCGAGCACGGCTGCATCTACTGCTATGCACGCCCGTCGCACGCGTACTGGGACCTGTCGCCCGGACTTGACTTCGAAACCCGGATACTAATCAAGCCCAACGCGGCGGAGTTGTTGCGCAAAACCTTCGCGAAGTCGTCGTATCGATGCCAGGTCGTGACCGTTGGGGCCAACACCGACCCTTACCAGCCGCTCGAGCGCGAACTGCGCACAACGAGACAGATACTCGAGGTACTCCAGGAACATCAGCACCCATTTTCGATCATTACCAAGAGCGCATTGATCCTCCGGGATATCGATATTCTTGCAGACATGGCCGCGGACAATCTGTGTTCGGTTGCCGTGAGTATTACGACCCTCGATGACAACCTGAAGCGAGTCATGGAGCCCAGAACCGGGTCGGGCGGCGCTCGTTTGCGGTCGGTCGAGCGCATGGCAGGCGCCGGCATTCCGGTCACCGTCATGGCGGCGCCCATGATTCCGATGATCAATGATCATGAACTGGAAGCAATTCTCGATGCGGCGAACAGCGCTGGTGCGAGCGCGATCGGTTACATTTTCCTGCGATTACCGCTCGAGGTGCGCCAGCTATTCGTGGAATGGCTGGAGACGCATTTTCCACTTCGCAGCAAACACGTGATGGGCATCATCCGCCAGAGTCGAGACGGTCTCGACTATCAACCACGATTCGGCGAGCGTATGCGCGGCACAGGCGTCTTTGCGGATCTTCTCAACAGCCGCTTCAAGATCGCCTGCAAACGACTTGGCTATCCACCGGACCGGCGCTTTGAATTGGACATATCGCGCTTTCGTGCCCCGCATCCACAATTGAGCCTGTTCGACTGAATGCGGCCTTGTCCCAAGTGCCCACCTATCGGCCAAGCGCTTTTGCAGAGGCAAGGACCACATCCAGAGACGGGCGCTTGCGAAACCCAGGCTCGGCAAACTTCGCAACGACTCGCCCCCGTGTGTCGACCAGCAACATGCCCGGATGGGGAATACTGTAGAACCGGTGGCCGGGTTCGTAGTCCTCGTTCAGGATGCCGAAGCGCTTCACATGTGCCGCGTTTTCGTCCGAGAGGATCGGGAAGGGAATCTGCCTCTGCTGCGCAAAGCGACGATTCGTCTCGACCGGGTCATAGCTCATCGATACTATTTGGATGCCGACCTCGACAAACACGGGCGCTGAGTCCGCGAGTTGGATGAGCTGGCGCTTGCAGAAGCTGCACCAGTCGGTCGACCATTGAACACGAGCAACATGCCCTTCTTGCCCATCAGGTTGGACAGTGTTCTGGCATCGCCGTGTTGGTCGCGGGCGCTGATCAACGGGACCGCTGTACGCAGGTTGATCGCTCCCGTCCAACCATCGGATGCAGACAGCGCCGGGGCAACCCCGGAGAGCGTGACCACCAGCATTAACAAGCGGCTGAAACGCGGCACGCGGGTCCGATGCATGAATTTCGGCTTCGCTTCGAAGGTCGTGATTTCATGTGCGCGACGCAAGCCCGATGGGCGCGGGAGCCTGGCGCGAGCGCAACTTCCAATGCGATCTCCAACATGACCTCCAACATGAAAGCAAGAGGCGCAGGAGCGCAATTCGTGAGCAATCCGGTCCTGATGGCCGAAAGATCTGCATCGCATCGCGCACCATGACTTCCCTGACCGCCTAAGAGGATCCCAGCCTGCCAAACCTGGTCAACGCACGCAATCGTGGCGCACACATCATCCGTTGTGCGCGCGGTTCACCGCTCGTTCCTGCAGGTGCCAGCTAGTTCCTGCCCCAAATTGTCATCCTGACAATTCCCGGAAGTCGGTTCGCAAGCAAACCTCGACTTCCTGCAGAAAAGAGGCCTGCAGAAAAGCGCCTCGCAGAAAATGGCGGTGCATCCCTGCACCGCGCGCGAGTGACAAAAACGATCACACCGGACCCTGATTTAGCAGCCGAGCGACGGCACCCGAAACCGTTCGCCGATGCTACAGTCACGCAGTGACGGCGGACCACCAACGCGCAATTGCAGTTTTAAAGTCATGCGCTCATGATACCAAAATGACTAGGACCCGCTCACGTTTCGTCAACGAACCCTGGCGTCTGATTCGTCTGACACGGGACCACGCGCTTGCCATTCTCGACTGGCGCTATCCCCATCCATACGATTTTTACGACCCACCGGAGGACGGCCCGCGCGAGCAGTTCATCGTTGAGTTTCTCAAGCCCACACTAAATTTCCATGCCGTACTCGACACAGACGACACCTTCCTTGGTTTTTGCTCGTTCGGGCTGGACGGACAGGTTCCTGGCGGGGATTACGCAGATGACGCGCTCGACATCGGCCTCGGCATGCGCCCGGAATTGACCGGCCAGGGGCACGGTGCTCGATTCGTCCAGTCGATCCTCAGTTACGCCAAAGCGTCAATCGCGCCGAACTGTTTCCGAATGACAGTCGCGAACTTTAACCATCGCGCAATGCGGCTCTACAAGCAGCTCGGGTTTCAGGAATTGGCCGGCTTCGACGACATCCGGTTCGGCCTTCCCTACACGATACTCATTCGAGAAGCATGACAGCCGGCGAAGAAACACACCACCACCTGCACCCGGAACCAACGCACCGGTCGACGATCGCCCTGCGCCTTCCAGGCCTCGGGTAGCCCGGAGTAACCTGCAGTCACGGACCCGATGACATCACCCCCTTTTTCTATCGTTGGGCTGGATCATGTCGTCCTGCGGGTCGCTGACCTCGCGCGATCAATCACGTTCTATTGCGACGGTCTTGGCTGCTCAATCGAACGGCAACTCGACGCGGGACTGACGCAACTCCGGGCTGGCGCGCAACTAATCGATCTGGTTGTCATCGGCAGCGCTATGGGCGGAACAGCCAGATTGGATGCCAGCGGCAGAAATCAGGACCACTTTTGCATTCTCATCGATCCTTTCGACGAGCCAGGCTTACGCCAGCACTTTTTAGCGCTTGATATTGATGTGCCGCCATCGAGTCGGCGTTACGGGGCCACCGGCTATGGTCAGTCCGTGTACATCGATGACCCGGATGGCAACGTCGTTGAGATTCGTGGACGTTGAATTGTGCTACGGCCGCCGTTAGTCTGATTCGTCTTCGCAGAGAAACACCCAACCGGCACAGTCGCACGACAAGACGTGCCGCTGCGGCGTCTTGACTCCCACGAGAACGAGGTTCGAGATAGGGCGATGAATGATAACAACAAGAATCAAAGTGCGGAGTTCGACGACAAGATCGTGCTCATCACGGGCGCGGGACGCGGTCTTGGCCGAGCCCACGCACTTGAGTTTGTGAGGCGGGGAGAACGGGTCGTCGTCAATGATCTCGGCGGAGCGGTTGACGGCACCGGCACCGGCAACACCGCGCAAGCGGTCGTTGATGAGATAGTCAGCAACGGTGGCGCGGCCATTGCGAATACCGCGTCCGTCGCCGACCCTGAAGAGGCAGAGTGAACCGCACCGGTTTCTCCGGAGACTCGTTTGTTTGAGTCAAGCTGCCTGAGCCTGGCTCGTTAGTTGCCGATAATACGCCGCTTCCTTCTCGGCCGGTGGTACGTTTCCTATCGGTTCCAAA
>CAVOBC010000133.1:0-11465 GCA_963693635.1 Gammaproteobacteria bacterium | reverse complement strand
CACGGTTGGGCAACCGGCATCGGGACTACGCGCCTCAGGGCGTTTATCGCTGTGACGGTGATGACAACTGGTGCGCGATTGCGGTCGAGACAGATGCGCATTGGCAGGCGCTCGCTGCTGTACTTGGCGACCCATCGATGCCGGGTGCAGATAGCACCCATGCCCAAAGAGAGGCCGTGCACGATGAGATCGATGCTGCGATCGCTAACTGGACGGGTCGTCAGGCCGCGCGATCAGTTATGGATCAGTTGGTCGCGGTCGGGGTCCCCGGGGGCGTGGTGCAGCGCAGTGGCGATCTGGCCAATGACCCGCAATACAAACATCGGGATTTCCAGCGCTGGCATGAGCATCCGGAAATGGGGAACGTCCCGTACGCGGGCGTGCAGTTTTGTATACCGGGGTATCGACCGGGTCCGTTTGGTCCTGCGCCATTGCTCGGACAACACAATGACGAGGTTTTCCGCAAGGTGCTCGGACTTTCAGAGGCCGAGGTGAAGCAGGCGGAGGAGGCCGGTGCGATTCAATAGCGACCTCTTGCACCCATTGCATGTCTTGCACCTCTTCATCTCCCTCATCTTGCTCATCTTCTTCAGCAGATTCGTTCCCACCAGAGCCGCTGCGATAAAGTCTTTTAGATCGAGGTTTCTTTCAATAGGCGCCTTTGATTTCGATGCGAGCTGAGGTCCGCGAGTGTTAAGTCGCCGCTACCTGCGTCCGATTGGTGTAGAACGATAGGTAGTCTTTCAGTTCCTCCACCTCGGAGTAGGGGTCCTGGTAGCTCCAAACGACGTTCTCCTCGCGTTGATCCGGCAGGGCAAGCGTCCAGTAACTGGCGTGTCCCTTGAAAGGACAGAACGTCGCATGGTCGGTCGCGGTAAAGTGGTCCATCGTGACATCGGCGGCAGGCAGGTAATAGGCCGGGTCGTGGCGGGTCTCTTCGACCAGCAGCGCATTGGTGCTGCGCGCGATCTCGGTCCCGCCACAAGCAACGGTGACCGGGGCTGAAACGCGCGTAATCTTGACCGCGTAGTCGGGGGTGCGCGAAAGGGTGCGCTCTCGCTCGGGTGTGTGAGGAAACTGTGGCATGGCTTTCTCTTGTTTGTGGTTGCGGTTCGGCTTTGCCTTCTCAATTGGATTGGAGTCGGCCGGACAGTCAGATAAGGCGGTCGTTCACAATCTTACCAAGTGGATCGATAATAAGCTGATTGACGTCGGCTTGGGAGAGTAATCGTATGGTGACAGGATCGTGGGAGCCGGCGGGGGCGCTAAATCCGGCGGAAGAGATACCGCGGTTTTTGGCGGCGGCCGCCAATGACCCGGTCGCAGTCGGGCTCGCGCCTGACGAGCAAAAGCGGCTCGGCGGATTGATGAAGCTCGACGCCGCGGCCTGGGCGTTTGCCGAGCAGTTGACGGACGAGGAAGTCGTCACACTCATTCGTTTCTTTACCCGCGCGGAGATGGAGTTACCGGGTTGGGAGGCGGGCAAACGATCACCCGTGATCCCGCTCGTCAAGATCCTGAAGTCCCGGGACGGTTTCGGCGCGGATCTGCGCAAGTGGATCAAGTCGAATACGGACAACCGATATTTGCCGAACGGCAGCGTCCTCTGACGGATAGATGAGGAGCTTTCGGCGGTGATGGTGTCAGGGGCGTTGCAGTCGGTGATGCTGTAGTCGTGGCGAGTTCGTGTTCATTCCGGGATAATCCGCGCCATTTGCGGCTCATGAGAGTGGGCCATGGCTTGAAGCTCGCCTGGACGGGGGCTGGGGGACACACCTTTGCGCACCGCAAGCATCACTCGAAACACGCTGGAAACCCGCATCGACGTCACCGTCGACCTCGACGGGACCGGTCAGTGCGATGTCCGCACTGGTTTGCCTTTCTTTGAGCATATGCTCAATCAGGTCGCACGCCATGGTCTGATCGACCTGACCATTGCCGCCGATGGTGACCTCGAAGTCGATGCACACCATACGGTTGAGGATGTGGGCATCACGCTCGGACAGGCATTTGTGGCAGCACTTGAAGACAAGAAGGGCATCCGCAGGTACGGCCACGCCTACGTGCCGCTCGATGAGGCATTGTCGCGGGTCGTCATCGACTTCTCGGGTCGCCCGGGGCTGCATTACCACATCGATTTTGTGCGCGCGCGAATCGCTGACTTCGACGTTGATCTCTTTCGGGAGTTCTTCCAGGGGTTTGTGAACCACGCGGCCGTGACGCTGCACATCGACAATCTGTCCGGGGACAACGCCCACCATCAGATTGAAACTGTGTTCAAGGCGTTCGGGCGTGCGCTGCGCAATGCGCTGGAGCCAGATCCACGTATGGCGGGCCAGATGCCATCGACCAAGGGCAGCCTGTAGACGATCCGCCGGGCGCGGATCGTTTCGCCCCGTTCGTGAGAGGCGCAGTTCATGAGACCCCGATCATGAGACCCCGATCTTGGGAGAAGCAACATGATTGTAATACCGGCCATCGACATCAAGGGGGGCAAGTGTGTTCGCCTGAAACAGGGGCGCGCGGATGAAGAGACCGTATTCGGTGATGATCCGGTCGCGATGGCGGCACACTGGGTTGCCGAAGGGGCCGAGCGGCTTCACGTCGTTGACCTCGATGGTGCGTTCGATGGCACGCCGAAGAACCAGGCGCTCATCAGCGACATAGCACGCAGCCAGCCACAACTGACGATCGAACTTGGCGGCGGTATTCGATCCCCCGAGATCATCGACGCTTATCTTGAGGCGGGTGTTCGTTATGTGATTATCGGCACCCGAGCGGTGGAGGAGCCTGAGTTCGTTGGCGAAATGTGTCGACGCTTTCCGGGCCACGTCATGGTTGGCCTCGACGCCCTGCACGGTAAGGTCGCGACCCGGGGTTGGACCGAGGTGACCGACATTCCGGTCAAGAGTCTGGCGCTGCTGTTTGAAGGCGACGGCATCGACGGCATCATCTACACCGATATTGGCAAGGACGGCATGATGGGCGGGGTCAACCTGCGGGCGACGGTGGCGCTAGCCGATGCCATCTCAACGCCGGTGGTTGCGTCGGGTGGGGTAACAGACATCCGCGACATCGAGGCACTGCTGGATGTCGAACCACGTGTTAACGGCGGCATCACGGGTGTTATCACCGGCCGTGCGATCTATGAAGGGACCCTCGATCTGGCGGAAGCAATCGCAGCGACAAGAAATAGTTAGTTCTTGTCCCAAAATTGTCATCCAAGACAATTCTTGGGAGTCGGTTTGCAAGCAAACCTCACATTCTCTTGTAGAAAAGAGGCTTGCAGAAAAGAGGCCGACCGAAAATGGCGGTGCATCCCTGCACCGCACGCCAGTGCCCGCCCCAGAACAGAGTTCTGGGACAAGAGCGAGCTAGGGAATAGGCCGGATCATGAGGGCCAGCTCCATCGTGTGCTGCCGGCTGATCAGGGCGGACGCGGGCAGCAGACGCACGTCCTTGCCGGCGAGCAATGGCAATTCCCGTTCGAGATAATCGAGGGTCGCGGCGTATGGATGAGCGATGCCGATCGCTGTGCCTTTGCGCCTGGCGACTGTTAACAATTGTCTAAAGGCGCTATCGATCGCCAAGGCCTCGGGCTGGTTGTCCAGAAATATGTCACGCCTGGATGAGAGGATGTTCTTTTCGGTGGCGATGCGTTGGGCAACCGTCTTGTGGGTTGTGCGTGAATCGACAAAGAACAGTTTCCTGCGCTTGATCTCCTCCATCAGCCAGTCCATGGGTTGCTCTAGCTGTGTCAGATAGCTGCCCATGTGATTGTTGATCCCCTGCGCGTGGGGTACTTGCGAGAAGGCGCGCGCGAGGGTCAGCACCAGTTCATTGCGTGACAGGTTGCGAGAAAGCCCGTCAGGCCCGATCGGGAAGCCTGTGAGATTGTCCATGGGCAGGTGCAGAATCACCTGTTTGCCCCGTCGATGCGCCTCCTCGGCGAGTTCGTGGCTGTGAACCGTGTGCGGCAGCACCGCGTAGGTCAGATCACCCGGCAGATTGATGGCACGTTTGCCGCGCGAGAGATTGTGGCCCATGTCGTCGATGATAATGGCGATCGCGACGCCCCGTTTATTGGCGGGGTCAGTGCCGATGCCGGTATCGTTGGACGCGGCAGTGCCGGGCAAGCCGATAAGGCAAAAGAGAAAAAGGCAGGCCGGCAGCCGCAGCGACTGGTTCCTGCCAGGGGAAGGGGTCTGGCTCATCGTGCCTGAATCAGCCCCTGTTCGTTTGCAGAACGTTGATGCCACGCAGGAGTGTCAAAGCTTCGTTCAGTTGGTAGTCGGTGACCGCAAGGTCCTCTGTCGGCTGGTCCGGCACGATGACCTCGGGGACACCGGGGGCGTCTGCATCGGTTTCGTCGTTATTCGTGGAGTCGTTATTCGCGGAAAGGTGCTTGCGCAGGTCCTTTTCCTTGAGCCGAAACGGGTTAGCGTCCAATAGGGTGACCCGCGAACGGCCGACCCAAACGTCGGGGACAATACCTTCTGCCTGAATTGAGCGGCCGTTTGGCGTGAAGTATCGGGATGTCGTCAGCTTAATAGCGTTCTGATTGCTAAGGGGAATAATGGTCTGCACGGACCCCTTGCCGAAGGTTGTCGTGCCCATGATTACCGCGCGCTGATGGTCCTGCAGTGCACCCGCGACAATCTCGGAGGCGGACGCGGTCCCGGAGTTTACGAGGACGACGATGGGAATGCCGTTGACGGAATCGTTTGACGTTGCGTTGTACCGAAGGTCGGTGTTCGGTAGCCGTCCTTCCGTGTAAACGATCAGGCCTGAATCCAGAAAGATGTTGGAAACATCGACGGCGGCTTGCAGGACGCCGCCCGGGTTATTGCGCAGGTCCAGCACCAGCCCGTCAAGCTTGCCCTCTTCAGTCAGCTTGTCGAGCGACTTCTTTACATCGGGGCCGGTTCGGTTCTGGAACTGCGCGATGCGAATGTAACCATAGCCGTCGTCGAGAAGCCGCTCGCGCACGCTCGCAAGCTGGATGATTTCACGAACCAGGGTCAGCACGAGCGGTTCGGGGTCGCTATGCCGGATGATGGTGAGAACAACCTCGCTGCCCGGCGGCCCACGCATGATCTCGATGGACTCTGACAGGTTCATGCCTTTCACCGGCCGGTCATCCAGGCGAATGATCAGGTCGCCGGCCATCATGCCTGCACGGGATGCCGGCGTTTCGTCCATTGGTGAGACCACGCGTATCGCGCCGTCCTGCATATCGACTTCAAGGCCGAGTCCGCCGTAGTTGCCGCTTGTCGATTCGTTGAGGTCGGACAGGCGATCGTTGTCGAGATAGACCGAGTGCGGATCAAGTTGGGCGAGCATGCCGCGGATCGCATTGTCCAGCAGTTCCTTGTCGTCTATTTCCTCAACGTAGGCCTTGCTGATGCGATTGAATGCCTCGGCAAACTCCCGCAGTTCGCGGATCGGCAGACGCGCCTCGAGTTCGGTCTCTGCGCTCGTCGTACTTTCTTCAGCCGCAGTGATGGGCAGCGCTGCCACCAGTCCCGCGCCGATAAGCAGGGCGGCGGATCGTTTGACGGCAGGGGCAGGGACCGCTAAAACGGCGAGAAGGGCAGTTGCAAAACGCGTCATACAAAGGTTCATTCAAAAATCCTTGTTGCGCCGCCTCAATCAGGCGGCACGTGGGTTGCTCTGGCACCATCGTTGCGGGTCTGCGGGTTTGCCACCGTTGCGAATCGCGAAGTAAAGGCCCGCGCGCGATTGGCCGCCGGTGTCCCCCGAGGTAGCAATGGTTTCACCCTCAGTGACCCAGTCGCCAGTCTGACGATAGAGCACGCTGTTGTGACCATAAAGGCTCATATAACCGTCACCGTGGCTGATTATCAATAGTAGGCCGAAACCGCGCAGCCAATCGGAGAAAACGACACGACCGTAGTGGATGGCATTCACCGGTGTGCCGGGGCGCGTTTCGATGAAGACGCCGTCCCAACGCAGCTTTCCGGCCGCACGTTTGCTGCCAAAACGATTCACGATCTTGCCGGTTACGGGCATTGCGAGTTTGCCTCGCCGCGAACCAAAGGGCGCTGTGTCGGCGGGCGATGGCAGGCGCGCAATGCTGAGTGCGATGTGTCGCAGCAGCGCCTCGAGTTGTTCTTTGTCCCGTGTCTTCTTTTCGATTTCTATGCCGGTTCTGGCGATCAGTTCGCTCAGTTCCCAAAGGGCAAGTTTTCGTTGCTCGCCGGTCGCCTGCAGGGACGTGTGCCTGTCTTCAAGCTTTCCGCGTTCCGCCGTGAGGACGTGCGACTCGTCGATGATCGCCTGCTCGATGGTGCCAAGTTCAAGAATCGTCTGTCGAAAACGTTCGACCTCGTCTGCGCGCGCACGATTGAGATAGTCGTAATAGGTCAGGACGCGGGACAAAAGGTTAGGGTCTTCCTGGTTGAGCATCACTTTGAAGTAGCCCTGGTTGCCGACTTCATAGGCGCTGCGAACCTGCTCTTCGATCAGCGCTTGTTGCTCGCCCCTTGCCCTGTTCAGTTTGCGTTGCTCGCCTTCGAGTTTGCTGAGATGTTGCTCCCCGGTCTTAAGGCGCTGTTGTATACGTTCCACCTCAAGCTGCAGATCGTTCATCTGCTTTTCGTTATCCCGCAGGTTGTCTTCAAGGCCCGATGCCTGATCGCGGGTTGCCTCCAGGGTCTTTTTGAAGGACTCAATCTCGTTGATGACTGACTGGTACTCGGCTTCGAGCTCGGCTTTAGACGGCGTCGTGGCGGTTTCAGCCGCGCCGGTGCTTGGGCTGAGGGCAAGCCAACCGCAGAGGCAGAGCGACGCGAGTGTTCTTGCGCGACCGGTTCGGTCCGAGTGCTTGCGCCGGATTCCTGGAGCCAGAGTCACCCCTCGTGTGCCTTGACCGGCGTCATCTGCGCGAGTGACCTGCCGGTCATCTCCGCTGGCGGCGCGAGGCCCATCAGGGTGAGCAGTGTGGGTGCAACATCGCGCAGGCAGCCATCGCCTGTGAGGTCGAGGGCTTGGGGCCCCACGTAGATGAGGGGCACTAACTCGCTGGTGTGAGCCGTGTGCGGCTCGCCCGTCACCGGATCGCTCATCTGTTCGACATTGCCGTGGTCGGCCGTGATCAGGCATTGGCTGCCACTCTCGTTGACGGCCGCCACGACCCGGCCGATGCAGTGATCGAGACACTGGACGGCTTCCACCGCAGCATCGAAATTGCCCGTGTGGCCCACCATGTCGCCATTGGCGAAGTTGCAGACAATGACGTCGTATTGATGGTTAGAGATTGCGGCGATGAGCCGATCGGTGACTCCCCCCGCGCTCATCTCCGGCATCAGATCGTAGGTCGCGACGTCGGGCGAGGGAATTAGTTCGCGCGCTTCACCGGGAAAGGCCTCCTCCCGGCCGCCGGACAGGAAGAACGTGACGTGGGCGTACTTCTCGGTTTCTGCGATGCGCAGTTGGGTGCGCCCGGTGGCCGCGACGAACTCGCCGAGCGTGTTGCTCAACGTCTCGGGTGCGAACGCCGAAGGCGCGTCGATGTTTGCTGCATACTCGGTGAGCGTGGTAAACCCCGACAGATCTGGCGATGTGCCCCGGTCGAATTTGTCGAAGTCAGGATCGACAAATGCACGGGTGATTTCGCGCGCCCGATCGGCCCGAAAGTTCATAAAGACGACGCCATCGCCGTTGGCCATGGGTGCATCGATGATGACCGTTGGTTGCACAAATTCATCCGACTCGCCCCGCGCGTACGCGTTCGCAAGGGCCTGCGTGACGTCGTTCGCCGCGTGCGTGGCGTCGCTGTGTGCGAGCAGGCGATAGGCAGAGGCGACACGATCCCAGCGATTGTCGCGATCCATCGCGAAATAGCGCCCGCAAATTGTCGCCACACCACCGTCTACCTGGCTCGCGATGTGTTGCTGCATAGTCTCGAGCGAGCGAGTAGCGGATTTTGGTGGTACGTCGCGGCCATCCAGGAAGGCATGGACGAGTACCCGTTTGACGCCGCACTGGACAGCAAGGTCGACCATGGCGCGAATTTGGTCTTCGTGGCTGTGCACGCCGCCCGGGGAGAGCAAACCGAGAATGTGCAATGTCGTGCCGCGTTCTGCGCAGGCCGAAGCTGCGCGGTTGAGGACCGGATTGGTAAAGAAGTCGCCGGTCTCGATTGCGAGGGTGATTCGGGTCAGGTCCTGATGCACGATACGGCCTGCACCGAGATTCATGTGGCCGACCTCGGAGTTGCCCATCTGACCTGGAGGCAGGCCGACGTCGGTGCCGGAGCCGGAGATGAGCGTGTGCGGCCGGTTGTGCCAGAGATCGTCCCATACCGGGGTTTTGGCGTGGGCTATGGCGTTGGACGCTGTGGTCGAACGATGCCCCCAACCATCCAACACGATCAAAACGCTGGCCGCTTCGGTCATCCGTCGGTCCCCATCAAATGCAGGATTCTAACTCATCTGTCACGCCCAAAAGACGGCTCGCCGGGCGGCCCGCCCGCGCGCCGGAATGCAGAGGATAAAAGGGCAAGTCGTGTATACTGCGCGACTTTCTTGGGCCCGGCCCGGCCCGGATTCCACCTCTTGAGCATCGTCATTTGGCGCTCGTTATTGTCACTCGTTATTGGCTCCTTATGAGCCATTTATGAACTCTTTATGAGCGCTTCTTTGTGAGCCCTCTATGAGTTCCTTATAAACCCCTTTTAGACTCCTCTTGGATAAGGTCAGGCATGGCTCAGGCGTTCGAATTCATCGCTAACCACTACATCCTGGTGAGCATTTTCATCGCGCTCCTCGTGGCGTTTTTCGTCAACGAGGGCAAGCAGGGCGGCTCAGCCATCAGCTCGACCAATTTGGTGACACTCGTCAACCGGGAAAACGCTCTGGTCCTTGATGTGAGGGACAGCGCCGAGTTTGGTGCAGGCCACATCGTCAGCGCGGTGAACATCCCCTATGGCGTCTTTGATCTGCGTGCGGCCGAGATCGACAATGAAAAGGAACGGCCGGTGGTCGTCGTCTGTAAAATCGGGCAGCACTCGGGAGCGGTGGGCAAGAAACTGCGAACACGCGGGTTTGTTGACGTGAGGCGTCTGTCGGGCGGAATCTCCGAGTGGAGCGCCAGCAACCTGCCGCTGGTGAAGGGCTGATCGGGCACGTCTAAGAATCGGGCGGTTCAGATCAAGGAGAGCCGGTCCAAGAGAGCGCGTCGAAACAGAGCCGGTCGATAGAAGAAACCCGGGCGGGGAAATGGCCGCAGAGACAGCTAGACTGTGAGAGATAGGGACCGGTGCCAGGTGTCCCATGTGCGGCCGCCAGGAAAGGCGCGCAGACGCCGCTGACAAACAAACAGGATTCACACCCATGAGCAACGATTTACCCCCGGATGATTTACCCGAGAGTGATTTACCCGAGAGTGGGGCCCCCCAGGTGGTGATGTACACGACCCAGTTCTGCCCGTTTTGCATGCGCGCGAAGTGGCTGCTTGACAAGAAGGGCGTCGAATTTGCCGAGATCCCGGTCGATAGGGACATGGCGAAACGGCAGGAGATGATGGCACGAGCGGGACAGCACACGGTGCCGCAAATCTGGATTGATGACACCCATGTAGGCGGTTGCGATGAGCTGTTTCAGTTGGAACGGCAGGGTCAACTCGACAGCATGCTGGGCGTTCAGTGAGGTTAAGATTCCACGTTCGCTTCGCGAGCACGTGAATTGTGCGTTCATGTTCGCGTTGTGGGCCGTCGTTCAGTAATCCGTTCTTTTCCCTTGAATTCTCAACCAGCGTGCGGCACCCGGTGACCGCTATGAGCCAACGTGAATCAGTAGGTCGCTATGAGTGAGCAAACAGCAGGCGCACAGTTTTCCCTGCAACGCATATACGTTAAAGATGCGTCCTTCGAATCGCCGCAGGCACCGGAGAGCTTTCGTACGCAATGGAAGCCGCAAATAAACCT
Source organism: Gammaproteobacteria bacterium (assembly GCA_963693635.1). GTDB lineage: Bacteria > Pseudomonadota > Gammaproteobacteria > Pseudomonadales > Azotimanducaceae > CAVOBC01. The sequence goes on along the minus strand of CAVOBC010000133.1, from coordinate 1,516 downwards.
CGAACTGAACTCCCGCAACGCGGCGATCGAAGAGCATCTGTATGAGGTGGTGCTCAACGTGACGGTCACCGCGAAGACCGAAGAAGAGGCCGTCATGTACCTAGCGGAAGTGCAACAGGCGGGCCTGTTCGCTGTTCGCGGGCTGGCCGAAGAGCAGCTTGCCCAGACCCTCGGCGCATTTTGCCCCAACGTGCTCTTTCCCTACGCCCGCGAGGCGCTGGACAACCTGGTGTTGAAAGGCAGCTTTCCGCCCCTGATGTTGGCGCCTGTTAATTTCGATGCGATCTACGCAGAGACCATGAAGCAGCAGAAGGCTCAAACGCACTGAATTGATCTCTTCGCCAGCAAATCGATGACTTACGCCGTTGACTTGCGGTTGAAATACATTGCTTGCGAAGCGAACGCGAAATCTGCGGCGAATGCGCGAACTCGTCTTTAACCCCTGACATTCTTAACCCCTGGGATGGCCCTCGCCTCTCCGCTGAAGCCCTGCTGACGCCACGTCTCATAGGCGATGATCGCGACCGCGTTCGCGAGATTCAGACTGCGGCTGTTGGGTCGCATCGGAATGCGCACGCATTGATCGGCGGGTAGCGAGTCCAGCATTTGCTGCGGCAATCCCCTGGTCTCGGGGCCAAAAAGCAGCACGTCCCGATCCTGATACTCGTAGTCGCTGTATGCCACGGTCCCGCGCGTTGACACCGCGACGAGCCTGTGCGCGCCCACGTCCTCTTTGAATGCAGCCAGCGACCCGTGTACCGAGACGTCAGCGTACTCCCGATAATCGAGTCCCGCGCGGCGGAGTCGCTTGTCATCGAGTTCGAAGCCGAGCGGCTCGATCAGATGCAATGGCATGCCAGTATTGGCGGCTAGCCGGATGATGGCGCCCGTGTTCGGTGGGATCTCGGGCTCAAGGAGTGCGATACGGATCATTGGGCACGGTCTGACGCAAAGCGTGACTATAGTCCAGACAGGTACCGGGATGCAGAGCGTGCGACGACCAATCGAAGCGGAAACGCTGGTCTACACTGAAGGGTGTCATCAACGGATTGGTGGGTCAGATGCAGGGGTTCAACATCATTAAGCGCGGCCGGGCACCCGCTCGCATCGGTATTGAAGCCGGTCCGTTCGGATTTGCGACCGGGCGCCTTGCGCAAACATCTGCGATGTCCCTGCAGACCACTGACATCGAACTGCACGTCGTCCGCGTCGGTGCCGCCTTCGAGACCAGAGTCGTTGATGGGGCCACGCTGACGGCGCTGCACAGCACTGCGGTGGCAACGGACACGGTGCTGCTAGCGAGTGCTGGCGGTACGCCGCTCGCGCTTGATGCTGGCAACAGTCTGGTGATCGATTTAGACCGGCTCGGTGGAATCGAGGCAGTAACGCTGGGTGGTGCGCCGGGTGACCCGGCGGGTGGCGTCAGTGTCCAATCCGGTAATCTCATCCTCTGTATCTCCCCTCTTGGCTTTGCCCATGAGGGCGCGTGTAGCTGAGCGGGTACCAAAGATGCACG
>CAVOBC010000132.1:0-11504 GCA_963693635.1 Gammaproteobacteria bacterium | reverse complement strand
TGCGGAGAAAACAAAGAAAAACGACGTGAACGAACGCAGGAAACCCGATTCGACCTCAAAAAATCAGCGACGTAACAACGATGACACTAATCTGGTGCCAGATTGCTCATAGATCAGAGGTTCCCTAGTTCTTGTCCCAAAATTGTCATCCTGACAATTCTTGGAAGTCGGTTTGCAAACAAACCTCGCATGTTCTTGCAGAAAATGGCGGTGCATCCTTGCACCGCACGCCAGTGCCCGCCCCAGAACGGAGTTCTGGGACAGGACCTAACTACCCAGGTCTTGCGATACCGCTTGCGGCGGGTCTTGAGGAAGGCCTTGCGGCAGGTCAAGGTGGCAAGCGAGTTGGTGGGTTTCTGACGCAACGAGTTCGTTAGTGCCGGGTCGGGGAGTGTCGACCGCAGCATCTGCAATTTGGCTCCCTGTGGGCACATGCGTGTCGAGCGCGCTGGCGGATTGGGGATCATCTGCCGGCGCTCGGCGGAGCACGGGCTGTACCGAGCGACATTGCTCCTGCATGTTCGGGCAGCGCGAGTGGAACGCGCATCCGGACGGCGGGTTGATCGGCGACGGCACATCGCCGACCAGAATCTGGCGGCTTCTGGTCACATGCGGGTCTGGCACCGGGATCGCGGAGATCAGCGAGCGCGTATAAGGATGCAGGGGATTTCGATAGATGACCTCGCCCGACCCGGATTCCACAAACTTGCCGAGATACATGATGGCGATGCGATCGGCGATGTGTTTTACCACCGCAAGATCATGGGCGATAAACAGGTAGGCCAGATTGAACTCCTGCTGCAGGTCATTCAGCAGATTCAGTATCTGACTCTGGATGGAAACATCGAGCGCGGAGACGGGTTCGTCGCAGATGACAAGCCTGGGATTAAGGGCGATGGCCCGGGCGATGCCGATGCGCTGGCGTTGGCCACCCGAGAATTCAAACGGATAACGGCTGACCGAGCGTGCGGGCAACCCGACGATATCGAGCAACGCTGCCACCCGCTTGCTGCGCGATTCGCGGTTGCCGATGCGCTGAACAATGAACGGCTCAGCGAGAATGTCACCGACGGTATGGCGTGAGTTGAGTGACTCCATGGGATCCTGGAAGATCATCTGCAGGTCACGGCGGAGCGGCAGCAGGGCTTTGCCGCGGGCTCGGCTGATGTCGGACCCCAGAAAGCGGATGGTCCCGTCCGTTGGTTGGTAGAGCCGTGCGATGCAACGCCCGAGCGTCGACTTGCCGCAGCCTGATTCGCCGACCAGACCCAGGGTTTCGCCGGAATTGAGGTCAAACGAGACGCCATCGACCGCGCGGTTGTGGCGCTTCGCCTGCAGGAAGAGGCCCTCTTTCACGGGGAAGTGCATCTTGAGATCGCGAACGGAGAGGATGGGCGTGGTCATCCGATACTGTCCCAGCGCAGACAGCTCACATCATGGTCAGGCGACACCGTTTCAAGTTCTGGAAGTGTCTGCGCACACGCATCGGTACCAAAGGGGCAGCGGTTGTCGAAACGGCAGCCACGAGGCAGGTCTAGCAGTCCGGGGACCATGCCGTCGATGACCGGCAATCTGGATTTTGGCACGGTGTCGAGACGTGGGATAGACGCGAGGAGGCCGCGCGTATACGGATGTCCTGGATGATCGAAGATGTCGAAGACCGAGCCTCGCTCGGCGACCCGGCCTGCGTACATCACGACCACCCGATCAGACGTCTCTGCGATCACGCCAAGATCATGCGTGATCAGCAGCACTGACATGCCCATCTCGTTTTGCAACTCGCGGATCAGCTCCAGAATCTGGGCCTGGATGGTCACGTCGAGCGCCGTCGTCGGTTCGTCGGCAATCAGCAGCGCCGGGGAACATGCCAACGCCATGGCGATCACCACGCGCTGGCGCATGCCGCCCGAGAGTTGATGGGGATACTCGCCAAGACGAATGTCGGGTGCGGGGATGCCGACGCGATCCAGCATCTCAGCGCTCTGCCTGAGTGCCGCGTCCTTCGAGATGTCCTTGTGCAGCAGCAGAATTTCGGCAAGTTGCCGGCCAATTGTGTGTAGCGGATTGAGCGCCGTCATGGGCTCCTGGAACACCATGCCGATCCGCGCGCCGCGGATTTTCTCCATTTCACTGATGGTGAGCCGGGTCATATCGCGGTCTTCCAGCGTGATACTGCCGCTCACGATCTGGCCCATGGGGTACGGCAGCAGACGCATGATCGACAGCGCGGTCACGCTTTTGCCACAGCCCGACTCGCCGACGATGCCGAGTGTCTCGCCCCTGCCGATGTCGAAAGACACCGAATCGACCGCGCGCACACGGCCTTCGTCGGTATCAAACTCCGTGACGAGGTCGGCTACCCGGAGCAGAGGATCGGTCATGGATATCCGCGCGCGGGTTGCTGCACTACTTCGAGAACTGATCGTAAACCCGACGCGCGGGCGGGAATGAGACGCCGTCGGCTCGCGCTGTCTGCGTCGCCTTTTTCATATCCTGGTCGATCCAGTGAATAAAGAGTTGCGTCGCCGATCGTGAGTGCTTGTGGTTGAAGTTGTCGGGGTATCGGACCCAGCGCCAGTAGCCCGTGCGATAGAAAGGCTGGACGTAGCCGGGGATGAACGAGGCGTAGCCGTGATGGATCTCGGTCATGCGGTGAGCGAGTTCGACCATTTCTTCACGCGACTCGGACGCACGGTAGCGGTCGACCAGTACATCCATCTCGGGCATTGCCAGCATCTCAAGGTTATTGGTCTGGGTCTTGACCTTACGCTCGGGGTTGATCGAGCCGTCGTCGGCGAAGGCGTTGTTGTAGGCATTGACAGAGTGATACGTCTCCCAGAACCGCGGGTACATTTCGAGCGAGACGCTGAACGCGACAAGGTGGATGTCGTGATTCTTCTCCTGCACCTTCTTCCAGCCGGACGTGCTATCCAGCACCTCGATGCGGAATTCGACGCCGGCTTTCGCTGCCTCTTCCTTGAGGATGGTCAGGGCGTCTTTCAGGTTTTCATACCCCGTTGACAGCGTGAAGCTGAGGGGAACGCCAGCGGCATTGGTCAGGATGCCCTTGTCGCCACGCCGGTCGAAACCTGCGCGGGAAAAATACTCTGCGGCCTTTTCGATATCAAACTGCCGTGCCTGGAGGCCCGGATGGGTGAAGTCAGCGAAGCCGTCAGATGACGTCCGCATGCGGGTGTAGTCGCCACGAAAATACTTGTCGATCACAAGCTGCCAGTTGGTCGAGTGATTGAGGCCAATCCGCACATCGGGATTGTCCAGCAAGGGCTTGTGGCTGTTGATCCAGAGGCCCCACGTGGGTCTTGGCCGAATGTTGTAGAACACGCTCTTGTGGATGTAGCCACTTTCGACGTCCGCATCGTCGTCCGGCAGTTTCTCGTACCAGTACTCGGCAAGGTTGAGTGAGAACTGATCGATATCGCCGCGCTTGAAGGCTTCGAAGACCTTGGGGGTGTCTCGAATGACAGAGAGGTGTATGCGGTCTGTGTTGAAGCGATTGCGCCAGAACTTTAAGTCTTTGGCCCACCAGCTTGAGTCCCGGGTCAGGGTGACGGAGCGGCCCTTCTTGATGTCCTTGTCGTGGATGACATAAGCGGCCGTTGTGGGCGGGAAGCGCCATTGATAGCGTTCGACGAAGTCGGGGCCAAACTCGCTGTAGAAGTGGCGCGGCTTTGGCGAGAGGCCGAGCACCCTGGCAGACATGTTGGGCTTTGCCTCCGGGATACTGACCGCCATCGTGTGATCGTCATACTTCGTGATGTTCGTGTATTGGGTGCCATACCAGTTGTTGTACCAGGGTGCGACGATGTGTTGCGAGCGGTAGAAGAAGAACATGAACATGAAGTCATCGGCCGTGATCGCTTCACCATCTGACCATCGAGCCGCTGGATTCAGTTTTACATAGACCGTCTTGGCTTCACGGTCGACCGCCCAGGACTTCGCAAGACCCGGGAAAAAGTCGAATTCGTCCGGATGGCGGTGTGCGAGGGACATCTGCACGTCGTCCAGAATCCAGACCCTGAAGGAACCGTTGGAGTCTGGCCCCACGGTGCGGAACGTGCGTGGAAAGTCCTGCAGTCGCGCGTACTCGGTGCCGCCTTTGATCGCGTCGCTTGAGCCGATGTCCGGAAGCGAGGAGCCGTCTTGCCAGTTAAGTCCGTCCGGCAGATCGGTAGGACTCGCGAACGTGAAAAAGTCAGGGTTGTCGCGGTAAAAAGCGTCGACCTCTGCAGTGACGTCCGGGGCGCCTGCTGCGGGCATGCCATTTGCGTCGAGCGGCTGCGCCGTGTCTGCGGGATCGCGGCACGCGGTTACCAGCAAAGCCAGCAGAACAATGAGGCTGTGAGTCACGAGGCTGCGAGTCATGAGGTTGCGAGTCATGAGGTTGCGGTAAGCGACCCGCCCGACTGCCGTCTCACGTCGCATGCCAAACCCCTGAATGTCGCATGTTAAAGAGGGGACCGTGTGCATGTTTGATTGTTCCATCACTGATAAATGGTGAATTTTCGGGGATCGAAGGACTCGCGGACCGCTTCGCCGATGAACGTAACAAGGGTGAGCAATACTACCAGTGTTCCGAAGGCGCAGGAGACGATCCAGGGCGCCGTACGCAGGGTTTGGGTGCCTTGTTTGAGTAGTTCGCCGAGGCTGGATGTCGGTGGTGGCAGTCCGAAGCCGAGGAAGTCGAGCGAGGTGATAGAGACAATCGCGGAGACGATGGTGAATGGCATGAAGGTCACGAGCGTTGACAGCACATTGGGCAGCACGTGGCGGAAGATGATCCGGGTGTTGGTCGCGCCGATGATGCGCGCCGCCGCAATGTAGTCGCGTGATTTTTCTTTGTACGTTTCCGTTCGCATGTAATAGGTCATAGAAGTCCACGAGAAGAGGACCATGACGGCCAGTAGTATGCCGATGCGGGTTGGAATCGAGAAAGCTGAGGGAATGACCGAGAACACAATGATGACCATATAGAGGAACGGAATGTTCGACCAGATTTCGATCAGGCGCTGGAAGACGAGGTCAAACGCGCCACCGAAATAGCCCATGGCGCAGCCAATCGTAATGCCGATTCCGTAGACCGCTATCATGAAGCCAAGGGCAAAGATGAGGGCGATCCGCGTGCCGTAGAAGAGCCGAGCGAGAATGTCGCGACTGGTCGTGTCGGTACCGAGGTAGTGTGCGTTCGAGAAAGAGGGTGGCGCAGGCTTGAAGTAGCCGCCCGGTGCGTGGTTTTCATTCGGACTGTACGGGACGAGCGGCATGACAACCCAATTGCCGTCGTCGGCGGCGTCGAACGCCTGTTGCAGATCCCGGTAGTTGACTTCGTAATCGTAGGACAAGCCAAAGTCTGTGCCGGCGTGATAGTCGGTGTAGGTTGGGAAATACCACGCGCCCTCGTAGCTGACGATCAGTGCCCGATTGTTGATGAGCAGTTCGCCGACCACACACAATACGAGCAGGGTGACGAGCGCCAGAAAGCTGTAATAGCCGCGCTTGATCTCGCGGAAGCGTCTCAGCTTTTTCTGTGTTTGCGGGTTCATGGCGAACAGATTCGTGAAGCGGCTGGCGGTCATCAGCTAAATCGAATGCGGGGGTCGACGATGGCGACCAGAATGTCCGAGATGATGTTGCCGATCAGCAGGAGCACACTGGCGAGCAGCACGACGCCCATGACGACCGGGTAATCGCGATCCAGGATTGCGGTCAGGGCCAACAAGCCAAAGCCGTCGATGTCGAAGATCGTTTCGATGAGAAACGACCCGGAAACGAGCAGCGTCACGTTTTGACCGAAGGTCGTCGCGATGGGTATCAGCGAGTTGCGCATGGCGTGACGCGTCACGGCCTGGCGAAATGAGACGCCCTTGGCGATCGCGGTACGAATGTAGTCGGCCGCGAGGTTGTCCATGAGGTGGTTCTTGAGCAGCAGCGTGACGAGCGCAAAGCTGCCGACCAGGTAGCAGATGAGCGGTTGCACCGAGTGGATGACAACATCCTTGACCTGACCCCACGCATCTTTTTCTTCAAAGGCGAGGCTCACAAACCCGCCCATGGGGAACCACTCGAGCCGAACTGAGAAATAGAGCAGTAGCAGTGAGCCAAGAGCGTAGCCGGGAATCGCGTAGCCGATAAATATGAGGATTGAACTGACGCTGTCGACCACCGTCCGGTGCTTGATTGCTTTGAGAACGCCGAGGGGAATGCACACCATGTAGGTCAGGATCAGGGTGACGACCCCGTAGTAGATCGAGACCGGAAAGCGATCTGAAATGACGTCCCACACAGGCTCGTGGTACCGGTAGGAGGTGCCGAGGTCACCGGTTGCCACCTTGCCGACCCAATCGAAGTAGCTGACAAGCACCGGCTTGTCGAAGCCGTAATACTCTTTGAGGCGTTTGAGTTGTGCCTCGGAGAGTGCCATGTCACTGCCCGCGACCTGGGTGCTGACGCCACCCTGCGCGTCCTGTTGCTGGCTCTCCATGAGGGCGCGTTCGAGCGGACCGCCGGGCACGAGGCGGGTAATCAGGAAGACGATAATGGTGACGCCAACGAGGGTCGGGGGTATGAGCAGTAGCCGGCGAACAAAGTAGTCACGCATCCGGCGGCATGTTAACTGGAGTGGCTGCCCACAGATAGGTCCGGGTGCGCCCGGGGTATTGTTCAGCGCAGCTTCTCAATCGGGCAGGGGAGCGTCCCTGAACGTGATTGGATCGGCACCGCGCACGCGCTGGATTGCCTCAAAGAGCGCCCTGAATTCGGGCGGAGGGGGCGGCAGACCCGCCTCGCGGGTTAGCGCTTCAAGGTACTCAAACTGGTTGAGCCCCAGTCGGTGGTAGTGCCGCTCGAGCGCACCGCGCGTGTCTGCGTCCGCCTCGCGTGCTGCGACATGCCGCGTTTGTTCTTCGGCGGTTGGCAGGGTTGAGGCACCGGTCAGCGAGCGGGCGAACCAGCGGCTTTGCAACTCAAACAGCGGGAATGGCACGACCAGCCACGGCAAGCCGATGAAGCAGAGCCGTTGCTGTGCGGGGGGTAGCAGATGCCGGTACAGGGGATGCACCCGGTTGTCGGTCACGTCGATCAAGCCCGGTTCCAGGCAGTCAAACGTGTAGTGGTATCCCGTGCAGAAGACGAATGCGTCGAGACCGGCCAGGCGTTTGCCGCCTTTGAGCACAAGATCGGCACCGTCGAACCGGAGGGGAATCGGGCACTGCGTTACATTCCGATGCTGTTCCTCGCCCGGGGTTAGCTGATTGAAGGCGGCGCCGCACCAAAAGACTTCACGCGCAGTGGTCGCGATGTCGAGGGAAATATCGGCACCTGACGCCGATGTGCCAAAGAGCGCGACGCGTTGCCCGCGAAAAGGACCCGGGCGCCGGTAGTTGTGTGCATGCAGTAGCGTGCCGGGAAAGCTGTCCATGCCGTCGATCTGCACGATGCGAGGTTTTGTGTAGTGGCCGTTGCACACCATCACCGCGTCGAACAGGGCGGTAGACTCACTTCCCCCTGCCGGATTGCAGCGAACCCTGAAGCCATCGGCGTGCGTTGACACGCGGGTTACCGGCGTCGACAGTTGAACGTGTTGGAGCAGATCGAAATCGCGCGCAAAGTCCTGCAGGTACTGCAGAACAGCCTCATGAGGCGGGTAGCGTTTGCCGTCGGGCGGCGCAAAGGGATAGTCGAAGAACTGCATAAGGTCAGTCGGCAAGTTTGTGCGCAACGATGCATAGAGCGATGAGTGCCGTCGCTCATCGGGCGTCTGCCCAAGCGGGTCTGACTCGGTCATGTCGGAATACACCCAGACGCCGCCGATTTGTGGCGTCGCTTCGAATACCGTCGGTGTCAGCCCAGCGCGCAACACTTCCCGCGCAGCGACGAGGCCGGCTGCACCTGCTCCGATGATCGCGACCCGAGCGGTCATGTTCGGGCCGACTGCTGCGGATGGGTGTGGGCGTGCCGAAGCCTTGGGGATGGCACAGGAAACAGGTGGCGCATTGAGCAGATCGCGGATGGGTTTGTGATGGCCTGACGGGCGGGCAGGATAGTCGGTTCAGGTGCGTGGACAAAGTCCTCTCGAGCTCGGTGCGGCTGCCCGCAATTGCTCCTGACGCTTGCCTCCGTGATACTGCCACAATGATGACAACGGCCACACTGACGCGGGTACGACGCCTCTGTCCGTCGACAATGGACTTCCGCTTCGAAGCGCAGGGCGCGGTCTCGTGCAAGCCGGGACAGTTCTTTCGATTCACGTTTACCGATCGGTCAGGACAGTTTGAGCGCAGCTACACCCTCAGTTCACGCGCGGCGGGGGGACGGACGCTCGACCTTGTCGTGTCTGAAGTCCCTGGCGGTCGCGCGTCCCGATTTTTGTTTACCGCACAACCGGGCGCGACGGTGGGTGTTGAGGGTCCGTATGGCAAATTGACTCTGCCGGACGAACTGCCCGGGCGACTGATCCTCGTCGCAACGAGTGTCGGCGTTGCGCCCTATCTCCCCATGCTCGACGAACTGGCCGCGAGGTCAGGGCCCGGCGCGAAAGCGGTGCTGCTCCTCGGCGTGCGGGATACGTCTGAGATTTTGTACGCGCAGCAACTGTTTGCGTTTGCGCGAACTCCATACTGCGATCTGCGGGTTTGCCTCAGCCGGGCAGACCCGGTTTCAGATGTTGCGTTCGTGGTGCGCGGTTATGTTCAGGCGCAACTCGCTGCGCTCGCACCCGACCCGTCGGTTGATGCCGTGATGCTCTGTGGCAATCCAGTGATGATCGATGAGTGCTATGCCCAACTCCGGGAGCGGGGCTTTGGTCCGCGCCAGGTCAAGCGTGAGAAGTACGTCTTTGCGCGAGAGGCTGCCGCCGAGACGGTGAAGCCGAGTGCTGCGGACAAGGCCTTGATCGCAGCGAAACTGGAGAAGTATCGAACATGATTGCGTCCTGCCCCGGTTGAACGCGGCGAGAACGCGCAAGCGGCGTTTGAAATTGCACCGCGACTGCTAAACTCTTAGCAGCATCTCACGGTGCCGGATTACCGCGCTGTCGCGCAGGGAACACCGCAGCATATTGCTTTAGTTCCATGAAAGGCCGCTGAAAAAGCAGCCTGCTAGACCGATACATGGATTCACGTTCGCTTCGCGAGCGGGCTGAGGCCCGCGACTCTGAAAAAGTGCAGGAAAGCACTTTTTCAGCACCCTGCTAAGGAGAAATGCAGTGCGCTGGCCGGATCGGAGGAAGAGCTACCGCAGTCTTTTTAAACGATCGCCAGGCGATGGGTCTCTCAGCGGGTTAAGCGACCGGTTAAGAGACCCGTAAAAGATCCTGCGAGAGATCGCGAGCCCGCAACCAGATCCCTGTGGAAACCCCGTGCAAGAGCAGGGTGTGCGGCCCACCCCCTTGAGAATACGGAGCCAGCGATGACGCAGCTTGAGTTTACGGCCGACGAGATCATGTCCGAGCACGCTTATGAGGAGTCCCTCTTCGGCGGCGAGGTACGCTGCCACGGCGGCTATATCAACGGCCAATACGTATCCCCGCGTGGCAAGGTCAGGCAACCGGCGATCGCCGCGTGGCGCCAGCGACTGACGGATGCGGGGGCGCCCCTCATTCATGTCCCCGACACGTACGTGCCGCCTCACTATCCCAGTTACGCGCAGGCCAAATTCCTGCTGCAAGAAGGCATCGTCGACCCGGTTAGTCGCTCCCTGACGACGATCTCGATCGTCGAGGGTTTTGGCGCGCGCATTCGTGAAGTCCACATGCCGGACCTTGCTACCGAGGTCAAAGAGGACCTTGCGGGCACGGCGCTCGATCACCTGGAGCGAGGACTCTTCGAAGCCCACGCCAGAGACGAGGCAGGTCATCGCAACGAGGGCGGGCACAAGCAGATGTGGGAAGCCGCACGCGACATTGGCCTCGACAAGCCGGAGATTCCCGGGGACGTCCTGATGCGGATGATGGGCGGTGGCGGTGGCGGTCGCCAGCGTCCGGAACGTCTGTTTCCTGCGCTCTCTGGTCGTATGGAAGATACGATCATGTTCATGGCCAATATCCTGGTCGTCGAGACGTTTGCAGAGGGTGTCTTCGCCTGGGCGGTTGACCTGTTGGGCGACGAGGAGGTCTCGCATAACGCGGTGGACGCGGCGCATATGGTCGACTGTGTGAGACGTGACGAGAAACCGCACGTGGATTATCTGACGGTCGCTTTGTCTGAATTGCGCACCCGTACGCTCGTGTCGCCGGACGGGCGTGTTGAGATTCCCGGCAACGAGGTCGTCGACAAGATTTTTGCGCGCCAGTTGCGCGGTGCTGCGACCAATCGACCTCGCGATGCTCGTGAGCGTCTACAGAAAGAGATCCATGAACTGATCACGGACTCAACCCGTGCCAGCCAGATCAATCGCCGCTTTGAGTCACTCGACAGCGGCTGGACCTTCCCGCACCGGGACGATGAAGACCTCGACATTTTGCTCGCATCCTGAGCGGCGCATGATCGGTTTCGGCGCGCTCGCCAATTTTCGGCCGTACCGATCGGGGCGCATTGGCTTCACCGCCCTGTCGGTGTGGCTGCGGTACAAGACGCCGAAATGGATAGATGCATGGCGTGGCCTCGATCCGGACGCGCGCGATATGTCCCCGATCCATCAGCGCAATGCCGATCAGATTTTTGCAACGGCTGTGTCGCTCCGGGGCATGCTCATCAAGATGTGCCAGATTGTGGGCACGCGCTCAGACGTTTTTCCACCCGAGTATGTCAAGACGCTATCGGAATGCCATGACAGGATGCCACCGCGGGATTTCGAGGAGATCCGTGCAGTCGTCGAAGAGGATCTGGGTTGCCCCCTCTCGGATGTCTTTGCCGAATTCAACCCAATCGCAGTGGCTGCGGCATCCCTCGCGCAGGTGCACGAAGCGCGCCTGTTGAGCGGTGAACGGGTCGCGGTGAAGATTCAGTACCCGGACATCGAACGGATCATACGCACGGATCTGCGTTCATCCAGGACAATCGCCCGGATCTATCAGCGCTTTGATCGCGAACCCCTCGAATTCATTCCGCTACTGGATGAACTACAGGCACACCTCAAGATGGAGCTCGATTTCCGCCGCGAAGTTGAAAGTGCAGACCGAATCCGTGGCTTGTTTGCACCGGAAGACGACTACGTGCGGATACCGGAGTTCCATCGCGAGCTTTGCCGTCGGCGGGTCATCGTCATGGAGTTTGTAGAGGGCATCAAGGTCACAGACAAGGCGGCGATGGAGCTGGCGGGCATTGATTGCAGCATGCTGATGGGTCGCCTGATGCGCGCGTTCAACAAGATGATCCTGGCCTTCGGTTTTTTTCACGCCGACCCGCATCCGGGCAACATCCTCGTGGTGCCGGGTGAAGATGGTCAGCCGAACTTCATCTTGCTGGATTTTGGGCTCGCCAAGGAACTGCCCAGGGGTTTTGGGATGGGCATCTTTGAGCTCATGTTCTCCATGATGACGTTCAATGAGT
>CAVOBC010000131.1:0-11569 GCA_963693635.1 Gammaproteobacteria bacterium | reverse complement strand
CGCTGCCTGTCGGTCTTTTGCTCACGAATCGGCTATGTGGGACAGATCTTCTAAAGGAAATCTTCTGTAGAACAAGAGCTTGGCTTATGATGGGACGCGACCGTGGTTGTGGTCCCCATTGCGACGCTGTTTTTGGTTGATAAGCCGAAGCCGCGCCCTATAATGTACCGCTGGTCACTTTGATTCAATTTTCCGTCGGGAGAAAAAGCACATGCGATATGGTGTATTAGCGGTTTTGCTAGGCGTTTTTGCAATTCCTGCGCAGGCGGCAGAAGGTGATTGGGATCTTTCATTCAGACTAGGTTCGTCTGATCTCGATGGACGAGACCCCAATCGAATAACGTCGAATCCGGTGGTTGCTTCAAGCGATCACAGCAGCGAAGGGTCCTATTCCTTTGCGGTCAGCTATCAGACGCCCATCAAAATTGGACCGAGCACGGTTGCTGTTGAGGCGTCCTATACGTCTTACGATGAGTTCAGTGCGTCGTCCACGACCCAGGACGGCAGCGGTATCGCATACCAGGCGACCGACCGCCTTGACGCGACCGCGTGGGCCCTGCAGGCCGTATGGACCTACAAACTGAAGCAACTGGGTGAGCTTGAACTCTTTTCCAAAGCTGGCCTGGCATGGGTGGACTACGATGCCAAGACCACGCGGAGAGCCGTACGTGTGGCCGGTGTCTTCCCCATTAACGTCAGCGGTACAGACGTTTCCGACAGCGACGACGGCATCGAACTGATCTGGGAGGTGGGTGCGAAGTATCCAATTACAGACAACGTCTTCATCACGGGTTCGTATCAGCGGCTCGACGACGTTGATAGCACACCAATCGAAACATTCCAGGTTGGCATCGGCGTTTCTTTCTGAGAAGAGTCTTTCTGAGAACAGAAGAGGTGGGGCAAGTGGTGCCCGACCCGCTCGACAAGAACCGGCCCGGGCTATGTCCCGCGCCGGTTTTTTTATCTGCCGGCACTCTTGACTGATGCCTTGACCGATCTATACATGCCTTGACCGATCTATAAAGGACGCAAAATCTCGCAACGTGTGACAAACGCAGCGCGAGAATTATAAAAAGGAGAAGGGCGATGCGTAATGGAGGGCTAAATCGAGTGAGACAGAACGTTGCGAAGGTGATGGGCATCGCGACCTTTGCCATTGGAGTGCCGTTTGCGCCGGTGGTGATGGCCGAAGACTTCATCTGCCGCAATGGCGATAGCGTCCGAACGATCGAGGTGGTTCGGGAGGATGCCGACAAAGCGGTTCCGTGCCGCGTCAAATATGTCAAAAAAAGCGCCAGTGGCGGTCAGGTTCAATTCCCCTGGCAAGCCCGCAACGAAGTGAACTACTGCGAGTCCAAGGCAAGCTCTCTTGCAGAGCGGCTTCGCGGGTTTGGGTGGCGCTGTGAAGTTTCGCCAAAGGATTAGCGTTGGGACGCTTTGGCGGCCTCCACCCGATGCGGCCTCCACCGGATGCTGCCTATCCACCCGATGTTGCTAACCCAGAGTCTCCGTAGTCGGTCATTGAGCAGGAAGAGACAATTACCAGGAATAGAAAATGGATATCGTGAATCCCTGCGGCGTATTTGAATCCTCGTCGGCGCCCCTGACCGAGCGACAGCCCTTAAGACCTGAGACGGTGGTCGGGCTTTTTGCGAACGACAAGAAGAATGCGGATGTGTTGCTTGGGCATGTGCAAACGTTGCTGGCGGAGCGTTGCAGCGTCCAGACCTTCCATTGGTTCGTCAAAGAAGCGTCGCAACCCGCCGCCTTCACCGATGAGTTTCTGGACACCTGCGATGTGGTGGTCGCCGCCGTCTGCGACTGAGGTTCCTGCACGTCGTGGTGTATCCATGACAGTATCGCCCTTGAGCGCCGGGGCATCCCGACGGTTGCTTTGTGCACCGATGAATTCTTCGCGCTGGCCAAGGCGGAGGCGAATGGCTGGGGGTTGCCAGGCTTGCCGATTCTTGCGGTGCCGCACCCGCTTGCGAAACGGACCGACGAAGAGTGCGGCGAATTTGCGGCTGATCTCATCGGTGAGGTCGTCGACGCGCTGACGCAGGATGCGCGCCGCCTTGAGACGGTCCATCGACAGCGGCTGGTCCCGCCCGGACAGCGACGCTATCACTCGTTGTTTGAGAGTGACTTCAATGCGCCGGATGGCCCTGATATTGCGAGCATGCCGGATTCGTTGACCGCGTTTGAACGAGTGGCGCATCAACGGGGCTGGACCGATGGGCTGCCGGTCATTCCGCCGACGTCGGAGCGGGTCGATGCGATGCTGGGTGACCGATCTGCGCAGTCGCTGATTGCGATCGTAGAACCTCGGCTTGGACGAGCTACCGCGCACAAGTTGGCGGCCAATGCGGTGATGGCCGGTTGCGACCCGGCACACTTCCCACTGGTGATGGCAGCGACTCGCGCGATGTGCGACCCGGTGTTCAATCTGAAATCGTTGCAGTCAACGACCCATCCGTGCACCGTCATGGTGCTCGTCGCGGGTCCGATCGTTACGTCCCTTGGCATCAACGCCAGCTATAACGCAATGGGGCAGGGGGTGTTGGCGAACGCAGCGATCGGCCGCGCGATTCGATTGATCCTGATGAACATTGGCGGAGCATCGCCCGGCGTGCTTGATCGTTCAACCATGGGGTCGCCCGCAAAGTTCAGCTTCTGCTTCGCCGAGAACCTGGCTGCGAGTCCCTGGGCATCGTGGCATGTCGACAATGGTATGGATGCGGACACTGATTTCGTCACAGTCTGCGGTGTTGAGGGTCCTCACAACGTTAATGATCATTACGGCCGCACCGGTCGCGAAATCCTCCTTACCATTGCTGGAACCCTCGCGTCACCGGGTGCCAACAACTTCTACCTTGAAGGCGAGCCGGTTGTCGTGCTCGGACCGGAGCATGCAGAAGTCATCGCACGGGACGGTTTTTCGCGCGCTGACGTCTGCGCGTTTCTGTCAGAGCATGCCATCGTACCTGCTGCGTTGGTGTCCCCTGCGATGATGGAGGTGATGACTGAGCGCATGCCGCATCATGTGCTTGGTGGCAATGGCGACGGCAGCGGAAGCGACATTCGCTTCATCACAGAGCCTGATGATCTGATGGTGCTGGTCGCTGGTGGTGCTGGCCGCCACTCCGCGGTCATCCCGACCTTCGGTCACGCAACCCGTGCGGTCACCGTGCCAATCGAGTGAACATTCGTGGCGAGAGTCAGGCGACTTCCTCAGCCAGGGCCATGATGTCATCGGGACCAATGCCGCAGCAACCGCCGACAATCGTCGCGCCCGCATCGATGCATTGCTTCGACATGGCAACAAAGTAGTCTCGGGTCAGGTCGGTGCGGCGACCGGTCACAATCTCGTTGTCGAGTGTCCACGCTTTGTCGACCTTGTTTGATCGATTTGGGTAGCAACCGAGGGGTTTGTCGGTGAGGGACTTCATTTCCTGCAAGGCGGCGGGAATCGCCTCGGGATACGTGCAGTTGAAGAGGAAGCTGTCGATGGGCAGGTGGGCGACCGCATTGAAGGCATCGGTCACCGACTCGCCGCTGCGCAGGCCGGCACCGGGCGTTTCGTTCAGCGTCCATGAAATGTAAACAGGCTTGCCGGACGCGACGCCAGCGGTCGCTGCGTTGACCGCCTCGGCCGCGGTGGACATCGTCTCGCAAAGAAAAATATCGACGTGCGGTGAGAGCGCCTGAACCAGATTTGCGTAGATTGGGGCGGCGACCTCATGGGCGGGCACAAGGTCGGCGCGATAGCTTTCCGAGAGCGGTGGCAGCGAACCGGCCACCGTCACCGATTGCCCTGATTCATCAGCGGCGCGCCGGGCGAGTTGGCCCCCGAGCGCCGTCATCGCCTCATACTGACCCGCCAGGTTCTCCTTGCCGAGATAGCTTGGAATGGTCGAGTACGTATTGGTGATGATGACCCGCGCGCCGGCGTCGATGTACTCCTTGTGCAAGCCCACCACGATGTCGGGCGCGTCTACGAGTGCTCTGGCTGACCACAGGCCGCGACCGGCACCCGGCAGGCGAGCCTGCAGTTCGCCGCCCATACCGCCGTCGAGAATAGTTATCGTCATTTTGCCCCGCAATTGAGCGCGCATCCTATCATCGCGCAGGAGACCATCCGAAGGGGCCGTCCCAAGCGCCCGCCAAAGGGGAATGTCCTGGCTGCGTGTGCTGTCTGCGTCGTGTAGGGTTGCTGCTCCGCCCGATGATAATCAGAAGGAGTCCCCATGCGTTTTGGTGTTTTCTACGAGCTGCAGCTTCCGCGTCCATGGAACGAAGGCGATGAGCATCGATTGTTCCATGAAGCCATGGATCAGGTCGTGTTGGCGGACGAACTTGGCTTTGATCACGCCTGGGAAGTTGAGCATCACTTTCTGGATGAGTATTCGCATTCCAGCGCGCCGGAAGTCTTCCTTGCCTGTGCTGCGGGCCGCACGACGAACATTCGCCTCGGTCATGGCATCAAACAGGTCATACCGAATTACAACCACCCGGCCCGGAGTGCCGAAGGTATAGCCACACTCGATCTGCTCTCTAACGGGCGGGTCGACTTCGGCATTGGCGAGGGGGCGACGCGGCTAGAGTTGGGTGCGTTCGGGATTGCTGCGAAAGACAAGCGCGCAATGTCGTTAGAGGCGGCAGAGCAAATCGCAAATATGCTGGTTCTGGAACCCTATCCGGGATTCGAGGGCAAGCACTTTTCCATGCCCTGCCGAAACGTGGTGCCCAAACCGATGCAGCGACCGCATCCACCTATGTGGATGGCGTGTACCAATCGTGACACCATCCGCGTTGCGGCCCGAAACGGTATTGGCGCGCTCGCTTTTTCCTTCGTTGATCCCGAAGAGGCGCACAACTGGGCTGAGATCTACTATGGCATCATCAAGTCAGACGAGTGCGTGCCGATCGGCCATTCGGTCAACGCCAAGATCGCAATGGTATCCAATTTTTCGTTGCACGAAGATCGGGAGACTGCGATTCGCCGAGGACTTCAGGGGTTTGAGTTCTTTGGCTATGCCTTAAATGCGCTGGTTGCGCACGACACGGTGCCGGGGCGAACCGATCTCTGGGGTGAATACCTTGAGAAAACCGGTGGCCGGGTCGATCACATCGTCGAGCAAGCCGCGCGGGGTGAATACAAGGCGACAGGCATCGGCACGCCAGAAGATATGAAGGCGCATCTGACCGCGTTTCAGGAAGCGGGCGTTGATCAGATCATCTTCATGCAGCAAGCCGGGCGCAACAAACACGATGACATCTGCGATTCGTTGCGGCTCTTCGCGCAGGAGGTGATGCCAGACTTTAAGGTACAAGTGGCGGCGCGCGAGGCGGCCAAGGCCCAAGAGCTTGCGCCGTACATCGATGCCGCACTCGCCCGAAAAGTCTTCATGCAGCCACTGGCTGACGGTGAAGTGCCTGTGGTGAAGGCGAGTGTCGCGAAGGCCCAGGTTGGGAGTGGCGACGGTCGATGAAATGCTTGATCCATCGCGGGATGCTCGATGTTATTCGGGGGCAAATGGTTAGGGGGAGATGGAGATGACAGATCCGTACGGCTCGTGGAAGTCGCCGATCCAGACCGATGTGATGGTGGGCGGGATGATCGGCGTGGGTGGACTGGTTGCGCACGGCGATCACCTTCTGTGGACGGAGTCGCGACCTGGTGAAGGCGGTCGCGTGGTGTTGGTGCGCAGGGATCCATCCGGGCAGACGGATGATGTCACTCTACCGCCTTTTTATATGCGCACTCGCGTGCACGAGTATGGCGGTGGGGCCTATTTGCTACATGATGGTACCGTCTATTTCAGCAACTTTGCCGATCAGCAGTTGTATCGTCAACGATTTTTGCCGGATATCATGGCGCCAGAGGCAATCACGGCTGCAGAGACCGCCCGGCGCTTTGCTGATGCGCGCATCGACGACGATCGCTCGCGCCTCATCTGCGTAATGGAAGATCACTCCGATACCAATCGTGAAGCGGTAAACACGATCGTCGCGGTCGCGCTGGATACCGGGAACGTAAGCCAACTAGTCGAGGGTTACGACTTCTATGCCGCGCCGCGCATCAGTCCGGACGGTGCGCATTTGCTTTGGGTCTGCTGGTCTCATCCCAACATGCCCTGGGACGAGACCGAGCTCTGGTGTGGAGACTTTGCCAGCGATGGTTCGGTGGTCAACGCGCGCTGCCTTGCCGCCGATGGCGAGTCTGTCTGCACACCGGACTGGATGCCATCGGGCGAGATTGTGTTCGTGTCTGACCGCTCCGGCTGGTGGAACCTTTATGCGATCGACGTTGCGGGTGAGAGCCCGCGTGCGCTGTTGGTGATGGACGCTGAGTTTGCCGGCGCGCAGTGGGGGCTCGGAGGCTGCAACGCCCGATTCCTGAACGACCATAGCCTGATCACAACCTACCAGTCGGCGGGTCGCACTCACCTGATTGATTTGAGGGTCGACACGGGCGAGTGGCGCGAGATCGAGACGCCGTTTCCAAGTCTGTCGGTGTCCCAGTGCCATGATGGCAAGCTGATGATGGGTGGGGCATCGCCAGACGCATTTCCCCGCATCGGAATTTTCGATCTCGCCTCCGGGGACTTTGAAACGGTGCGAACGAGCAGCGACCTTGCGTTCGATGCGGGTTACCTCTCAACGCCTGAAGCCATCGAGTTTCCCACTACCGGCGACCGCACTGCGCATGCCTTCTTCTACGCGCCGTGTAACAAAGACATGATACCTGACCCAAATGAACGGCCACCGCTGCTCGCGTTCCTTCATGGTGGACCGACCGGGTCGACAGGACCCACGCTGTCGCTGACCATTCAGTACTGGACCTCGCGTGGCTTCGCGGTCGTTGATATCAACTACGGCGGCAGCACGGGATTTGGACGCGAGTATCGCCAACGCCTGAACGGACAATGGGGGGTGGTCGACGTCGATGACACCGAGGCGGCAGCGCAATATCTGATTGACGGTGATCGGGTGGATGGCGAGCGGCTGGCGATTCGTGGCGGCAGCGCAGGCGGTTACACCACGCTTGCGGTGCTCACCTTCCGTGACACGTTCAAGGCGGGTGCGAGTTACTACGGCGTTGGTGATCTTGAGGCGTTGGCGAAGGACACGCACAAATTCGAGTCTCGGTACCTCGACTCAATGATCGGTCGCTACCCGGAGGACATCGATATCTATCACGAGCGCTCGCCGATTCATCATGTCGATCAGTTGTCGTGCCCGGTCATATTTTTCCAGGGGCTGGAAGACAAGATCGTGCCACCGAATCAGGCAGAGGCGATGGTGGAAGCGTTGGACGGCAAGGGCCTGCCGGTCGCCTACATGCCACTGGAAGGTGAGCAGCACGGGTTCCGGCAAGCGAAGAACATCAAGCGGACGCTGGAAGCGGAGCTGTACTTCTATGCACAGATCTTCTGTTTTGAAACGGCGGACGCGATTGAGCCTGTAGATATCCGTAATCTGAATTAAGAGGTTGCGACGAGGTGCTCGCCTGCACTATTCGCCTCGCCCCGCTGGCGACAAACATCGAAGTTGTGATTTTCGAGAACCCGGTTGCCGGACGGTCCCGGAACCAACAGCGATCCGGCCGGTACCATCAGGAAAATACGACCTGGGTTCACTCGGCGCGCGAAGAACTTGCGTCGGCGTCCATCACCGCGCTAGTCTCATTACAGAAGCTCCCAGCTCAGAAATCGAGGTAATCTGGCAAACGAGAGGTCCCCGCAGAATGTGGACCATATTAGTGGCGGAGGACGATGCGCTGCAGCGCAAAGCAATTGTCGGTGCGCTAGCCAATGTCGCCAATGCGAAGGTTGTTGAAGCGGACAATGGCAGGGCGGCGCAGGAAATCCTGCAGAACCAGGACATCGACGTCGCGATTGCTGATCTCATGATGCCGCACGTTAGCGGCCTGGATCCCATTGCGTGGAGCAAGGATACGTCGCCGCAGACGGTCTGGGTCATGCTGTCATCCGCAGACTCCTTCAAGAATTCGGTGGCAGCGATTCGACTCGGGGCTTTCGACTTTCTGGCGAAACCGGTTGATTTGTTCAAGCTTGAGGCGACGACCCATTCGGCACTGTGACATCGGACACCGCGCTCGACGCCTCTCCTGTAGGGGCGTTGATGGCTGATGAGGAAGGTAGCGTCGTTCTGGTTAACCGAGAGACCGAGCGCATGTTCGGGTACGCCCGGGATGAACTGATCGGACGTCCATCGTCAGCAGTGAGTTCGGGAAAACGAATAACGCCCCGTGAGTGTCTGCGCCAATTGTCCGCGATTGTGTGGATGTAGTCGGTGTCGTCAGCCATGTCGAAGGGCCCAGACGAAGGTAAAGATCAAGCCGAGCAGATCGCTTTCGGCGACCGCGGCGAGAACGGCCTTGCGGACACTCTCAGAGATGGTACGAAAGCCGGGTGTCCCGAACGGAAAGTACGCAAGTGCCGATTCGATGGACACATGATTGTGCAAGACCTTGTAGCCGTTGCGCGCGGCGATCGCTTTCGCGACGGTGATCTTGCCGACGGCGGGTGGCCCGCAGACGATGATGAAGCCAGGGTCGTTGTCGCTGTTCGACTCGTCACGATCTGCGGGGCTCATCTCAGGGTTCGTCGGGGCTGTGCCGCTCTGGGCAATCCGGGGGTTTGAGTTGCGTTCATGCCAGCGATCTCATCGGGTCGCGTGGATGGTCCATTTGCTTTGGATTTGCATAGAATGCGTCTTTCGAATTCCACAAGAAGGCCCGCAATGACCATTACCGCAGCGAGCACCATTCATTACGTCAGCAACATGGACCGCGCGCTTGCTTTCTACAAGTCTGCGTTCGACCTCGTGAGTACATCAGAGTCTCCCGGTTGGAGTACCTTTCGGGATCGTTGATGGCTGCGAGCTTGCCCTGCACATTGCTGCGCCCAAAGATGCGGCCAGGTATCCGTTCGACGCGATGGAAACGACCCTGACGTTCTTGGTTGACGACCTCCCGGCATACATCGATCGGATCGAACAAGCGGGCGGTACCGTTGTGGATATCAAGGAGCCAAGGCCTGGCATACCGGTTCGCATGGCAAACGCCGTTGATACCGAAGGCAATGGCTTCACGGTCAATCAATATGTGGGTGAGCCGTCGTGACGACCGCCGAGGGCCCCGGCATCGCTGCATAAGCGCTCAGACCGCGCTCACTTTGGCGTTCGGTGATGGCACGAAACTACCACCAGCCATCGTGCCATCGGCGGCGCGCGCTATGATCTGGGGAAGTCCAAAGAGCATCGGGCTGACGCCGTTCGGGCGCACACGGACCGTGTCGTAGTGAGACACGAACGCGCTGATGATCCCGGGCGACATGTGATCCATTAGAGACACCATGTCCGTCCCCGACACGTCGATGCGCGCCTGATGCACTGCCTCGTCGACGCTCATGCCGTAGTCGATGAGAAAGGAGATGAGCTGGAAAACGGCTGGAAAGATCTTGCGGCCCCCGCAGGCACCGACCGCAAAGCGGTTGCCGTTTGCCTCGTGTGCGATGACCGGACACATATTGCATAGAGGATGACGCCCGCCGACCACCCCGTTGGGGCTGCCAGGTTGTGGATCAAACCACATCATGCCGTTGTTCATCAGAATGCCGGTAGCGGGCAGCATGACCTGTGAGCCCATGCCAGACATGATGGTCTGGGTCAGCGACACCATATTGCCGTCACGGTCTGCGGTACAGATGTGTGTTGTGTTTGTCGGCACACGGTCGTTCTGGGCGGGCTTTCCTTCGCCAAGTTTCTCGAGTCGATATCGGTAGGTGTCCAGCAGTGAATCCGCGTAGGCGCGGAATGCATCGAGCGCGGGTTCGCGTCCGGTGGGCTCAAGTTTTTCTGAGAGGAAACCGAGTGCCTGGGCAAGCGAGGGTCCTGCGGTCAGGTCGCCCGCGACGGTCACGCTAGCATTTCGATACTGAGCGACGATCGGGCTCGCGATGCGGGCCTTGTAATTCGCAAGGTCGCGCGTGTTGATGCGGGAGCCAGCGGCCGCGAGGTCGGCGGCAATGCGGGGTGCCAGACTACCGGAATAGTAGGCCTTTGGTCCCTCTTCTTGCAGCGTGCGATACGTGGATGCCAGTTCGCCAAGTTGAAGGTATTTGAGCGAACCGTCAACGGTCCCGCCCGGTGGCAGACCATCGGCGAGGTATATGCGACGGGTCTCGTTGTAGCGGTTGAGTCCACGCGCCATGCCCGAGATCATCATGCGGGCATACCAGTCGAGCGGTAGTCCTTGTTCAGCGAGCTGGCATGCGGGCTCGATGGTCGGTGCCCAGTCGCGCGTGCCGAACGTCGCGAGCGCCAGCGAAACGCCTTTGATGTAGCCGGGAACGGCGACCGAGCGACCGCCATGGATGTTGGCGTCGTCCTTCACGCGCGGCCAGTTGAAGGTCGCCTCGCTGGTCTCCGTACCGACAATGGGATAGTCGTCAGGTATTGAGCCAAGTGGGGCGCGCATGCCGAATTCGACGACATAGGTGCGATCTTCGGCAGCGATGTACACGGTCATGTAGCCACCGCCGCCGATGCCGCTCATCCATGGTTCAACTGTGCCAATGGCGAGGCCTGTCGCCACGGCGGCATCGACCGCGTTGCCGCCGTCACGGAGAACCTCGGCCCCTATGTCGGATGCAAGGTGATGCTGGGATGCCACCATGCCGCCACGTCCGGTGACCGCGGGTTTGCGAATCTGCCAGTGTTCTGATGCATGGTCCATTGCTTTTGTCCCGGAGTATTCGTTACAGGTCCGCGTGGCGCTCGATGCGGTCACGCCACTCGAGCGCGTCGTCGGGACCACGGATCCACGTTGCCATACCCGGGGTTGGCGTGACCGGCACGAGAATGCGATCCACACCTGCAGCCGCGAGCTTCGGTATGTCATCCAGATCGGCAGGCAAACTCGCGGTGATCTCCAGTGCCGCAGGGTCCCGCCCGCTCGCGGCCGCCGTTTCACGTGCCAGTTGCAACAACGGAAGTGTCAGTCCGCGTGCCGGAAAGAAGCCATCACCGATGCGACCGGCGCGGCGTGCGGCGGCTTTCGAGTGACCACCAACGATGATGGGCACGGCCTTGTTTGGGGGCTGCGGGCGGCAATACGCGCCTTTGAACTGCACGAAATCACCGTCAAAGTTCGGTACGTCGTCGGACCACAGAACCCGCATCGCTGCGACATATTCGTCGGTGCGTGCCGCGCGCGTGTCGAAGTCGGCATTCAGCACGTCGAACTCTTCGCGCAACCAACCGACCCCGATGCCGAGGAGGACCCTGCCGCGGGCCATGACGTCGAGTGTTGCGACCTGCTTGGCGGTGATTACGGGGTTGTGCTGTGGCAATATCAAAATACCGGTACCGAGCTTTATGCGCTCGGTTTGAGCGGCGACGTATGCCATCCAGATCAAGGGGTCTGGTAGCGAGATGTCGCATGCGCCCTTGGCGATCTTGCCGTCGTCTGAGTACGGATACTCGGATTCATAGCCCTCAGGCAGCACGGTGTGTTCGACCGTCCACGCAGATTCGAAGC
>CAVOBC010000130.1:0-11703 GCA_963693635.1 Gammaproteobacteria bacterium | reverse complement strand
ATCCGTCCGCATTGAAGCGTAGCGGGCCGCGATTGCCGAGCGCTAATGCGCGCTTCTGGCCCTGCTCGAAATAGGCTTGTCTCGCAGCGTGCGATTCGTTTTGGATTCGTGTGCTTTTGGTCTCGGCGACGCCAGTCATGCGTTATTTTCCCGGTTGCTTGCTTCAGTTTGTTCGTCGTCTTTGTGCGTCCGGCGGCGGCCAACCGCATGGTGGTTTTGCTCGCAGTCTATGCCCCGGACCGACAGAGTCAATCGGGTCAGCACCGACTAGGCAGAGGCGCTGACCACCCAAACCGACGCGCCGATCCTCACGCCATCACTCGTCAGATGGGCATTTGCGTATTTCTCGAGTTCTGTTCGCACGGCTTCTTTGACCGCATCCGATTGTTCCGCCAGCAGGCGCGACGTGGGTCCAATTTCCGAGAGAAAGCGCAGGGCCGTGTCTGTGTCGGGTCCCATCAGAATGTCCTCATTGTGCCCGTCAACACTGATGTCGCCGAAACCGGCCTCCTCGAGAATGCGCGTTACCCGCGCCGGGTCGGCAAACGCGAAGGGCCCCGGCGCGTGAGGGTCGCCTGGAGTTTGCGGCCCGACATGCCGTATCAGGATGCTCATCGTCTCCGCGATCCACGGGTTGTTTAAAACGGGTTGCCAGCAGACGAAGGTCAAGCGTCCGTCTGCCTTCAGGGCGCTGTGCAGATTGGCGAAAGCGGCGGTCGGATCGGCGAAGAACATGACCCCAAAGCGCGCAAAGAGCCCATCGAAACCGCTCGCGGCGTGGGTCGCGGCGTCGGCGCAGGTGAAAGCAGCCTGGAGCTTCTCGTCGTCTGCCCGTCGTCGGGCGAGGGCAAGCATGGGCTCTGAGACATCGACACCCGTGACGTCGCATCCAAGCCGGGCCATCTGCAGTGACGAAGCGCCACAGCCGCAGCCTACGTCGATGACCTTCTCGCCGGACTGGGGATCGAGACGTCGAATCCCGGCCTCGCCAAGCGGGGACAGCATCCCGTCGAGTGCCACCTGGTTCCGGGCCCAACTGTCACCGCCCGTACCGTTCCAGAAGTCAATTTGTGCCTGATTGTCCAATGATCGCCTCTCGGGTTGCTCTTCGATTGGGAGTCGATTGCTTGTCGGTTGTTAGTGTTCGTTCGATTGCCGCGTCTTACTATAAGCCCTTTCCGTCATACCCTTTTTACCAAAACAGTGTGTTGTCACGTCCAATAATAAGCGTGGATCTCTAGTCCAATCCTGCAAGGGGCTTCTCTCATCCCCGGGCGTTGGCTAAGATCAAAGGCTGCCTTTGGAGTGTTTTGTTGGCCTTCACCAATCTCAATGTGTCCCTTGCGGACATGCCCGAATCCGCAACGGTTGCCCGGCACGGTGTCGATAGCCGGCATGCCATCATCAATACGGTGGTCTCGCTGCTGTTCTGGGTGGTGGTGCTGGTTGTTCTGACGGTGATAGGTTTCGTCAAGTCGATTCCCTACCCCCAGTTTCCGATCCTCGTGGCTGCGGTCATCGTTGCCGGCATTGTCGTCACCGGTCACGCCTATGCGGCCGCCAGGGCTCGCGGCTACGGCGTGCGCGAACATGACCTCACCTACTACTCCGGTGTCTTCTGGCGGCAGCAGTCGGTGCAGCCGCTCGCGCGGGTTCAGCATGTGGAGGTCAACCGCGGGCCAATCGAGAAGCGGGCGGGGCTCGCCAGCGTGAAGATGTTCAGTGCTGGCAGCGGATCGGCCACATTTACGATTCCCGGGTTGCCGCTGGCGGTCGCCGAAGATCTCCGCGAGCATGCGCTCGCGCACAAGGTCGGTAAGTGACGAGCAGCGCCACGCTTGCCGATTGGCAGCGGCTCTCTGCCTGGTCAGTGCTGCACAACATCGCGAGCGCGCTCCGGCACCTCGTCAACAACTTCTTTGCGCTCATTCCGCTTGCGTATGGCATCACGCGTCTGCCGGGTGAGTTGATTATCGGCCTCGTGCTCTTCGCGATTGTCGCAGCGATTGTGCTGTGGGCGGTGCTGCACTACCGCACCTTCGCCTATTCCCTGCGGGATGACAGCGTCCTGGTACGCCAGGGGATCGTTTTCAAGAAACAACTGGACCTCGCGTTTGTGCGCATCCAGAACGTCACATTCGAGCATCCTTTTTACCTGCGGCCGATGGGTCTCGTGACCATCAAGATAGACAGCGCCGGGTCGTCCGGCGACGAGGTCTATCTCGCGGCACTTGAGGCGGACGAAGCAGAGGCCATTCGCAAAGAGATACTTGAACGCAAAGCGCACCTGGCGCGTGATGACGTCGCAGACGATGCGCCGTCGTCTGATCTGCTTGAAGCCGGTGATCTGCTGATTGATCGTCAGTTGCCAGATCTGATCCTGCATGGGCTGACCAACAATCGTGCCTGGATCATCCTTGGCGGGGTCGGTGCGGTGATTGGCCAGGGCGGTGACCAGATTCCGGTTTTTGTGATGAGTCTTGGCATTGACCCGGAAGAGTTTTTCAGCCAATCGGTGGGGATGATGCTGTTGCTGTTTGCGAGCGCCCTCGTCTTGTCTGTGCTGATCGTAGCGGGACTCTCGGTGCTCGGTTCCATTTTCTCGTACTACAACTTTCATCTCTACGGCACGAACGATGCGTTCACCGTGCATCGCGGGTTGCTGACCAAGCACGAGATTCACATGCGCAAGTCGAGGGTGCAGACGATCCTCTTTCGCGAAGACTGGCTGGACCGTGTACTCGGGCGTTTGAATCTCGTGTTTGAGCAACTCTCCCACAAGCAGGCCGGGATGATGGACGAGAAGGTCCTCGTCCCGACCATCACGCGCCAGCAAGCCAATGAACTGGCCTGGGAGGTCGTGCCGATCCCGAATCCGGTGGACCTCGACTTTGCGTGTAGTCATATCCGTTACTTTGCAAAACTCGCCATCGTCTGGACAACGTTGTACGTCGTGGTTGCCGCGGGTTTCGGGTTGGGCCTTGAGTGGAAGCTCGCAGCGCTGCCACTGCCGCTTTGGGCGACCCACATGGTCTTGATGTATCTGACATGGCTGCGCAAAGGCATAGCCGTTGACGGCGAGATGATCATTGGGCGTGGCGGCATCATTGGCATTGATTACGTCGTGATGCAGGCCTACAAGTTGCAGGGGGTGTCGTTCACCCAGTCACCGTTCATGCGCAGGCGCGGCCTCGCAACCCTGAAGTTGCGTGTTGCCTCGCGCTCGATCCGGATGCCTTTCATCGATGTAACCGTCGCGCGTCAGATCATGGACTTTGGTCTCCTGGAAGTTGAGGCACCGGGCAGTCACGGCGATCACCGGTCCTGGATGTAAACCCTTCTAACCCTTCTTAACCCTTCAAACCAAGCCGGTAGCGGCGGCAGGTCCGAGTCGTGGGCGTTTGTCTTGCGAACCCGGAGCGCGGCGGCGAGGAGGAGAGCTGCTGCGGCGAGGAGAGGAGCGGCGAGGAGCGTAGCGTCGAGAAGAGGAGAACAGGGGCTACACGGCAACGGTCGCCTGTGACCGGTGGTCGCGTTATCATCGAGGTTTTTCGGGGGTTCCATGCCAGCGAAGGATCGACAGGCCGCGATAGTCGGCATTCATGAATATCCGTCCCGCGCCGTGGAAGGGCTGGTGTCGCCGTTGCAGATCAAGGCAGCGTCGGCCGCGAGTGCACTCAAGGATGCGGGTCTCAACTGGTCCGACGTGGACGCCATCTATGATGCGGGCGAGGGTGGCGGCTTTGGTGGGCTAACCATTGCCGATTACTTCGGCATCCAGCCGTCGGTGATCGACACGACGAACGTCGGTGGCAGTTCCTATGAGTTCCATGCCGCTCACGCACATCGGGATATCGCGTCGGGCAAGGCGAATGTCGCGCTGCTGACCTACGGCTCGACCGCCCATTCAACCTCTACCGCGATCGGTGTGGGCGGCGGCGGCGTTGGCATGCACCCCGCGGACAATCTCGAGTCGTTCTACGGCATGACGCTGATCTCGAATTACGCGATGGTCGCGCATCGACACATGCACGATTACGGCACCACGAGTGAGCAGCTTGCTGAGATCTCGACGGCGACCCGGTTGCACGCCATGCGCAATCCAGAGGCGGTCGCTGCCATGACCGCGCTTGAATTTCTGGATATCCGCGAAACCACGATTGACGACGTGGTCGGCTCGCGCATGATTGCAGATCCCTTGCACCTGCTTGAGTGTTGCATGATTTCCGACGGTGGTGGCGCGGTCGTCATCGCGTCACCTGAGGTGGCAGCTAACTGCAAGAAGCCGCCGGTGTGGATTCTGGGCACGGGTGAAGCGACCAAATACCCCACTGCTGGCGGTGATATTACGACGAGTGCGGCCGCGCAATCTGCACCGCTCGCGTTCGGCGAGGCCGGCGTGCGCGCCGATGAGATGGACGTCGCGATGATCTACGATTCCTTCAGCATCACAGTGCTGACGCTGCTTGAGGATCTTGGTTTTTGCAAGAAAGGGGAGGGCGGCAGTTGGGTTGAAGGGGGGCGTCTGCGTTTTGACCGACGGGGTGATGGCCCGGCCCTCAATACCGATGGTGGTGGACTGTCATCCAACCATCCCGGCATGCGGGGCATTTTCCTGCTGATAGAAGCGGCGCGTCAGCTTCGCGGCGAGTCGACCTCACAGGTTGACGGTGCGCGACTTGCGGTTGCCCATGGCAACGGCGGATCGTTAGGTTCCCGCCATTCAGGCGGCACAGTGATACTGGGGAGTGACTGATCATGGCTGAAGCAACAAGGCCCTTGCCGCGACTGACTGAACTCGACACGCAGGCATTCTGGGAGGCGACCGCCGACAAGGAACTGCGCTACCAACAGTGTGGCGGCTGCGGCAAGGTCGTTTTTTACCCGCGCCAGCACTGCACGGGCTGCGTTGACGGCGCGCTTGCGTGGAAGATTTCCGCGGGTCTCGGCACCGTCTACACCTACTCTGTGGTGCGACAGAGTTACCATCCCTATTTTCGTGACCGCGTGCCCTATGCGATCGCCTGGGTGGACCTCGATGAGGGCTTTCGGGTGCTCACCAACGTCGTTGGGGTCGAAGATCCTTTGACCGATGTATCGATCGGCCAGCGGGTTCGAGTGACCTGGGAGGCGCATGAGGACGTGTGCATACCGCTCTTTGAGCCGGTCGGGTAGCGGCGACACAACCGCTTTATTTTCAGCACTCCGACGTGTTTTCACCCGTGCCCGGCGATGTGCGGGAAGTCAGCGCGGCGTGATCCAACCGTCCTCACTGTGAGTTTTACCCATCTAAAATGAGCAACATTCATCCGTCATCCATTGTGGACCCGGCCGCCGAGATCGGTGCCGGCGTTGAGATCGGCCCCTTCTGCACCGTCGGTCCCAAGGTG
Source organism: Gammaproteobacteria bacterium (assembly GCA_963693635.1). Classification (GTDB taxonomy): domain Bacteria; phylum Pseudomonadota; class Gammaproteobacteria; order Pseudomonadales; family Azotimanducaceae; genus CAVOBC01. Next base: position 6,313 of record CAVOBC010000130.1, on the reverse strand, counting down.
AAGCTGGGGGATGGCTGTCGCCTCATCTCCCATGTTGTGATCGAGGGCAAGACAACCATAGGCAAGGGCAATGTGTTTTATCCCTTCTCGATCATTGGCCCCGAACCCCAGGACAAGAAGTATCGTCAGGAGGAGACGTGCCTCGTCATCGGCGACGGCAACCAGTTCCGCGAGTCGGTCAGTGTGCATGTGGGCACCGTGACCGGGGTCAGTGAGACCCGCATTGGCAACAACAATCTGCTAATGGGGTACGTCCATATCGCTCACGACTGCGTGCTCGGCGATGGCAATGTGCTCGCTAACTACGTTGGTCTGTCCGGTCATGTGGTGATTGATGATCATGTGACGCTCGGTGGTCAGGTCGGCGTCGTGCAGTTCCTGCGCATCGGCTCGTATTCGTTCATCGGTGGCGGCTCGGTGATCGACAAGAACATTCCGCCGTATTCGTCGGGCTATGGCAATCGGATCGAAATCAAGGGCGTGAACATCGTCGGGCTGCGCCGACATGGCCTTGCGAGGGAGAAGATCAGTGCGATCCTGGATGCGCACAAGTTGTACTTCCGTTCCGATCTGAGCGAGGTCGAAGCGCTGCAACGGGTGGATGCCGAACTTGGGGACGTGCAGGAGGTGAAGCTCTTCATTGACTTCATCCGGTCAGTCGAAGGCGGCGTGCGCTGACCTGAGAAAATCTCCGCTAGCAGGCTGAGGGCCCGCGACTCTGGAAAAGTGCAGGAAAGCACTTTTCCAGCAACCTGCCAGTGTGACCATAAAAAAGCCGGGCGATGCCCGGCTTTTTTATGACAACCAATTTATCAGGCGGGAATGACCGCCGTCGCTGTTCCGAACACGCGCGTTTCGCCCTTCTCGTTAGTGATCGTGATGTCGATCTCAACGACGCTTGTCTCTTCGTTGATGTCGGTGACGACACCGGTGATCGTATGCGGCTGATCCACGAGAACGGGCGCACGAAACACCGTGTCCACCGTCTTGATGTCCGCGGTCGGCGCCCAGCGCAGGATCATGGAGGACAGAAATCCCTGACTCATGATGCCGGGCAGGATGGCACCGGGCAGGCCCTCTTTGCGTGCTGCCTCGTGGTCGGTAAAGCGGCCGCGGCCGCCCCAGCCGGCGGCTTCGGTGAAGGCGATGACATTGTTGAGGCTGGTGTCCGGCTCGAACGCGGGGAGATCCACACCGAACTCGATATCGGACAGTTTTTCTATAGCCATAGTGGTCTCGTTATTAACTTGCGGTCGCTTGATTTCATTTGCAGCGTCTGTCCTGTTAGCCGGTCGGCTTCTCGCGAATGACATTGCGGCTGTCGGAGTTGGCAAGGTGATTGCCGTCCTCATCGAAGAGTTCGAGACGCGACACATAAAAGATCATGCGGCCCGAACGACCGGTCTTCGTGTAGATGTCGTGCAGGTGGCTCTTGCCGGTGATCGTGACGCCCGGGCGAATGGGCTGCAAGAGCTCAACGGCCTTGCCCGCGTCCATACCCATGCCGCCGAAGTCAGGAAAGTCCTGTGGCAGCATGCGCCCGGTGGCGAGCGAACAGGGGAACGTGGGCGCCGCCTGAAAGTCGGGATCCGCGGGGTCAGTAAAGCGGGAAGCGGTTTGGCCCGTGGCCTTGGCGAAGCCGGCAAGTTTGTCGGCCTCTAACTTGAAAGTGCCTTCGCTCGTGATGTCACCGCGTTTCAAGAATTTTTCCTTCAGCTCAACGATATCTGCGTCGTCATCCATAGTGTCACCTGCCTGATTTTGGCTTCTCTCCGTCCGGAGGAAGGTCTGGTTGTTGGTGTGTTGGCTTGGCCCCGGTGTCTCGTCGACTGCTGGTGTATCTAGGCGCGCAGGTTCAGCGCGGTAAATTCGCCCGCCTTCAGCGCCTCGACCAACTCCTGTTCACTGCCGAGGTCGGCGGGGAATTCGGTTGCGCAGCGGCCTACATGACTGACGATGTGCGAATCAGAGCCGCCGATGCCGAGATAGCCTTGTTCTTCGGCCATCTTGAGCGAGATGTCGTCTTCGTTGTCGCGGCTGCCACCGTTGTAGACCTCGACGATGCGCACGCCTTCAGGCACGCCGTACTCGTCGATATGAGCATACATGCCCACGCGCTTGCGGCCGGGATGGCAGGGGGCGGCGATTGCACCATTGTTGTCTGCGATTTCGATCACTTGCGCGAGTGGCAAGCGGATATCCGCAAAATCGAAGGCCGCGTGGATGGCATCGTTGATACCAAAGACAAGGACATGGCCATATTCGGTCTCAACTTCGCTCGCCTTCAAGATCGTCAGTCCGTACTTGCTGGCGAGCCCTGAATAGTCGGAGTCATCGTCAAACTGGCGGTGCTCGGTGAGCACAAAGCCGTCGATGCCGACCTCTTTAGAGCGAATCCACTGACAGTAGTTTTCGACCTTGGCGCGGCCGTCATCGGACTTGATGGAATGCGTGTGAAGGTCGAGGATCAAAGCGACAAGCCTGCGAAAAAGAAGGGACGCAACGTGCCATAAGCGCGTGGTGAGTGCAAGCTGGATAAGCCGACGTTAAACTGCGCTATCAATCGATCGAAGGATGCCTCGTTGCTGCGAGTCCACTTCGTCCAGGCGGACGGTACACAGGAGTCGGGGACGGTTCCAGAGGGCGAAACGGTCATGGACTGTGCGCTCGATAATGACATCCACGGCATCCGCGCCCAATGCGGCGGTGCGTGCAATTGCTGCACCTGCCACTGCTATATTCCGCCGGAATGGCTGGCGCTGCTGCCGCCGCGGATTCCCGACGAGGACGAACTGCTGGCGTACGCCGATGACCCCCGCGCCAACAGCCGTCTCGCCTGCCAGATCACGATGACATCCGACCTTGACGGGATCACCGTCCATCTGCCGGTTTCGCAGGGTAATTTTGCCGCACAGGACCTGGACTGACGCTCAGTCGGGGATTGATTTGTACTGGTTGCCGAATATTCGTTCGGCCTCTTCCTGCTGGACCTTGCGCAGATTGTGCACGGCCTTTATATGCGTGCGCACCAGTTCGTCAATCGTTGGATACCTGAACACTTCCTGGCCGTCCAGCAGCACGCTGACGCCTTCCCGATCTTTGCGGTAGAAGATGCCGGTTGCCTTCTTGTCCGGCTGCGGGGTCTGCGTCGGCGGGTCGCTCGTCGGACCAGATCTGTCCGGCTTCTGGGCGTCTGCGAGAAAGTCATCGCGATTCATGGATTGCTCCTGGTCTTGCTCAATGCTGTCCCCTCGGTGAAACCGCGTTCATGACATTCCTTCCGTGGAACAGCCTTCCGTGGAACAGCCAGACCGCGTTTAGTGAAACTGCAGGCGGCGCGTCAGGCCCTCTGCCTTGACCGGTGTTCCGGCAGCGAGTTTGGGCGTGTATCGATCCTTGCGAACAGCACGCAGGGCCGCCGCGTTGAGGCGTCCGTCGGTCGACGAGATGATGATCGGATTGAAGATCATACCCCGTTCATCGAGGTTGAAGCCGACGACCACCTCCGCGCCGCCATCGGTGACCGGGACGCGAGGTGTGGCTGGCGGCGTGCTGACGATGGGCCATGGGGCTGCGTTGCCGTCGACAGCGAGCATCTCTGCAACCCGGACGCAGTGCGGTGTTGCCTGGTCATGTCGGCCGGTGCGCTCGATCGCTGCGACGAGCGCGGTCAGCGTCTGCACCTCCTGCGCGCGTGCGTGGGGATGGCGCGCGAAGGCCTTCAGAGCTGTGGACAGGAGCGGCAGAGCGCCGCCCGGGTTGCGCTTGCGCAGGCGAACGATGCCAAGGCGTTGGCTCGCCACTGCCGTACGCAGATCGGCGTCTCCAAAGATCTCGTGATATTGCGCCTGGGACCGGGCGAGGAAGGGTTCCGCCGCACTGGATGACCGCAGTTTGAGGAGCGCGGTGCCGGCCGTGAAATTGACCTCGGCGAGCATCTCTGCGCCGCCCTGACGCGCGTTCTTCACGGCCATGCGCAACAGGCTGACAGTGCGAATGAGCCGCGTCGGGTCGTGCTCGGCGACGGCCGTTTCGATTAGGAGATCAACGACCTCCAGACTATCGGTGCCATAAGCGGCTTCGAGGACCGGCCGTGCTGCGCCCAGCAATGATCGCGCGCGTGCGCCGCCCCCCGTTTTTCCCGTGCGGTTGAGCACGGTCGCGAGCTTCACCCGCAGGTTGGCAATGTTGATGCCGTCTTCTCCGAAGGTTTGCAGGCCGAGCGCCAGTGATTGCTCGACAGCGGGCAAAGCATCCGTCCAGCGGTGCTCGCGTTCTGCGCGCAGATAGCGGTCGTAGGTCGAATTGAAGGCGATCCGTTCGGGCGAGTCGTGAGACGTCGCCGCGATGGCGTCGGTCAGCAGAAGCTGGCAGATGATGCAGAACGCGAAGGGTCTTGAGAGTAAGGCCATGGTCTTGATCTCAGGGATCGTACAAGACGCCGGGATTCATGATGCCATTGGGATCGAGTGCACTGCGCGCACCGCGGAGCGCTGCCTCGAAAAGGTCCGGCCGTTGCTGCGCCCACCCGGCCCGGTGCATCCGTCCAACCGAGTGGTGGTGGGTGATGGTGCCGCCACCCTCGATCACGGCAGCGCTCGCGGTATCCTTGATCGCCTGCCATTGTTCGGCTTCGCCGCCTTTGGTGCCAAGTCCCGAGAAGGTGTAGTACGGCGCAGGTCCGTCGGTGTAGACGTGCGTGAATCGACACGAGAGCGCTGAATGCCCCTTTACGACCTCGCCCAATGCGGCGTTTACGCGTTCGCGCACAAGCGCGTCGAAATCGGGCCAAGCGTCCCACGTGATTGCAGTCTCAAAGGTGTCGCCAATGAGGCCAAGGCCGGCGGTCAGTCCGGCGTTTACACCGATAAAGCTGCTGCGCCAGTTGCCGACCGCGCCTTCCCTGCCGGTCACGGTGCCGGCGCTGTCTGCAATCAGGACGTCGTCGTCATCGATGGTGCCGCCACAGTCCCGCGCGATGCCGACAGCCGCACGGATGAGGTCGCCCTGGGGCAGGGCACCGGACTCAAAGCCGATGATCAGGAGCGACTCGGTGCCGGAAAGACCGGCCGCGCGCCCGGCTTCCACCGGGTCGAGCAGTCGCAGGTTTGCGGGCCAGAGTTTTGCCTGCACGATGTGACGAGCGGCGTCTGCCCCTTTAAGGAAGTCATCGAACACAACCCCGGCGGTGGCACGGAAGGTGGGACGCTGCTGAATGCGCATCCATGCTTCGGTGATGATGCCGGTCGTTCCCTCTGCGCCCAGCACCATGCGATCAGGGCTTGGCCCCGCGCCGCTGCCCGGCAAGCGCCTCGACTCCCAGGCGCCCCGGGGAGTGATCATGCGCGACGATTCGACGAAATCATCGATGTGGGTGTGGTTGGTGGCGTAGTGGCCGCCGGACCGGGTCGCAATCCAGCCGCCGAGGGTCGACCACGGGAAACTCTGCGGGAAATGCCGCAGCGTGAAACCCTGTGGACGCAGGGCATCTTCGAGATCGGGGCCGAAAATGCCCGCCTGGATGCGTGCCGCCCGTGATATCGGGTCGATCTCGAGGATGCGGTTCATGCGTTCAGTGTCGATGGTGACCGCGCCATCGGCTGACTCGGGAACCGACACGCCGTCGACCACGGTCGTGCCGCCCCCGTAAGGAATGACCGCGTGGCCGCTCTCATCGCACCATGCGAGCACCGCTTCCAGTTCATTCTCGGTTGCGGGGTAGGCAACGGCATCGGGGGGAGACGCGAAGTCACCGTTCACTGCCCGGTTGAACTCAAGGAAATGGCCGCCGTAAGTGTGGATGACCCGCTCGGTCTTGTCGGTCGTGACATAGGCCGAGATGGCGCCCGGGATGCGCACGCGGGGCGCGCGGAGTTCAATGTCGTCGATCTTTGGAATCGGCGGCGCGGTAACCGCGGTGCCGTACTGCTCTGACAGTTGGCGCGCCATGTCGTCGCGCGCGGCGGGGGTTGGCTCGTCCGATTGCCAGCCCCAGGTCCAGAAACTGCGTCTGCCGCGTGTGGTCATTGTCGCGTTCTCTCGTGAGGTGTGGGTGTCAAGTGTGAGGGGTTAGTGCGGAATCTTATCGCAGTTCCGGGCTGGCAGGAGGTGAGCAGAAGGTGAGGTGCGGTGAGGTGCGAGGCGTGGCGGGCGAAAGGAGTTAGGAGCTGTGATGATCTGTCTATCGTAGTCGTGTCCTCGATTCGCACATTCCGGGTTAACTTCTATCTCTCGGAATCTCTCGGAATCTAACGATCGCTTAGTGCTCGATACCCCAACCCGCGCGTACACTTTCTCTCTGCAGTGTGACATC
>CAVOBC010000129.1:0-11787 GCA_963693635.1 Gammaproteobacteria bacterium | reverse complement strand
CATTGACCTGCCCGCGGAGGTGAACCTCTCGGTGTACAACCGGATGAACACTGAGCGCGAAATCGAGGCGCGCGACCACCGTGCCCGTGGCCAGGAACTGGCGGTCGGTGTCCGCGCAGACGCGGACAGGCAGCATGAGGTCATCAGCGCGAGCGCGTACCAGCAAGCGGAACAGATCCGTGGCGCAGGCGATGCCGAGGCGGCGCGGATTTATGCGGCGGCCTACAACAAGGATCAGGAGTTCTATCAGTTTTATCGGCGCATGAACGCCTACGTGAATACCTTCTCAAACAAGGGTGACGTCCTGCTGATCGATCCGGACAGCGACTTCTTTCGATATCTGAACAGGAGCAAACCGGAGTAGCAGCCCGCCGGCTTGTAGCGAGTCGCGGAGAGCCGGTTGGGCAGCCTTTGGCAGGAACTTGGCGCCGCGTTTTGCCTGATACTGGTGATCGAGGGCATCATTCCGTTTCTTTATCCGCGTCGGTGGCGGGAACTCGTGGCGATGGCGGCAACGGTTGACGACCGTACGATGCGCATCGTCGGACTTGTCAGCATGTTGGTCGGAACGGGGTTGTTGTACGTTATTCGCAGTTGACGTTTGGGTTGGATGGAGCCTGGTGGAGGAAACGTGAGGGCTGGCACGACCGCCGTGTAGAGCAAAGCAGGCGAACGTGAAGCGCGCGGCAGGGTCGTGACGTCGTTCCTGCGCGCTCGTTTCGGAACGTGGACCCGGAGGTTTTGCGTCTGGGCGGTCGGCATGTTTTGGCGCTGACAAGGGGCGAGGACGCCGCGCGTCGAGAATCGGCAAGGGCGAGCAACGACGAGGCGCAGCCGATCAGCGACAAGAAAGGCCAGCGAACTGTGACGAATTAGCCAGACAGGACACTAGATCATGGGTAAGAATGTCGTCGTGATCGGCACCCACTGGGGTGACGAGGGCAAAGGCAAGGTCGTGGATTTGCTGACGGATCGTGCACGCGCGGTCGTGCGCTTCCAGGGTGGCCATAATGCCGGCCACACGCTCGTTGTCAGCGGCAAGAAGACGGTTTTGCATCTCATCCCGTCAGGCATTCTGCACAGCGGCGTCGAATGCCTGATCGGCAACGGCGTTGTGCTCTCCATTCCCGCATTGCTCGAAGAAGTTGAGATGCTCGAGGCCGATGGTCACGACGTGGTGTCTCGCCTCATGGTCAGCAAGGGGTGCCAGCTCATCTTGCCTCACCACGTGTCACTTGATCTCATGCGCGAGAGAGTGCGCGGCAACCAGGCCATCGGTACCACAGGTCGCGGTATCGGCCCGGCGTATGAGGACAAGGTCGCGCGCCGCGGTTTGCGAGTAGGCGACCTGCTGCACGCTGACACCTTCAAGGTGAAGCTCGAAGAAGTGATGGACTATCACAACTTTGTGCTCACGAAATATTTCAATACCGATGCCGTCGACCTCGGCGAGACGCTGGACCATTCGCTGTCGGTGCTCGATCGCCTGCGGCCAATGATCGGCGATGTTGTCGGGCGCCTGGGCGAGTTGCACCGTGGTGACGAGAGCATCCTGTTTGAAGGCGCGCAGGGTGCCTTGCTGGACATTGACCAGGGTACGTACCCCTTTGTGACGTCGTCAAACACGACCGCAGGGGCCATCGGCAGTGGCAGCGGTTTCGGACCGCGATACCTCGACTATATTCTGGGCATTACCAAGGCCTATACCACACGGGTTGGGTCCGGGCCGTTTCCGACTGAACTCTTCGACGCCGTGGGCAGCGTGATGGCAGACCGTGGTCAGGAGTTCGGCTCCACCACCGGGCGGGCGCGTCGATGTGGCTGGTTCGACGCCTATGCGCTCAGTCGCGTGATACAGATCAACAGCCTGTCCGGCATCTGCCTGACCAAACTGGACGTGCTCGATGGCCTGGATGAGGTCAAGGTATGCGTCGCCTATGACGACCCGGACGCTGAGAACCCGCAGCCGATCTACGAGACGATGCCTGGATGGAAGGACAACACCGGCGGCGTGCAGGAGATGGACGGCCTGCCAACCAATGCCCGCGCGTACATAGATCATCTTGAAGAGGCGTGCGGCGTACCGATAGCGATTGTTTCAACCGGCAAAGACCGAGTAGAGACGATCATTCGAGAAGATCCCTTCGCTGGTTGATTGCACGCGATCGAAGCTCGCCACTGAAGAGGTCCTGCAGCGAGAGTTTGCCGTTGAGGTCGCGGGCGGATTCGGCAGCCCTGAGAAATCAATGCGCATTTATCCGGGCAGGCGACCGATCCCTCGACGAATCCCTTCGCCATCACCGGGTGCCTCTTCGATTTCGCTCATGCTTCACGCCTTCTTCTGGTGGTTTGGTGACATGGTTTTTGAGTTGGCGCCGGAGCTTCCCGGGAGACAAATTCTGACGGGAACGGCTTGGTCGCGGGGTTAAGCGATTGTCCGCCGGTTGATGCGTGCTGTGTCTGCAAGTCGCGTTTGATCTGGGATCAGTTGCACGGGGGAGGCTGCGCATCGCTACGCTTGCCCGGAAGAAGGTGGTTTTGGGCGTTTGCGGTTTGTCGCGGGTTGCCGCGCTTTACTTGCGGTTTTTTTGCGGGCTATCGCTATCGCGAGTTTTTGGCGCACACTTCACGTTTTGTTCGCCGCGCTTCGCTTGCTCACAAAGCCGTTAAGTGGTGCCGAGGAGAGGACTTGAACCTCCACGGGGTTGCCCCCACTAGCACCTGAAGCTAGCGTGTCTACCAATTTCACCACCTCGGCGTGAGGACGCGCAGATTACTAATCTCGCGACAAGGCGTCAATCAACGAGATCACTATGATCAAAGACCCGCATGGCTCGCGCGAATCGGAACGCTACGAGAATCCGATTCCAAGCCGCGAGTTCATCCTCACGCAACTCGAAGCTCACGGTGAGCCCGCTTCCTTCGACTGGATCGCGGAGAACATTGGCGTCGTCGAACCAGAGCAACTGGTTGGTCTGCAGCGGCGTCTGCGCGCCATGGAGCGCGACGGCCAACTGGCGATGGATCGGCGCGGCTACTTCGCAATCGCAGACCGCCTGGAACTCGTCGCCGGAAAAATCGAGGCCCATGCTGACGGCTTTGGTTTCCTGCTGCCCGACAGCGGCGGCGAGGATGTGTTCCTGGCCCGTCGGCAAATGCGCCTCGTCTTCCACGGCGACCGCGCCCAGGTGCGCGTCCGCGGCGTTGACCGCCGCGGACGTGCGACCGGGGAGATCATCGATGTTCTCGAGCGTTCGACGACGCAGATCGTCGGCCGCCTGTTTCGTGAGTCGAACGTCGCGTTCGTCGAGCCGCTCAACAAGCGACTCACCCAGGACATCCTGATTCCAACGCCGGACATGGGCGGCGCCCTGACCAATCAGGTCGTCGTCGTGCAGGTGATAGAGCCGCCATCCCACCACTCACCGGCGAAGGGCCGGGTTGTGGAAGTCCTGGGTGATCATCTGACGCCGGGCATCGAGATCGAGATCGCGCTGCGCAGCAATGACATTCCCGTCGATTTCTCGGACGAAGCGCTCGGTGAAGCCGATCAAATCGAGATTGAGGTGGCCGAAGACGACAAGCAGAATCGCGTGGACCTTCGGGGTTTGCCACTCGTCACCATCGACGGTGCTGACGCGCGTGACTTTGACGACGCGGTTCTTTGCGAACCCAAAAAAAGCGGTGGCTGGCGGCTTTTTGTTGCGATCGCAGATGTGTCCCGTTATGTCATGCCTGGTTCACCCCTCGATGTGTGCGGCCAGGAGCGCGCGACGTCGGTCTATTTTCCGCAGTACGTGGTGCCGATGTTGCCCGAGAAACTCTCGAACGGACTCTGTTCGCTGAACCCGGATGTGGACCGGTTGGCGCTCGTGTGTGAGATGACCGTGTCAGCGCGTGGCCGGGTGAGCGGTTACGAGTTTTACGAAGCCGTAATGCGCTCGCACGCGCGGCTGACCTACGACCAGGTTGGCCAGATTCTGGCGGGCGACAGCAAGGCGCGAGCGGATGCTGCGGCGATCGTCCCGCAGATCGATGCACTGCAAGCGCTCTATTCGGTGTTCGTCGATCAACGGCGCAAACGGGGTGCCCTTGACCTCGACAGCAATGAACTTGGATTCGAGTTCAACGATGCCGGTTCCGTAACCGCTATCAAACCGCTGGTGCGCAACGATGCACATCGGCTGATTGAAGAGTGCATGCTCGCAGCGAACGTCTGCGCTGCCCGGCTCATCGGCCAGTCAGGTCGGGCCGGGCTCTTTCGGGTTCATGACCGGCCGAAGATCGAAAAGATCGGACAACTGGCCGAGTTCCTGCGCAGCTATGGCATCCAGATTCGGGACGAAAATGTGCCGTCCCCGGGTGATTTGCAGGCGGTCATCGACCAGTTGCGCAAGCTGCCTGGCGGGCGCGTGCTGCAGGTTGCCGTGCTCCGGTCAATGAACCAGGCGGTGTACCAACCGCACAATTTGGGACATTTTGGCCTCAACTATAAGGAATATGCCCACTTCACCTCGCCGATTCGACGGTACCCGGATCTGCTTACCCATCGTCTGATCAAAGCGCTCATCCATCGGCGCGGGCAGCACGCCCACGTTCATCGGGCAGGCAAATTGTCCCGGCGCAAGTTCTATCCCTACGAGGATGACGAGGTTGCGGCGTTCGGCACGCACTGTTCGATGGCCGAGCGTCGCGCAGACGCGGCCGTATACGAGGTGTTGGAGTTCCTCAAGTGCGACTTCATCAGCGAGCGCACCGGTGAGGATGCCGCCGGTATCATTACAGGCGTTACTCACTTCGGGCTCTTTGTTGAACTAAGCGACACATTCGTTGAGGGCCTGATTCACGTCAGTACGCTCACTGGCGATTACTTCCGCTTCAACTCAGGCCAGCAACTGCTGGTGGGGGAACGCACCGGGCGCAGCTTTGGACTCGGGGATGCCGTCACGGTTCAGATCGCCGGTGTCAACGTTGATGAGCGTAAAGTGGACTTCGAACTCTTGACGCACACCCCACTCAACCGCCGGCAGGTCGGCTCTCGTGGCGATGGCAAGCGCTCCGACAAGCGAAGTGCCAAGAAAGGTCGGCGAGGGCGACCGCAGGCTGCGCGATCGGAAGAGGGCAAAGGGCCCCCACCGGGTGGTGGGGGGACAGAACAGCGTGGCGGCGAGGAAAACGCTGCGGCGTCGGGCACCGTCCCGCGCTCCAAGAGAACCCGGAAACGCTCTGGCGCGGATGGCAAACCAAAAAAACGGGGTGAGAAGACGAGCAGCCCCGCGGGCAAGAACCCCGGTGGCAAGGACGCCAGCGGCGAAAGCGCGAGCCCTAAGAGCGCCAGCGGCAAGAGCGCCAGTGGAAAGAATGCCCCCACCGAGAGCGTCGGCGGTGACAACAGCAGCAAGAGCCCGAGCGGCACGAAGGCGACCAGGCGGCGATCCCGCGGCAAACGGCAATGAGCGAGACCCAGCACGTTGTTGGTATTCATTCCGTGCGCGCGAGCCTCGATGGCGACCCGGATGCCGCCCAGGTGCTCTATCTCAGGAGCGGCGGCAACCAGCGCTTGCGAGAACTTGAACGCATAGGCCGTCGAATTGGTGTCACGATTGAATCCTTGTCCCGACCCGAACTCGACGAGATAGCCAACGGCGCGGCGCATCAGGGGGCCATCCTCAAGACCCGCGCGGCGCGGGTCGTCGGCCTTGGCGACCTGCTGGCGTCCCTCGCAGACCGCGATCGGCCGGCACTCGTGCTCGTGCTCGATGGCGTCACAGATCCGCGCAATCTGGGGGCGTGCGTGCGCAGCGCGGCCGCGATGGGTGCCGACGCCGTGGTCACGCCCGCACGCCGCAGTGCGCCGATGACGGGGACCGCACAAAAAGCCGCGAGTGGCGGCGCGAGCGTGGTGCCTGTGATACCGGTATCCAACCTCGCCCGCAGTTTCACGCAAATGCAGGCTGCGGGCCTCTGGATTATCGGTCTTGAAGCGGGAGCTGCGCCCATTGGCGGCGTCGACTTATCTTCGCCGGTCGCGATCGTGCTCGGTGCAGAGGGCGACGGACTGCGTGAGCTGTCTCGGCGCCATTGTGACCACGTTGCAGGCATCCCCTTCAGCGGCGATGCTGGGCGCGCGGTGAGTAGTCTCAATGTCTCGGTCGCGGCGGGCATCGCGCTCTATGAGGTCGTACGCCAGCGAGGGTGACCCACTTGCATGCTCTGGCATTCGATCCGGGCTTCCGCTAAGATTCGCGGCCCCAAACTCCTTGCCGCACCGTTTGATCACTCAAGCGGGTGGCAATAACCCGGAAGGAGCTCTTTTGAGACATTACGAGATAGTGTTTCTGGTTCACCCTGATCAAAGCGAACAGGTTCCAGGAATGATCGAGCGTTACACCTCGACGATCGAAACTGGCGGTGGCCTCGTTCACCGTGTTGAAGACTGGGGGCGGCGTCAGCTCTCGTTCCCCATCAACAAAATACACAAGGCACATTACATTCTGCTCAGCGTCGGCGGCAGCGCCGAGGTGATTGCGGAACTCGCCAATGCCTTCAAGTTCAACGACGCGGTTATCCGCAACCTGATTATGAAGGTCAACCATCCGCTGACCGAGGACTCGCCGATCATGAAGATCGAGCGGGAATCCAAAGAGAAAAAGGAACGTGACTCGACTCCGCGCGTGTCGCCGTCTGCAACTCTAAAACCTGCCGACGACGACAGCCGCCCACCCGCGCCTGCCGCTGCCACTGAAAGGGAGTAACGAACCATGGCTCGATACTATCGACGACGAAAGTACTGCCGGTTCACGGCGGAAGGTATTACCGAGATTGACTACAAAGACCTTGAGCTGCTGAAGGCCTTCGTCTCGGAGACCGGCAAGATTGTGCCCAGCAGAATTACGGGAACCAAGGCGCGTTATCAGCGTCAGCTCGCGCGGGCGATCAAGCGCGCACGTTTTCTCGCGCTGTTGCCGTACACCGACGCGCACGTCTAGACGCCTACCTGTCCGACGCCCATGAAAGCTCTGGCGGAATTCGCCATGCGTAGCCGTGTTCATGCGATTGGTGTGTCGGCAGTCTCGGCGGCGTTGCCGCCGCCTTTTTTCTGTCTGAGCGCTGGCGTGGCAAGTCTTGTTATGCTGCGCAAGGGTCCGGTCGAAGGCGCGCTGGTAACGTTGTGGGCAGTGCTGCCCGCGATGATCTGGTACGTCGTTGGCAATCCGCCCGACCCGACGAACGTGATTCTGATTCTCGGCACCGTGTCACTCGCGTACGTGCTGCGAGCGACATTGTCATGGGCGCTGACACTGGGTGCCGCTATCCTCGTAGGAATCGTCGCCGGTTTTTCCTTTGAGTTTGCGGCGTCGGAATTGTTGTTGGCGGTGCCTGAAGTGTTCCTGAAGTTTAATCCGGGCCTGCAGCCGCAGTTCCGGGCGCTCGGAACGGAGGCGGTGACATCGTTGGTAGTTGGCGCAGTGGCAACGGGACAGGTGTTCCTCATTGTCATGCTGCTGGCGCTGGGGCGATGGTGGCAGAGCACACTCGTGAGCCCCGGTTCGTTCCAGAAGGAGTTTCATGGGCTGCGTTTGCCGCCAAAGCTGAGCGCTGCGATTACCATCGTTGCGCTCTTGTGTTTTCTGAGCGGCGCCGCGGCATTGACCCGCTGGACCATGCTGATCATGGTACCGCTGGTGGTGTCGGGCATCGCGTTCGTGCACTGGTTGATCAAGGCGAGGGAATGGGCGGCCGGCGTCCTGATCGCATTTTACGTGGTTGTTGCGCTGTTGCCGCAGGCGTTATTCCCGGTGCTCGCGATCCTGTCCGTGGCCGATAGCGCGTTCGACCTGCGACCAAAAATGAATACAAAAGCAGGTCCGCCTGCTTCTCAACAATAGGGAGATTGCCATGCAAGTGATATTACTGGAGAAGATCGTCAAGCTCGGAGAGCTGGGTGATACCGTCAACGTCAAAGCGGGCTACGGCCGCAATTACCTTGTTCCACAGAAAAAAGCGGTGCCGGCAACGGCCGCCAATGTGACGGCATTTGAGGCGCGTCGAGCGGAGCTACAGAGTACTGCCGATGAGCGACTTGCCGGTGCACAAGCGCGGGCAGCGGGCATCAATGCACTCGACCTGACGCTGACGGCGAAGGCGGGCGAAGAAGGCAAGCTCTTCGGCTCGATCACCTCTCGCGACATCGCCGAGGCGGCCGCGTCGGCCGGTGTTACGGTTGAGCGCAACGAGTTGCGCATGCCTGATGGCCCGATTCGTGAGCTTGGCGACTATGCGATCGTCGTGCATCTGCACTCCGATGTGGACGTGTCGCTTCAGATCAGCGTGGTCGCAGAACAGTAGATCGGGCGGTACTGGTGACTTCGCCGGCGCCTTTTGTCTTCTGAGGCGCTGGCCAGCGCTGTGTTTTGACTGAGAACCCCGCTGCTGCTGTGTCGGTCATCGACGGCTGAAGGCGCGCCGTGGTTGCGGGTGCCTCGTGTTGTGATCGAGTCCGACCTGCGGCCATTCTGGCCGTTCGTCTTTGAGACGCTGACCCGATCTTGCGCTATTGTTAACGTCCACGTGAGATCCCGGAAAACAGATTGTGGCGATGGCGGCTGACGGCATTGACGATGCATACCTGAGCCTGCAGGTACCGCCGCACTCCGTGGATGCCGAGCGCAGTACGCTTGGCGGACTGATGATTGACCCTCAGGCCTGGGACAAGGTTTCCACCCTGCTGACGCCGGACGATTTCTACGAGGGTGATCACCGCACAATCTTCCGCTGCATGCTGCTGCTCGGCGATCAGAACAAACCACTTGATATTATTACGCTAGCAGAGTCGTTGGAATCAGGCGGCGATCTCGATGCAGTCGGCGGCATCGGCTACCTGTCGAATCTCGCTGACCAGACGCCTTCGGCGGCCAACGTTACGGCCTACGCCGGCATAGTCGCCGAGAAAGCCGTGATCAGGCGGCTGATCGACGTCGGTAACAAGATTGCGGAAAGTGGCTACCGGCCCGAAGGCCGGGATGGACCGACCCTCGTTGACGAAGCCGAGGCGATGGTGTTCCGGATTGGCGATGAGCGACCGTCGATGGGGGGGCCGGAACAATTGCAGCCGCTGCTCGCCAAAGCGGTCAACCGTATTGACGAGCTGTTTCAGAACAAAGGTGCGCTCACCGGTCTCAGCACCGGCTTCCGCGACATTGACGACATCACCGCCGGGCTACAGAACTCAGACCTCGTTGTTATCGCCGCAAGACCATCGATGGGCAAAACCGCCTTTGCGATGAATATCGCCGTGAGCGCCATCATGTCGAACGACCGCCCGGTCATTGTCTTCAGCATGGAGATGCCGGCCGATTCGCTGGTGTTGCGGATGCTGTCATCCCTCGGCCACATCGATCAGACCAAGATCCGCAATGGGCAACTCGGTGACGACGATTGGCCACGTTTGACGGCCGCCGTGACAATGCTAAACGACAAGAACCTGCTGATCGATGACACCGCCGCGCTGACACCCAACGAGGTGCGATCCCGTTCACGGCGGGTGGCCCGCGAGTTTGGCGCACCCGCGCTCATCATCGTTGATTATCTTCAGCTCATGCGCGTCGCCGGGACCACGGAAAACCGTACCGGCGAGATCTCGGAAATATCGAGGTCATTGAAGGCCATTGCGAAGGAATTCGACTGCCCGGTGATTGCCCTTTCCCAACTCAACCGCTCGCTCGAGCAACGACCCGACAAGCGCCCGATCATGTCGGACCTTCGGGAATCCGGGGCCATCGAGCAGGACGCGGATGTAATCATGGCGATCTATCGGGACGAGGTGTACCGCGAAGATGCCCAGAAGGGGGTGGCGGAGATCATCATCCTGAAGCAGCGGAACGGGCCGATCGGTCGCAAGAAGCTGGCGTTCATCGGCAACCTGACCAAGTTCGAAGATCTGGCCGAAGGCTACGAGGACTACGTTTGACCGGCCCGGTCGCCACCATCAATCTGACCGCGCTTGAGCGCAATCTTGCCTGGCTTTCCAGCCGGACTGCGGGGGCGAAGGTGATGGCGGTTATCAAAGCCAACGCCTACGGTCACGATGCAAGCCTCATCTGGCCGTCGCTGGGCGCGGCGGATGCGCTCGCGGTTGCGCGGCTTGATGAGGCATTGGCGCTGCGTGCTGCGGGTTGCCGGCAGAACGTGGTCGTTCTGACTGGCGTTCACTCGGTCGCAGAAGCGGAGTTGGCGGCGAGTCATGATCTGTATTGGGTCGTGCATGCGCGCCATCAGATTGACTTTGCCCTCGCGGCCGCCGGACGAGTCTGGGTGAAGGTGGACACGGGCATGCACCGGCTTGGCCTGCCCGCCGTCGACTTGCCGGACGCGCTGGCTCGGCTGGGCGCGATGGTCGTTGGTGTGATGTCGCATTTCGCATGTGCGGACGACCCGGTGGATGCAGCCAACGAGCGGCAACTGGCCTGCTTCTCGGCGACAACAAAGGACGTCAATTTGTCGCGCTCCATGGCGAACTCTGCAGCCCTGTTGGGCCAGCCGTCGTCCCATCTCGACTGGGTGCGCCCGGGTATTGCGCTCTTTGGCGCGTCGCCGTTCGCGGATCTCGCGCCCGTGGCCGGACTCACGCCCGTCATGACGTTGCGGGCAACGGTCATTGCGGTCAGCAGTTTACAGCCGGGTGAATCGGTTGGTTATGGTGGTCAGTGGTGCGCGGCGCGTCCCTCGACAATTGCCGCGCTTGCCCTCGGCTATGGGGATGGCTACCCGCGCGACATCCCCCCGGGCGTGCCGGTCTTGGTCAATGGCAAGCGCGCGCCCATCGTTGGCCGCGTATCCATGGATCTCACGACGGTCGACGTCACTGATGTCGAGCCGCCCTTGCCTGGCGATCAGGTTGTGCTGTGGGGCACTTGCGCGTTGCCTGTGGAGGACGTCGCGCGTGCTATCGGGACGATACCCTACGTGCTCACAACCGGTCTCGGCGATCGGGTTGAGCGCAGGGTCACAAGGGAGTAGTCGTGGCCAAAGCGAAGTCAAAGTCCGTCTTCGTCTGCAAGGACTGCGGGGCGGATCATCCGCGCTGGCAGGGCCAGTGCAATAGCTGCGGTGAGTGGAATACCTTGAGCCGGCTCAGCGTCGAAGGTTCGACGTCAGCCCGGCGCCGCAGCGGATTTGCCGGCGAAGCAGGTGCCGCGCGCTCACTCGACGAAATCTCAACCGAGAACATGCCGCGCATCTCGACGAGCATGGAAGAACTTGATCGGGTGCTCGGCGGCGGGCTGGTCCCTGGTTCCGCGGTGTTGATTAGCGGTAACCCCGGCGCGGGCAAGAGCACCTTGCTGATCCAGATTCTCTGTCGACTGGCCGATGAACACCGTGCCCTCTATGTGACCGGCGAGGAGAGCCTGGCGCAAATCGCCATGCGCGCGCAGCGACTGGGACTGCCGACTGACAAGGTTCAGGTCATGTCGCACACGAACGTGGAGGTCATTTGCGCAACTGCCGACGAAATGAAGCCAAAGCTGCTCGTTGTTGACTCCATCCAGGTGGTGTACCTGGACTCGGTGGATTCGACACCAGGTGGCGTCTCCCAGGTGCGTGAGTGCGCCGCGCACCTTGTGCAGTACGCCAAGCGCACCAACACGATTCTCATACTGGTTGGCCACGTGACCAAGGACGGCAGCCTTGCGGGGCCGCGCATTCTTGAACACATGATCGATTGCTTCATCAATCTGGAAGGTGATGAAGACGGCCGATTCCGAACGCTGCGCAGCATCAAGAATC
>CAVOBC010000128.1:0-11976 GCA_963693635.1 Gammaproteobacteria bacterium | reverse complement strand
TTCAGTACGCTCATGGACTATCTCCTCCTTCGGGGACGGTTCAACTCAAAAATTCTTCCAGCGCCGACAATGCTTCGACGGCGTTTTCGCTCAACGTGATGATCTCGTGATAAATGTCCTCAGCTGCCGAGCCGATGGCCAATGCGCCGAAGATGACGTAGCGGTCCCCGACCTTGGCGAACGAACTGAGCGGAATCGGAATATTCAGCTCGAGCATCTCTTCGAGCATCTCGGCGCGTGAGGCGGGATTTACTTCCGCTTCAGTGAACAAATACGTGATGCAGAGGATCTGCGTGTCTGTCACCGATACGAACGATGGAATCTCTTCAAAATCGCCCACTGTGACCTGTAGTACGTCGACTTCTCCGGGGATTGGCTGACAATCAAAGGTATAGCCTTCAAAGCTGGTAATATCAGAAATCTTGAGTGCCAGATCTTGGGTTTTCAACGCTCACTCCTGTTTGGAACACGACATAATATGTCATGGGGTTAAGTCTATGGCCTCGACATATTATGTCAAGCATCTTTTTTCGCTCTTTTCTTAACATCTCTCCCGGCCCCTAACGGCCGGTCACTCGCGATACAGCCCGAGTTCCTCCTGCCAGGCCTCGTGATGATATTGATAGACGAGATTACTCCCCAGAACGTTGGGACGCACTGTATGCGCTTCCTCGTAGAAGTTGCCTGGAAACTCGAACGCCGCCTGCAGCACAGGCAGTGTCAGCCAACGATCCGGACGCGGCAACGCTCGCCAACGGTCGATCTGCTGGCGGGCCGACGCCGGTTGACGGGTCGCTATGCTGAAACCCCACTCGCCGAAACTCGGGATATTCTGTCGATACTGATCGACGTGGGCAAACCCGGCGTGCGCCAACGTCTTGCCGATGCTAAGGAACGCGCGCTTGGCGTGATACGGCGACGTGGACTGCACCACAATCACCCCGTGAGCAGACAACAAGTGGTACAAACGGCCGTAGAAATGATCACTGTACAATCTGTTCAGATCCGGGTGGCTTGGGTCAGGCAGGTCGATGATGATGACGTCGAACACACGCTTCTCTGCGAGGAGCGTGTCGACCTCCACGAACGCGTCCGCGAACCTCAGTTCGACTCTCGGATCATCAAACGCCTGGTTATTCAGGTGCGCAAGCGACACCCCGCCCTCGCCATCACGAAAAAACGACACGATCTGATCATCGAGATCCACCAACACAACGTTCTGAACATCCCAGACCAGAACGTCGCGTAACGCGAGGCCGTCACCGCCCCCGATGATCAATACATCATCTCGCCGCGGCGCGAGCGCGAGCGCAGGATAGGTCAACATAGTGTGATAGATATGTTCATCGTGGCTCGCAAACTGCAACCGGCCGTTAATGAAGAAGCTGTACACCGGTTGACGATCTGCCGCGAGAGCGCGCCGCGTCACGGTCATGTGCTGGTAGCGCGTTGAATCGTCGAAGATGACCTCATCTTCGTACAGCAGGCCGGTCATCGACCGGGTCCAGTTGCTGCCATAAACATAGATAGTAGCGGCCAGCATCACAGCAATACCATGCCCCGTAACGAGCAACGTCCGATGCCTGATCGACGGCCAGTACCAGGCAAGAAACAGCAATCCAGCCGCCACGTTCGCCCCAGCGGTCAGAACTGCCGCCCGGGTGACATCAATCGACAGCATGATGGTGACCCACAACGCCGCGCCCACGCCGGCACCAATGTAATCAGCGCCGTAGATCGTGCCGACGTTGTGCTGCAGGTGCTGGCCATGGACAGCCTCACGCACACGCGCAATGAGCGGAATCTCCATGCCGATCAGAAAGCCAATCAAGACCCCGAAGCCGTAGGGGCTGAGCCGCGCGATCGTCACGAGGGTGGAGAACAAGCCACCACGCGGGACCAGATCAGGCGGCAGATTGAATGTGTCGGCGATGATTGTCGGCAGAAGCTGTGTGATCGCAACCAGCCCGCCGATGGTCAACACACAGGTGACACCAATGATCGCGATCAGAACCTCAAGGATGGCGAATGCAGAGAACGGATCGCGAATGAGCTTGGCTGCTAACGCACCGAACCCCATGCTGACGATCATCAGACCGATCATGGTATAGATCGTGGACTCAACAGCGCCCAGGACGCGCCCGGCGTAGTGCGACAACAGGTACTCATAGATGAGCCCGCAGGCAGCGAGAACACCCATGATGCCGATCAGTACGAAGTCGTTCGCAAGCAGGGCGTAGCGCGTTCGCTTGGTCGCAGGGCCCGCCGAGCCGAGGTCGGGCGCCGGTACAGCAATCGGCCGATCGGACGGCTGGTCAGCCGGCTGATCAGTGCTCACACCGGACCCCGTGCGACGACGCCGCTCACTTCAGCGCGCGCCGCGCAAAGGCGCGCAACGCCCACTATCTGATCCCAATCTGCAATCAGGCAAAGAGTGCGGTAAAGAACAACCCGACCGAGATGTAGATGGCGGCCTCGATGGTCGCGACGCCAATATTCTCCTGCCGATCGACCTCCTCGACAACATCAACCCCAAAGAGGATGACGCGCCTTGCAATCACTGACAAGAGAGACACGAGGCTTGAGAAAATGAGGGTCACGCCAAACCAGGTGCCAAGTGCAAGTGGCAGGTTGTCGGCCTGGTAAGCGACGACGCCCGACGCCGCCGTCAGCGCTAGGGCGACACCCAGAATGTGGCCAAAGTAACGGATGGCGAGCGCGACATTCCCGCCCTGATAAGCGGACTGGAGACTCTGGCCACCATGGCGGCGGGCATAAACAAGCTGCCGGTACGTCGTCACAAGCCCCAATACCACCAGGGTGATGACAAATGCTGCCAATACCACCAGCAATCCGGACAGGGTATCACTCTCGACCCATAGCATGACCGCTCTCAGGACGAGACCGATGGCGACGGTGCTCGCTGCGTCAACAATGCCAGCGGCTACATTGCCGTTTTTGATTTCCTGCTGGATCGGGATGCCGCGCAGGACCAGCTTGTCCTGGGCCAGTCGCCCCACCTTGATCAGAATCATCCCGAGCACGCCGTACGAGCCGACACTGATCAACTCGGCAATGTACGTGTCACCGGCGGTGCCGGAAACCGCGCCGGTCAACATGAGCGCCAGGGATATGGTTCCACCCGCCATGGCGATACCAAAGGCATAGTTGTCCCGGCTGGACAATTCCTCGGCGCTCGCCACATTCGCCACGAGGCCCGTGAGGAAACGGAGTGCGGAAATCATCACCACCGCAATGGCAAGATCGATCACGAGGATTTGGTACGTGTACAGATCCACTGCATCCAAATTGAAAAAATCGCTCATCATCACGTCCTATTTGCCCCGCGAAGCGCCACGGGAGGTTCTGAAGCCACTGTCGCGGGCGCTGCCGCCATAACCTTTCTTGCCATACGTACTGCTGAATGCGCCGCGCTTGCCCTGCGCTGTGCTCGCCTTGCTCAGGCCGGAACCGCCGGCCCGACGCTTTGAATACGGACTCTTGTGAGCACCGGTCCCAAACTGCTTGCGGGCACGCGTCTCGGTTGCTGACTGCCGGGCATACTGGGATCGAGAGGTATAGGAGCCCCTGCCCATATCGTGATAATAGGAATAACCGCGGCGGCCCGACCAGTCATGGTAGTTGTGGCGCCCGCCAAACATGCTCGAGAAGAACGCGTACTGGCCGTACCAGGCCCAGAACGAACCACGGCCAGAATGGTTCCAGCTGCCATAATGCGGATTACCGACGTATTGGCTTCCCGCGCCGTGGTCCTTCGATCCGTTCAGCTTTTTCTCGGCGTCCCGCGACACCGCATTCACCCGCGCAAGCGAATCGTCAAGATCTGCCAGAACATTGACCGTGTCGGAGAGCGCATCGTTGTAGACAGAGGCCGTTGCGCCCTGCTTTATCGCTTGGATTTCAGCAACGCGGTTCTCCCACTTGTCGCCGCTGGTCCTGACTTCACCCAGTCGGCGTTGCAGGCTCGCATAGAGTGGTGACGAACGGGTCGCCTCGCCTTCAAGGGTATCGACAAGCTGGCGGAGTTCGGGACGCCTGGTGCGGAGTACCTGGCAATATTGTTTGATGATCGCCGCGTTTCGAATCGTGCCCGCATCAATTGCCTTGGCAAGCCCTTCCATCCGACGATCGGCGCCCCTCAGCTCCAGTTCAACCTGGTCACCACCGGAGCTGCAACCGGCGATGATGCTGGCCAGGATCAGCAACATGATCACGCGCATAGGATTCGGCCCGACATAATATGTCGAAAAGTATACACGTTTCCCCGTGAGTGGGAAGGAGGTGGCCGATGGCGGTTCAACGCGGCAGGACCTCAATTGCGTAAAATCAGCCGATATTGTCCTTCAAAAAACTGATTGAAGTACTCGTGGATCAACGGATGTGAAATTGGAGTCCCGGTCTCATCGACCTCCAGATTACGTTCTGCAACGTACGTGCTGTGTTCCTCGCCATGCACCAAAACGTGGTACCACGGGGCATTGCGGGGCGGTCGGCTTAGCGCCACGTCGCGATACCAATCGTCCGTTCCCCCAAACTCCGCGTCAACATCGACGATGACACCCCGGTAGTCAAAGCGTTTGTGGTGGATCAATTGCCCCGGGGCAAAGTGTGTTGACGACATGGCCGATTCCGTTTTTTCCGGGACTGCACCCGCGCGATTGGTTGCCTATAATGCTACCTCTTCGAGATAGTTGGCAAAGCGCCCTTATGGCTGACATCAACGTCGAGAATTTCTACCAGCACGTTACTCGGATATTCTCCATTCTTTACGCCGCATTCCCGACCAAGTCGCCAGTCTATGTCGACAGTATCGCCGGGATCGACGAGCCCGATGAGTACGGTCTGCACAGCCCGACCTATACCTCCGGCTTTTACGCGCTGATCTGGCTGGGCGACGAGCGCATGCTACGGCACACAGACACTATCAGACAGGACGGCATCGATCAGGCATGCCTGACCCACAAGGCGTTCCTGCGGTTGAGCGAGATCGCCGAGCCGATTTTCAAGGAAGAGGAGGTCCCTGCCGGCCGGGTCATCAACATCAACACCGGTGAATCGAACCCGGTCGAGGGCGTGAGCACGTCAGTTGCTGAGGAACGCAAACTCGTCATCAACCAGCTACGCCGAGCACTGCGAAGCGGCTCATCAATCGAGATCACCAAGGTCGTCAATTACATCCTTCGCGAGTAGTTGCTGCGAACGCGCGCGAAGACCGCCCGAAAGCGTTCTTGTCTGTCGCCTGTCTCTGGCGGATTGTTGAAGCGTGCAATCTCCACTTTCTCAGGGTCGCAGGAAAGAATCGCACTTTGCCAGCAAGCGCTAGCACGCCGGTAGTTCGCGGGCCAATAGTCGATCCGTGGGCAAGGCCCCACCAAAGGCTCGCTCGAGCGCGCGCGCAAATCTCACAGCCCGCAACGGCAAGCCGAGGGCGAGCAACTCACGCGCAGCCACCTGCACCGAGCGGCGGAATCTCGTGTGAGACGAAGCGATGAGTGTGTCGTCGTTATCTATGCTGACTCGAAAGGGTTGCGCTGCAGCCAGCGACAAGACCCACTCCAGCGCCTGGGGTCGACATTCCGCTGACTCGAATCTGGCTTGCAGCGACGCCCCTCGGCGGGACTCATACCAGTAGCCGTAATCAACCTGGCGGCGACGCTCGGCGCCGGCAATGCACCAGTGCGCAACCTCATGCAGCGCGCTTGCAACATAATCGGATCGGTAAAGGATGAGGCTCGGCGACCCAGGCTGGTAGACAGGTTCGTCGTTGCCGCCCAACATAAGCGTGCCGTGGGTGCCCCTGAAGCAGGTGGCGAAAACGCTCTCAACCCTCGACGCCGGCGTCACGGCTCGACATCCGAGTTTTCAAGGCAATGAACGGCCCGAAGTGCCCGAGCATAGTCGGGGCTGAGAAATTCCTCGCCGGCCATCAAATGATTGAGGTACCAGCGAGCCGGACGCAGACCTGATGCAGTTGCCGACGGGTTGGCGAGATAGACCCAGGCAGCCGTCAACCCAGAACCGGTGTTCACCATCAACGTTTGCCGATCGTAGTCCTCGGGATAGCGCTCAAAGGGATCCATCTTTTGAATCTCGACGCCACTCACCAGGCGGTAGAGAACGCCTTCGACCCGGCCATCGAGCGACGCTATTATGTTCGCCGCCGCCGCACCGGTTACCTTCGTGGAGCGCTTGTTGAAGACGAGTTCAAAATCATCCACCCGACCGGCAAGGACCTCGTCAAACGCGAGACCACGCACCCGCATGCGCGCCGGATTCATGTTGCTGCCATAGGCGAAGTAGTGACGACACGTGTCGACAGTGTTCAACGGTCAACCCTTCTTGATCCAGTACGAGTAGGTGTCATCCGTGGTGTCGTGGTGAAGCAATTCATGGTTCAGAAACTTGCAGAACTTCGGGATGTCCCATGACGTGGAGGGGTCCGTCGCGAGCACTCGAACGACCTGACCACTCGTCATGTCCATCATCTTGTTACGGATCACCATCAGCGGCTCGGGGCAACGCAAGCCCGAGGCATCCACAAAGAAGTCTTCAGTTTTCATCGTGATTCGCTCCCGTTAATGCGAATGTTAACAGGCGCCGGCCGTACCCATCACGTTCACCGATTCATGATCAGATACACGGCGAGGGAGCGTTGCTCCTTCGTGGACAAGGGAAAGACCGGCATCGGCGGTTTTGGCGCGCGCATAAATGCCGCAAGCGTCTCCAGGTCATACCGGGTTCCAACATCCCTGAGGGGAGCGAGGCCCGCGGAGTCCCCATGGCAACCCGCACAGCCGAACCGATTGAAGACAACCTCCCCGGCTTCGGCCAGCGCGTTCTTGTCAGGACCAGATAGCCCGGCAAGCGTCGTCTGCGCATCGAATGCCACCGCTTCAGGTTGTCCGGCAACGACCGCCTCGCCACGATCCCCTGGTACCCCTGGCGCTTGCCCGACCGGCCGTTCGCCTGGCGCGACCCGGTAGATCGCACCAACAAAGTCATCAGCGATGTAGACCGCGCCGTCGGGCCCCTCCGTGAGTTCAGCCGGTCTTCCGATGACCTCATCGTTCACCAGAAAGCCCGACACGAAGTCCCGCTCCTCGACCGACCCGTCGGCTGCAAAGTGCAATGACACCACCTTGTAACCATCCTTCTCACGCCGATTCCAGGATCCATGCAGGGCGACAACAGCCGCATGATGATAGTCAGCAGGAGCCGCGGTTGATCGCAGAAAGCTGATGCCGAGCGGCGCGTTGTGCGCCCTGAACCCGTGCACCATCGGGCGCAAGTCCGCTCGACTAATGTCACTCTTTGCAAACCCCGCATCATTGTCACCAAAGTCCGGGTCACTGACACCCGCGCCGTTCTGAAACGGCCAACCATAGTGGCCACCTTCAACCACCTGATTCAACTCACACGGCGGGAAGTCGTCGCCAAGCATGTCGCGCCCGTTGTCCGTCGCGTAAATCTGACCGTCCGCTGGCGACCAGTCGAAACCGGCGGAGTTGCGCAAGCCCCGCGCAAAGATAGTCTCGTCACTGCCGTCCGGGCGATATCGGAGCAGTGCCGCGCGCCGGGCATCCGTCTCCAGACAGACGTTGCAGGAGGACCCGACCGCGACGTAGAGCATGCCGTCCGGCCCGAAACGCAGGGTCTTCTTCCAGTGATTACCGCCCGCTGGCAAGCCGTCGATGATTCGTTCGTACCGGCCCAGCGCACCGGTTTGATGGTTGAATCGGGCCCGGCCAACGCCATCACCCTCTGCAATGTACAAGAACGAGACATCACCTTCGTCGTGAAAGTCAAGCCCATTCGGGCCCTGCAGCGCATCAATGAGCACTCGTTTGCCATCTGCCTGACCATCACCATCCGCATCCGGTTCCAGTAGGACCACCTGTCCGAGATTAGGGTTGGCGACGAGCAGATGGCCGCCCCGACTGAAGCGCACGACCCGCGCGTTCGGGATATCTGCGGCATACACGCCGAAGTGAAAGCCTGGCGCGACCTCAATCTGCCTCGACAACCGATCACGATCGAGCTTGCCCTCACCAAACGGCGCGTTGACGCCGCCTACCCATTGGTAGGCAAAAAACCCGAGGCCAGCCAATAGAACCGCAATACCCGCAACCGCATAGCCGAGGCCGCGCAGGACCCTCACTGGTGGATTCCCGGACCGCCACGTTGGCCCGACATCCTGGCGCTGGCCAGAAGTTGCACTACGTGACCCCCTCACTCTTGTCGCCCTTGAGCGCCGCCATCGCTGCGTAAACAGAGACGCAGAATGGCACCGTGTACGTTAACGCGATCTTCACCCATACGCCGACATCAGCATCTCCGCGAAGAATCACGTCGCCCTGATTAATGACGGTCAGAACCGTACCCACCACTAGCGAAATCCTGAGCGCCCGATGCCATATCGCCGGCGCCATCAGATCTCCTCCTTACTGAGGATGGTTACGGTCTCTGTTTCCTCATCGAAGCTAATGACGGCCTCGCCCGATTGCAGCGCACGCCAGACAGCCCCTGTTTTCGACTCAAGGGTCACGTCCGCATGCCCGTAGTCGGTGCCATCGCGTGTCACAAACTCTGAGATCAGGTTGTCCAGTGTGTCTCGGTCGAGGGATTCCCACGGTATGCGCATAGGGTTTAGCACGTCGAAACGGATAGGGGCCGGGCGGTGTTTTTCCAGCGCCGCTTTTGCGCACACTTGCGCGCACACAATAATACTCGCTATTGCCGGGAGAAACCCGGCTGGCCCTTAACTCGTTCCTGTCCCAGGCATTGTCATCCTGACTATTTCTGGGCGTCGGTTTGCAAGCAAACCTCGCATGATCTTACCGAAAAGAGGCTTGCAGAAAAGCGGCCTGCAGAAAATGGCGGTGCATCCCTGCACCGCGCGTCGCCCGACGGCGACTCCGCACACTAGCCGGCGCGGCATCCTGATGCTGGCGAGGGCGAATACGGCATAGACACCAATATGGCATAAATGCGTCCATATTTCGCACCCAATTTGCCACCTGACTGCTGTCTTGAACCGCGATGTCAACGTTGCTAATCATCGAAGACGAACCAATAACCCGGTCGCAGCTAACTGCCCACTTCGAGAAAGAAGGTTTTCGCGTTGTCGCACGCGAAAACGGTAATAATCTCGGGTCACTCATCGCGAGCGAACAGGTCGACCTCTGTCTGATCGATCGATATCAACCTGCCGGGCAAAGATGGATTGACGCTGACACACGAACTTCGAACTCAGAGTGATATCGGTATCATTCTGGTAACCGGTAAAGACGACCAAATTGATCGAATCGTCGGCCTTGAGAGCGGGGCCGACGACTACGTCGTCAAGCCCTTCGATCCCCGCGAACTGCTGTCCCGCGTCAAGAATCTGCTGTAGCGTGTTCAGGCTCAGGAGAAGCAGAAGGAAAAGGGTTTTCGCCGCGGCTTCGAGGGGTGGACACTCAATCTCAACCAGCGGGAATTGGTAACGCCGACCGGGCAAACCCAATCGCTGTCCGCTGGCGAATTTCACCTCCTGCTGGCACTCATCGAAAACGCCGGTGAAGTGATGACGCGTGACCAGTTGATGAATCGGATCCACAACCGCGAGTGGTACCCGGATGATCGCTACATCGATGTACTCGTCGGACAGGTGTGGCGCAAGTTCTGCCAGTACTCACCTGACATCACCTTCATCAGTACCATCCACAGTACCGGTTACCTGTTTGCGCCGCCAGTCAACTGACAACGTAATGAACGCCGGGTCCCCACGACATTCGGCTCCCGGCCTGCGGCCAGATTTGTCTTCGTGACAGCGCTGCCCGATTATTCCGACCTTCGCCCTGTCTACCAGCGCACGCGGACTGTCACCTACCGGGCCATAGGTACCGCGGACAAAGCTCCGGTTATTGTGCGTCAACTCCGCGCCGAGGTCGCATCACCAGACAGCGTCGAGCAGTACCGTCGAGAACACGAATTGCTGCGGTCGTTCAGCGCACCCCCAGGTCATACGGTCACTGGATCTTGTCGAGGAAGCTGGCAATGTCGCACTGATTCTGGAGGACATCGAAGACGTCCCACTCTCGGACCTCATCGGCGAAACCGGCTTCAGCGATATCATCGAGGCCATCCGCGTCGCCTGCGAGGTCGCCATTGCACTTGCGCACATTCATAGTCATCACGTCGTCCATCGGGACCTCAATCCGTCGAACATCATCTGCAATCACCGTAGTGGCGCGGTTCGTCTGATTGACTTTGGCCTTGCCATCCGCCTGCCACCGTCGCTGCCGAGAGCCCAGGGAGCGGGCTTCTTTGAGGGAACACTGCCATACCTTGCCCCGAGCAAACGGGTCGGATGAACCGCCCGGCGGACGCTCGAGCGGACTTCTACGCGTTAGGGGCCACAATTTATGAAATGCTGACGGGACATCCACCTGTTCGGCGAAGTGGTCACGAGTATCTATGGCAATGGCGTCAACCACGAACCGCGCCATCTGCCACTAGCCCAAGTTCAAGACCTGCCTGTCTCGGTTCTTCAATACGTTGCGCGTACCCAGGAGGACCTTGTCCTCAACAATCCCGGCAACGAGGACATCTTCACGCAGGACGCCTACATCGTCAGCGCCAAACCACGTTCAATCCTCTGTGTGCCTATCCTCAGCAAGGCGCACGTGACCGGCTTGCTTTACCTCGAAAACCGGCAGTCGACCCACGCCTTTAGCCAGGACCGCGTCGATATACTCAAACTGCTGGCGTCGCAATCGGCTATCGCGATCGAGAATGCAAAGCTCTGCCAACAGTTGGATGAGTCGCGGAATCGCTATGTATCTCTTTATCAAAATGCGGTCGAAGGCATCTGGGAAGCGAACCTCGACGGAGAGGTCACCAATATCAACCCCGCCGCCGCCAAATTGCTCGGGAACAACTCGCCGGAGGAATTTCTTCTGCAACCGCAGATCGGCGTCACACATACGTTCGTCGATCCAGCGGCACTCGCCACGTTCAGTGAAATGATCCGTACGACCGCTCGGGTTCTGGACTTTGAAACCCTGATACGGCGCAAGGACAACACCGAACTTTGGGTATCGTTCTCCGCACAGTTGATCAGGAGCGCACAGGGCAACCCGACCCATGTTGAGGCTCCGTGATCGACGTCACCGAGCGTAAACGGCGCGAGGACGCTGAGCAGGCGAAACGCGTCGCAGAAGCAGCCACGCGAACAAAGAGCGAGTTCCTGGCCAACATGAGCCACGAAATCAGAACACCGACTTCGCTCTCAGCCGCCCGCGCGATGACCCAAAAGGGTACCTGCAGACCATCCGCCGATCACCTGCTGCGGGTTGTCAATGACATCCTCGACCTTTCGAAGGTGGAAGCAGGCAAGCTCGAAATCAAGCGGCAGGACTTTGACCTCGCACGAATCATCAGTGATCTGCACGGCCTGTTCGGCCTCGAAGCTGAGCGCAAGGGCATACGGCTCGAATTACCACTCGTGGCCGCCAACTGTCGTTATCGCGGCGACCCGGTGCGCATCGGCCAAGTGCTGATCAATCTGCTGAGCAATACGCTCAAATTCACCAATGCGGGACAGGTCAAAATCACGCTGACGACCACGGACGACCAATTTGGTGTCCGGCTTGGCTTCTCAGTCGTGGACACCGGTGTGGGCATCGACGCCAACAGACTCGAATCCATCTTTGAGTCATTCACGCAGGGCGGACCGCGCGAGGACCGCACCGGTCTCGAGCTCGCAATCTGCCGCAACCCCGTCGATATGATGGACGGTACAATCCGGGCATCCAGCACGCCCGGCGAAGGGAGCACATTCGACTTCTCGGTCGTGGTCGACCATGCGTTAGACCCAGCACCGGCAACAAAGACGAGTGCCACCACCGACGTCGACGGGCTGCGCATCCTGCTCGTCGAAGATAATCAGGTCAGCCGTGATCTTGCACGAGA
>CAVOBC010000127.1:0-11984 GCA_963693635.1 Gammaproteobacteria bacterium | reverse complement strand
GCAGAGCCGTGGAAGGCAGTGCCAGCGTTGGCCAAAGCACTGGTTCAGCGCGGCGGGCAAATTCGGGAAGCCTGTGCGGTGCGGGCGATCGATCAGGAGGGAGGGCGCGTGACCGGCGTTGTCACCGAACATGGGCGAGTGCGCGCGCAGTCAGTCGTCTGCGCGGCTGGCGCGTGGTCAACCCTCTTTCTTGCCAATCTGGGCGTCAACCTGCCGCAGTTGAGCGTTCGTGCGACCGTTGCGAGAACCCAGCCGGGCCCAGAGATTTACAGCGGCAACGCCGCGCTGGGTGAAATCGCGATCCGTCGCCGTCAGGACGGTGGTTACACGGTGGCTGCAAGCAGCATGAACGAGCACCTGATCGGAGCCGACAGCTTCCGCCATTTCTTCAAATTTCTGCCTACGCTTGCCGCGAGTGCCGGATACATTCGCATGCGATTTGGGGGTGAGATCATTGAGCGGTTGTTGCCGGTGCGACGTTGGGCGGATGACGAAGAAACACCGTTTGAACGCCACCGCGTACTGAATCCAGCGCCGTCCCAGGCCGCGATCAAGAAGATGCATGCGGGTCTTGCGAAACGGGTTCCAGGCATTGCCGGTGGCGAGTTTGCGGAGGCCTGGGCGGGCATGATCGATGTCACCCCCGATGTTGTCCCGGTGATGGACGAGGTTTCGACTGCGCCGGGTCTGTATCTCGCGACCGGTTTCAGCGGCCACGGTTTCGGCATTGGTCCCGGTGCGGGCAAGGTCATGGCTGATCTTGTGACGGGCCGCACGCCAGCCCATGACCTTTCGCGTTTCCGACTGGCACGCTTCACTGACGGGTCGCGGATGCGGCCCGGCCCGGGTTTGTAGCGGTCCAACACGCCGCCGTATCTGCGTGTATGGATGATACAATATCCTTATAAATTAAATAGTTAAACCCTATTTTTGGTAAATTGGCGTCAACCGAGATAAATGGATAATGCGGCCACCCAACGCCTTTGTAGGCAGGGGTCAGAGGTTCAAATACTCTCATACCAGCCAATAAAATCAATGGGTTCGAAGATTTTTGGACCTTCCAAGTGGCTCTCGCTGTTACCCAGGCCAGGGGCTAACCTCACGCGGTACCACGGCATCTTTGCGCCCAACTGCAAGCTGCGAAGGCAGATCGTACCTGGCGGTCAGAACATCCGCCCACTGATCCAGGTGCCAGTGAGAGGGATCACTCCGGCCGCTGCGACCCTGTCCGCGATGGTCGTAGTAGATGAGTTGGGCGATATTCGCAAGCGGGTTGAAGTCGGGCTTCATGCTGGCGTGATCGAAGCCGGGGCCACCGTGCAGCATGACGATGACCGGGCGCTGTCGCATACGTGTCCCGTCGGCGACGAATTGTGAGCCGACCACGTCGACGAAGAGACGGCAGTTGTTAACCTCTGCTCGCATGACTGTATTCTGGCGGGAAGGGCGGGAAGGGTGGCGGAGGAGAGGTTACCTAGCCGGTGGCAGGCGATATGCCCTTGCGGCCGTGCCGCTAAATATTGCTGTCTTTTCGTCGGCGCTGAGTCCTGCCTTCGCGGCGATGCGTTTGAATGCATTCCAGAGAGTCCGGTACGAGACACACTCTTTGTCCACCGGAAAGTTGCTCTCGAACATGCAGCGGTCCGGGCCGAAGGCCTCGATCGCGTGGATGTAAAACGGATAGAGCAGGTCGCAAAGTTCTTCTGAGCCTATCGGCTGCTGCCGTCGGTGCATGTGGAACGGTGGTTCCCATGGCCCGACGCGCTGCTGCGCGCCGCCGACCTTCATGACGGCGTTAGGACAAGCCGCGATGGCATCGATATTGGCACGCCACGACGCCATTTCGTCGGCGTTGGCGTCCGGGTCGATGCGACCACCCAGGTGATTGACGATGATCGTGACGTCCGGTTGAACCGCGGCTAGTTTCGCGAGCGCCGGAAGTCGGTCCGCATTGGGCGAGTAGTTGTCGAAGCTGAGGTTGTGCTTTGACAGCACCGCGTAGCCGTCGAGGAAGTCCTGATTAAGGTCGCTTGGGAACGCGCTGCGGATGCCGCGAAAGTTGGGGGATGCGGCCATATGTGCATCGATCACGTCCCCAACGGCTGCGCCAAGGCGTAGATCCGCTGCGCTGAAGATGCCTGTGCAGAGGCGCGTGTCGCCATAGATGCCGGATCGACTCATTGCGGCGATACCGTGCACGAATTCCGTTTCCCCGACCGGGTGCATCTCATTCGGGCCATCTGCGCGGTAGAACGCGTCGCACTGGGCGAATACGGTTTGCACGACGTTATGACCGCCGCGGTCGATGTCATTGACGATGTCCTCACACAGGTAAACCTTCTGTTCGAAACTTGCGTGGGGTTCGCCCTCGGGCTTGCGGATGTCCCAGAGATGGTGATGGGGATCGATGATTGGCAGGTCGGCTTCGAGCACTGGTTCAGGTGTCTCCTGGTCCAGCCACCCGGTAATGGGTCCATTTTGTGGGTAAGTCATGAAAGTGGATTGCCTCTGTTACATGGTTGTTAGATTTAGGTTTCTGGAGGTAGGTTGCTAGATATAGATAGTGGATCGCTGCCAG
Organism: Gammaproteobacteria bacterium; assembly: GCA_963693635.1. Lineage (GTDB taxonomy): Bacteria > Pseudomonadota > Gammaproteobacteria > Pseudomonadales > Azotimanducaceae > CAVOBC01. The sequence continues at coordinate 9,406 of CAVOBC010000127.1, read as the reverse complement.
TTGATGTCACAGTAATTTTAAATCGAACCCAATCCGCGCATGCAGGGCCGCCACGTTGTGGGTGCGTCGGGACGCGCAGCTTTGTCAGAGGAGTGGACATGTGCAATGGACCGGCGCTAGCCGCGTCAGTGATCGTGACCGTGGGGGCGGTTGGCGAGCGCAACGCTGCGCGCACCCAACTCGCCCGCACGGCAAAGGCCCTTTGCTGACAGGAGGGCGGTCAGGGCGGCGAGGAACCGATCATAGTAGGCGTATGTTGTGTTGAGTCCGTCCGCATTGTCTTCCCAGGTGCGGATGTCACGGATCAGATAGTCACGAAACTCATCCCACTCGTAACACCCTTGCGCCGAGAGCGCCTGAGCGATGCTGAAGATGCGGCCTTGCCAGGGTTCATCGAAGGCGAGTTCGCCGTTGATGAGGGGGGGTGCGGCGGGGCCGTCAAGTTCCATGCCATCAAGCTCCCTGCCGTCAAGCTGAGGGCCATCAAGTTCCATGGATGACCTCGACACCAATCATCGAGTCGCGGGTGACGAGTTGGGCGAGGTCGTTCTCTGGCTTACCGGCGGCTGCCACCGGCATTTGCGGCAACACCATATAGCGTACTTCCGCGCTCGAGTCCCACACGCGAATAGCGACGCGCTGCGGCAACGCAAGGCCCATTTCGTCAAGCACCTGTCTCGGTTCGCGGACGATGCGCGAGCGATAGGCGGGGTCCTTGTACCACCGGGGTGGCAGTCCGAGTACCGCCCAGGGATAGCAGGAACACAGCGTACACACGACCACGTTGTGGATGTCGTCGGTGTTCTCGACGACCACCAGTTTTTCGACCTGACCACCCTCGAAGCCGAAGCCCTCGATTGCGGCTGTGCCATCGTCGAGCAGCGCTGCTTTGAAGCCTGGATCGCTCCATGCGCGCGCGACCACGCGTGCGCCGTTAAGTGGACCGACCCGTTCGTTGTACTGGGCCAAAACGGCGTCGACAGCGTCCGCTGTGATGAGCCCCTTTTCAATGAGGAGCGCTTCGAGCGCTTCTGCCCGCAGTTCCTGAGCGGTGTGCCTGGGATGCGAATGGGCATGCTTCTCATCTGGCTGGGGGTGGTGTTGCTTGCCCGGGGAATCAGCGGAAGTGGATTCAGTCATCTTGGTTGTCCGTAGATTTTGTGCTTTGAGCGGTCCTGAGGTAGGGCTCGAAAAGATCGAGACAAACGGTCAGTGCGGGATCCGCAGCGGCCCCCCAAAGATCGGCCGCGGCAAACGCGACCGTATACAGATGTTGGGGGTGCTCGCCTTTGCCGTGAGCGTTAGTGTCTGGGTAGACCCATCCTGCGTGCAGGGAAAGAACTCGGCCTGGCTTGTCGCGGGCGTACGCGGGTAGCCGGGTATGTTGGGAAACGACGTCGCTAATGGTCCTGATCATATCGCCTGCAGCGAATTGCGCCGGGGTTGCGACGGGTCGCTGACTGCCGCGGGCGGCGGGTGGTCCGGGGTGAGGATCCGGGCTCGCGTTTGGCCGCGCTGCGACCAGTGCTTGTGAGCGTGCCGCATTTGCAGGTCGGTCAATCGTGGGCTGGTCAATTGTGCGCTGGTCAATCGTGCGCTCGTCGATTGCGGCCTGCGTCACATCACCGTTTTCGACCAGCATCGTTTCGAGCGCACCCAGCCAGCGTCCGTAATAGCCGTGCGTCAGATAGGCGACCGGGTCAATGCGCTCGATGGCATGTCGAAACCGGTCCGTGTTGCCGATCAGACCCGCGCCGAAAGCGGCCTGGATCATGACAAACACGGACGCCTCCCAGCGTTCGTGAAAAGCGGGCTCTACCGTTTCACGGACGGGCGTCCCGAAGCCGTGTTTGCCCCCAAGATCGTGTATGCCGTCCATCGCTTGTCTCCTGCTGCGAAGGTTTCCCAGGTGGTTATCGTCAGATGCGTTCAAAGTTTGTCACGCTTTGTGCGGGCAGGACAGCGCTTGTCATTGTCGTCGCCCGTCCTGCCATTCTTGAACGTGTTGTAGTTGCGCAGGTCCGACGTTGAGGGGATTCGCCCCATGTGTAAGGATTGTCGAGGACCCGTGAGATTCGTCTCCGGTGGAAGCAGCCCGAACCCTCAGGGCTGGTCCGATAACCCCCCTGACTAGGAAAAGGAGATGAGAGTGAAGCCCGTTTGCCTCGTGATTGGAGCCGGAGCCGGTATTGGTGGCAATGTTGCCAAACGATTCGCCGTGGAGGGGTATCACGCCTGCCTGGCCCGTCGAAGCGACGACGAAGGCTTGCGGCGCATGGTCGCTGAGATTGAAGCGGGTGGCGGTACCGCATCCGGTTTCATGCTCAACGCCGTGACCGAGAACAGCATCGAAGAACTGGTGCGTGAGATTGAAGCGGAGATCGGCCCGATTGAGGTCGCCGTTTACAACCTGGGTGCCCAGATCGGCAATCGATCACTCGCGGACACGACGCCAAGGGCGTTCGAGATGGGCTGGCGGCTCGGCGCCTTTGGCCTCTTCCGCCTGGCTTCGTCAGTTTGTCCGGCAATGGAGGCGCGCGGCAAAGGCACAATCCTCGTGACCTCGGCGACTGCCGCGGTGCGTGGCAACGCAGGTCAGCACTCACACGCATCCGCGATGGCCGGCCGGCGCATGTTGTGTCAGTCGCTCAATGCGGAGTTCGCCTCCAAAGGTATTCACGTGGCGCACTTCATCATTGACGGCGCCGTAGATGCACCCGACACGTTGGGCAAAATGTTGGGGCCGGAGCAATTTCAACAATTGCGCGAGACTAAAGGAATGGAACATGACGGCCTGATGTTGCCAGCTCAGATTGCGGACACGTACTTTCACGTTGCTGGTCAGCATCGGTCTGCGTGGACGCATGAAATCGATTTGCGGGCATTCTCGGATCGCGCCTGGTGGAATCATTGACAACCCTTCATGGAACTAAAGCAATAGGCTGCCGAGAGTTCCCTGTGCGCCAGCGCGGTAATCTGGCACCGTGAGATGCTGGTAGCGGGTTCACGTCCTGGTTTTGCCCGCCAACAAGAGCGGCGCGTGGGTGTGCCGGTTGCCCAACCCAACCTCGGCGGATGACGCGCGTGCCTTCGAGCGCTGCTGACCGAGCGCTGCCAACAGTAGCCGTTGCATGGGTCCGGCGGTAACGTCATTTGACGCAATGAGACTTCGTATCTGGTGAACTTGACGCCAAGAGGGAGCGACCAAGCATGGCTGAACTGAGTATCCCGCGGGCCCCACTCCGACGACCGGTACGATCGACTCTCCGAGGTTCAGGAAGGCTACTATTACCCGTGGCGTTCGACCATCGGTGTGGGGGACGGTGAACAGGCGTACCTTGACCTCGTCCGTGGCAAGTTGGGGCCAACCTCGCAGATCATGGACGTCGGTTGTGGTCATGGCGGCGTGGCGCTGTTGTTGGCGAGTGACTGTGATCACATCGTCGCCTACGATCGAATCCACAGTTACGTTGAAGTCGCCCAACGCAATGCCCAGGCGGCCGGTGCGACCAATGTTTCCTATCTGACCCATGACGCGCGTAGCAGCGAAGACGGCGGCATTCACCTGCCGGCGGAAGATCAGTCGCTCGACATGATCATCTCGCGCCATGGGCCCCTGCACTGGATTGCGTATGCCGGGCGCGTGCTGCGTCCTGGCGGTGCGATGGTTGGGCTCATGCCGATGGAGGAACCGATCCCCGCATGGACTAGCAAACTGCCGCAGATTCTTTACTACGAGAGTTCAGGTCGGCACACGGGGACAGGCTCGATTCATCAATCGGTTGAAAACCGGTTACATCAGGCGGGCCTGACGCTGCACAGCGGGTGGGGGTTTGATGTACCCGAGATATTCTCGGAACCGCGCCAACTCTACAATGTGGTCACCTGGGGCTTGCCACAGGATCGGATTCCGGATTATGACGAGGTGTCGCATCGCTTCGAGCGCGTGTTCGAAACCTACACCGAGCCGCGCGGGGAACTCACGGCAGATTGTGCGGTTAGCCCGCCACCGCGGTCTCGCCGCCCCGGGCAGCCCACGCCTGACGTTGGATCTCAAGCTCTGCAATGAGTGCTGCACGGCCGGCTTCGGCCCCTGGGTCGGTGGGGTAGTACGCAAGTTCCGAGGCAGGATCGCCGCCGACGCGTGTACCGGTCAGAACGCGAGCCTCGGTGTAGTCGTAAGGCCTCGCCCGGTGTAGCAAAGCGCGATTGTCCCAGAAAAGGGTGTCACCGACCTGCCATTTGTGGGTGTAGACACGTTGCTCGTCAGAAACGACGAATTCAACCAGGGACCGCAGGAGTTGCCTGCTTTCATCGCGCGCAAGCCCAGGAATGCCGAATGCGTGGCGGCCTACGAAGAGATTGGCGACGCCGGTCTCTGGGTGGGTTTTTACGAGCGCCCTGAGGTAGGCCTCGCCGTGGTAGATGGTGCCTGCCTCGGCCGGCGGGAAGTTGCCAACGTCGTTCGCTTGAGAGAACTGGGTGGAGTGATAGGCCGCGAGCGAGGCGATGCGATCCTTCGTTGCTGCATCCAGAGCGGCGTACCCTGTGCGCATGTCTGCAAGTTCGGTTTCACCGCCCGTTGCCGGAATGGTGACAGCGGAGAGCATGGCGCACTTGCTGCTGATGGGCCGATAGGTCGAGTCGGTGTGCCAGGCCTCGTTGCCGACGTTGGTGCGCATGCGCTGGGTCTCGATGTCATAAATCTTGCCGTAGCTGCCGTCCTCGCGCTTTTCCTGATTCGCCATGGGCGCCGCGCCGAATTCCAGTTCGCCAAAGTGCTGGCCAAAGGCGATGTTCTCTGCGTCCGAGAGAAACTGCCGTGGAAAAACGAGAAAGCCGTGCTCGAGAAACCCGGCCTTGACGACCGTGAGGTCGTCGTCGGTGATGTGTGCAAGCTTGACGCCTGTGACCACGGCCCCGAAGCGCTTGCCTGCAATTGGTGTCAATGTGATCTGGCTCATCTCGATTCACCCGATTGTAATGAAACGTAAGAGCCTCATAGTGCATTCGCTGACGAGGCTGGTCAAACGCGCACCGGTCAGGTGCCGTGCTGCTAAGCTCGCTGCCTCAGGCGACAACGAGGGTCCGCGAGGCCAGGTTGTTTGCCGGGTTGGTAACGCCGCCGCCCTAGCGGCGGATAAACTCGATCAAACAGGGGATGACCTTGGACTACCGCTTCATAGATGTCAGCGCGACGGATCACATAACGTACATTCTGCTCAATCGTCCTGAGGCGATGAATACCATCAATCCCGAAATGCACGCAGAGCTTGAGGACGCGTTCAATCGATTCGCGAGCGATGCGGCGCAGTACGTCGCCGTTGTTAAGGGCAGTGAGGGTCGGGCGTTCTGCGCGGGCAGTGATCTGAAGGCGATTGCTGCAGGTGGTCGCGTGCCGTATCCAGAGCACGGGTACGCGGGCCTCATCGAACGGTTTGACCTTGCCAAGCCGGTCATCGCGGCGGTTGACGGCTATGCGCTCGGTGGTGGCTTCGAGATTGCGCTTGCCTGTGACGTGATCATTGCGACTTCGCGATCGACCTTTGGACTGCCAGAGCCTTTGGTCGGGTCGGTCGCCCTCGGTGGTGGACTGCATCGACTGGCGCGGCAGGTGGGTTTGAAGCAGGCGATGGGGATCGTGCTGACGGCTGAACGGATAACCGCTGCCCGTGGCTTCGAGATGGGCTTTGTCAATGAAGTCACGAAGGCGGATGCGCTCGACGCAACGGTTGAGCATTGGTGTTCGCAGATGCTGAGGTGCGCGCCGCTGGCGCTTGCCGCCTCGAAGGAGGCAATCCTGATGGGCCTCTCGGAGCCTGGTCTCGACGCGGCGATATCAAACCAGTCCAGTTACCCGGCCTTTCATCGATGGCAACGTTCGGAAGATGCGCTGGAGGGACCTCGCGCGTTCGCAGAGAAGCGAGATCCCGAGTGGAAGGGACGTTAGTCGCCCCTGACTGGCGCGTGCGGTGCGGGGATGCACTGCTATTTTCGGCAAGAAACTGCGAGGTTTGCTCGCAACGCGACAAGAACTAACGGGCCATCAAAGGGCGCGCTTGTGTGCAGCTATGCAACCGATCGCCCCTTCACGGGTGTAGAGACCGCAGTCGGTGAATCCCAGGTTTTGCAGTATCTCGATGTGCACACTCGCCGGGAAGCGTCTGGGGTTCGCGGCATCGTCGTGGGGCATGGGCTCGACGAAATCTGCATTCACCAACAGGCCGCCAGGAACGAGGTGGGTCCCGACGGTCTCGTAGATCGACTGAAGCTGGTTGCGCCCGCCAAGATCATGCAGCGTTTGGAAGGTGTACACGATATCAAAGTGAGTATCTATTGCATGGTCAAACGGTAGCCGCAAGTCCTGGTGCACGAAGGTCGCGCGATCTCCGAGCGCCGCCTGACCGTGCTTCAACAGTTGTTTGTTGAGATCAAGCCCAACCAACTCTGCCGAATCGAATGCACCCGCCACTTTGCCGAGCATCTCGGTATCACCGACGCCCAGTTCGAGGACCCGCAGGGGCCTCTTGGCAGATTCCCTTTCTGCGACGTGTTGTGACAACCGGTCGAGCACGGCCTGCTTGATCGCAAGGCGCTCGGGCCAGCGTTCATCAAGGTCGATCCGCCAGGCGGTTGGTGTGTCAAAGTCGTTGAGCGGCATGCTGGCATCATAGCAGGCTGCTGAAAAAGCAGTCTGCTGGACCGATACATGGATTTCACGTTCGCTTCGCGAGCCATGGATGGCATCTGCCGCAAATCGACGACCTAAGTCGTTGATTTGTCGCGAGCGGGCTGAGGCCCGCGACTCTGAAAAAGTGCAGGAAAGCACTTTTTCAGCACCCTGATAGAGCGTGCCGCGGTCCAGGGAAACGTCTGCACTTCCCCTCGAGATTCGCGGTGGCTCATTGCTGGCCGGGTAGAAGTCGTGGAGGTATCGATGGCAGGAGGGACGGACGATGGGCGCGTCGTCCTCGCCAACCCGGTGCGCCTGCGGTACCGTTCGGGCGGGGCGTCGGATGTTGCATGTGATTTGAGTCAAACGAGGTTATCGAAGGGACAAGAATCGGTAAGTGGCTCGCATCTTCGTGCTATTCCAACATTTGTGTCCCCAGCGCTGACCGGGGTGTTTGTCGCCATGTTGAGTCTGGCAGCGGTCGCGGAGGAGCCGGAGCAATGCGCTGAAATCACCGTCGATGCGACAAGGCTTGCATGCTTTGATCTTGCCTTCCCCTCAAGATCCGCGCAGCGAGCGTTACTTAAAGAAGAGTCCAGGACCCCTTCGGCCGTCCCCGGACTCGCGGATTAATGCGACCACGGCGAGGGTGGAAGAGGGCGCACCTGAAACTGTGATGAGCCAACCTGATATCAAAGAACCGGAGACCGTGGATGGGCCCGCGAAGACCGCACCGCGAGCGGCGGATGTAACGGCATCGCGCGTGAACGCGATTCGGGGACTGAAGGGTGAAAAATGGTCTTCGTGTTGGCCAACGGTGACACGTGGATTCAACGTAGAGCTCGCAGGGTCCGCATCCACGTCGGCGATGAGGTCCGGACCAAGCCAGAACGTCTCGGGGGCTCGTTGATAGTCAGCAGCGAAGGCGTGTCCACCTGGGTTCGGCCGCGAAACAAACGTTAAGAGCGGTCTGCATCGGACGGGTCTTGACGGCCGTCATCGATTCGCTCACAGCGGTGTGGCGTGCACCTTGTAGCTTCGTCTCTTCGGAGTCCGCACACCAAGATTGATTTTTGATGGGTCGGGCGGCGTCGACCCAGCACGTCGGCGTAGTGCCTTAAGTGGGGGCACAGTGGTGCCACTAATTCGGGCGTTGAGCGTCGTCGCCACATCTGCACCCGGCGAGTGCACGACCTGCGATGGCAAACATCTCGATGATGTGCGGCTTGCACGATGACGCGGGCTCGAAAATCGCGGTCTTGCCGAACATCGCAAAACCAATATAGCCGCGCATCTTGAGGTTGCCTTCGCGGTCAACCTGCATGGTCGACGAGTAGGTGCTGCCGGAATTGGGATCGTAGATCTTGCCTTTCCACTTGCCGTCCCTGATTCGGTAGTCGGTCAACAATTCCATGCCAAGGATCGGCTGGCACTTTTAGTGCCGGGTCTGGATTGCGCTGGTCGGTTCTCGCCGCGCCCGGCGGGCCAAGTTCCTCGCCTTCCTCGTAGACCGGGCGAAGTATGGCGATGACCTTGCCGGTCAGCTTGCCGTTCGATTCCGTGATTTCGATGGCCGAGTCCCCGGACGTCCATTGGCCGAGTACAGGGTCAGGGTCATCCGCGGCAGACGTCACGTTCGCACCGAAGACGACGAATGTGGCGGCAAGCAGCACAGCGAGCGCGTGGCTTCGGGCTGTCCAGCCGTGTTTGCCGAGGTTTTTCGATTGCGTCATTGGGTGATCCCCGGATTTTGCTGAAGTGATTTAGAAGATGGGCTTTGCGCTATGCAAGATAGAAGGCGCGATGTATATGTGCGCGCCGATGGATGGCGCGCCCCATATGAAGGCGCGCCAGAGAAGCTGAAGCATAGAAGGTGCATATCGACGTGCATATCGACGTGTATGTAGACGTGCATATAGAGGTCGCTACGAGGAGGGACGAAGATGGGTAGGACGTCTGCGGCCAACATGGGGTTTAGAAACGGGCAGACCTATCCGGTACGAAGAGCATTCGCCCAGCGTCGTGTCGTCGTATAGTCACCAATCTAATTCACTGCTCGGAGCTTGCCATGACAATTGAAACTCGCCTTCTGGGCCGCACGGGCGTGCGCGTCAGCAATCTCTGTCTGGGCGCGATGATGTTTGGAATGCGCACGGAACCGGACGACGCGTACGCAATGGTCGATCGTGCGCTGGATGCCGGCATCAACTTCATCGACACCGCCAACGTCTATTCGCGCGGCCGCAGCGAAACCATCACCGGTGAGGCGCTCGCACGCAATGGCAAGCGCGATCGCGTGGTGCTGGCGACCAAGTTCCACGGCGCGATGGCAGACGACGACCCCAACATGCGCGGCGCGAGCCGCCGTCACATCATTGCAGCTTGCGAGGCCAGCCTGACAAGACTGAAGACAGACTATATCGACCTCTATCAGATCCACCGGCCACGGCCGGATACGGCGATTGACGAGACCCTGCGCGCGCTCGACGACCTCATCCGGGCGGGCAAGGTTCGTTACATCGGCACCTCAACATTTGCGGCGTGGCAGTTTGTGGAGTCACTGTGGGCTGCCGAGAAGCACCATCTCAATCGTTTCATTTGCGAGCAGCAGCCTTACAACCTCCTTGACCGCCGGGTTGAGCGCGAGCTTATGCCGATGGCGGAGACATACGGTGTCGCGACGATTCCGTGGAGTCCGCTCGCGGGCGGCTTGCTGACGGGTCAATACGTGCG